>NZ_JBFUIY010000012.1:0-209261 GCF_056401655.1 Allobosea sp. P4_E12 | reverse complement strand
AGCGCCGTGCCGGCCTTCAGGTCGAAGCCGACCTCGCTGAGCAGGACCTGGCCCGAGACCGGGGCGGCRACCGTGATCTTGTCGACCTTGAGCGCGCCGACCGGCGCCGGCAGCTGCATCGGCACCACMGCCTGGCTCAGCGCCACCACCGTCTCGCGCAGGCGCTGGAAGGCGGCGCGTGCCGCGACGAAGGACTTCCAGTTGGCGATSGCGAGATCGACCGGCGCCAGCGCCCGCGACGAGGCGACCGAGGAGGCGATGATCGCRCCGGCCGAGAGCTCGCCCTTGATCGTCAGATAGGCGCCCATCCCGAGGATCGCCGATTGCAGGATCATGCGCAGCACGCGCGAGACCGCGCCCAGGCTGCCGCCGAGGTCATTGGCCTTGGTCTGCAGCGCCAGRTGCTCRCGGTTGGCMAGGTTGAAGCGCTCGACCGCCCGGTCGGCAAAGCCCATCGCCTTCAGCACCTCGGCATTGCGGGCATTGGAATCGGCGATCGCGCCGCGGGTGATCGCCGCCTGGCGCGTCGTGCCGTTGAGCCGGCGGGTCAGGATCTCGCTCGCCACCGTCAGCAGGGTCAGCACCACSGCGCCCGCCAGCGTCAGCGCGCCGAGCCAGGGGTGCAGGAAATAGGCGAAGGCGAGATAGAGCGGGATCCAGGGCAGGTCGAACAGCGCGCCCGGCCCCTGGCTGCCGAGGAAGCCGCGCACCGTGTCGACATCGCGCCCGCGCTCCAGCGCCTCGGTGCTCGAAAAGCCGAAGCGCGGCATGTCGATCGCCACCCGGTGCGCCAGCGGCGCGATATCCTTGTCGAGCCKGGCCCCGACCCGGACCAGCACCTGCGARCGGATCACGTCGAAGGCGCCCTGGAACAAATAGAGCCCGATCGCCAGCGCCGAGAGCGCCGCCAGCGTCTGGACGCTGCCCGAGGTCAGSGCCCGGTCATAGACCTGCAGCATGTAGAATGAGCCGGTCARCGCCAGCACATTGATCAGCCCCGAGACCGCRAACAGGAAGAGGAAGGCSGAGCGGAAGCCGAGCGTCAGCCTGGCGGCATCGCGCTTGCGGGCGGAGGTCTGTGCCTTGGAAGGTGCCATGATCGCAAACCGTCAAAAGGAGAAGCAGTCGRCAGGAAGGCGGTGCAGGAAGGGAGTGCCGGCCGGCGGGCACRGGGCCCGCCGGCCGAAAAGGCGCGGCTTCTAGAAGCTGAAGTTGCTGCCGGTCAGGGTGTGGCTGCCCTTCAGGTTGATCTGGAAGTCGGCATCGGCGTCGCCGTCGACATTGCCCTTGACCACGGTGTAGTCGCCGTCGGCCCGGGTCTCGTAGGCGACCACCAGCTGGGCCGTGGCGGTGAAGGCCGGGCCGTTGGTCAAGGTGAAGCTCTGGTTGCCGGCGAGCGCGCCATTGGCGTCGATGCCGGAGAGGTCGAGCTTATCGCCAGGCTCGAAATCGAGGATAGTGTCGCCATCCGCCGCTTCCTTGCTCTCGAAGCGGAAGGTGTCGTTGCCCGCCCCGCCTTCCATCACGTTCACCGCCGCGCTGGCCGTGATCGTGTCGTTGCCCGAACCGGTCGCGACGTTCTCGATGCTCCAGAGCGTGTCGCTGCCGGTTTGCGTGCTGACCGCGCTGCCGCGTCCAAGCAGGCCGTTGCCGAGATCGACCGTCAGGTTCGCCGTGATCGCCGACATGTCGAGCGTGTCGATGCCCGTGCCGCCGTCGCTGTCATCGCCGAAATAGACGTCGTTGCCGTCACCGACCGCAGCCACGATCACATCGTTGCCCGCACCCGCCACCACAGTGTCGTCGCCGGCCCCGGCCGTGATCCGGTCGTCGCCCGTGCCACCGAAGATCCGGTCGTTGCCGGCCTCGCCATCGATCAGGTCGTTGCCAGCCCCGCCAAGCAGCACGTCGTCGCCGGCCCCGCCGAAGACCACGTCACGGCCCTCCCCGGCATCGACGAAGTCGTTGCCATCGCCCGCCGAGATCGTGTCGTCGCCGCCCGCACCGATCAGGACATCGTCGCCGCCCTGGCCGATCAGGTTGTCCGCCCCCGCTGCCCCGATCAGGACATCGCTCAGCCCCGTCCCGACATGCGTCCCAGGATTGGTGCCCGAACCGGGAGGCGGTGTACCCGTGCCAGCCCCGTCATCATCATCGTCGTCGTCACAGCCGCAATCATCGTCGTCGTCATCGTCGCCATTGCCGGCGCCGTCGTCATCGTCGTCATCATCGTCATCATCATCGTCGTCGCCATCATCGATGACCGGCATCTCCCCGGTGAAGGTGATCGAGTGGCTGCCATTCGACAGGGTCGTCGTGCCGTCGCCATTATCGGTCGCCTCGTAGTCTGCCAGCGTCGCGCCATCCGGCAGCTCGATGACGTCCTGAGCCCGAAGCGAGCCAATGATCGTGTCATTGCCACCGTTTGACCTGAAGACGATGCGATGCGCAGAGCTCAGCGCCGAGATGTCGATCGTGTCGTTGCCGCTCGTGCCATCGATCGTGATGGTGTTCAGGTTGAGGCTGGTCTGGGTGAAATCGCCAAAGACCTGGATCGTGTCACCGGCGATGGTGGTGTTCACCGGACCGCCTGGAGGCGATGCGGGCGCGCCGTTGATCACGATCTCCTCGATCTCGGTCAGTTCGGCGATGATCGTCGCCGCCCCGGCCCCGACGCTTCGGGTGATCACGATCTCCGCCGTTCCGGTATAGCCGATCCCGCCAACGCCGGCGGCGGCGGCGCGGGTATAGACGCGGAATGTCTCGGCGCCGACCGCTCCGGTGATCGAGAAGGTGTCGCCGACGGAACCTTCGGTTCCGCCATTGACGACGTCGCGGCCATCGCCGACGGCCCAGGCGATGATATCGTCGCCCGCTCCCGCATGGATGGCATCGTTTCCGGCGCCACCGATGATCGTGTCATTGCCGGCAAAGCCGAAGATGAGCTGAGACCCGGCTCCGCCGAGAAGCGCGCCGTCGGCACCGTTCGTGCCCGCAACGACCTGCGTGTAGGTCGTCCCGCCGAACGAGAAGCGCTCGACACCGCTGATCGTGTCGGTGCCTTCGGCCGCGCCTGTCACCACGATCCGGCCGGTCCCATCCAGCGCGATGTCGTAGTCGGTGATCGGGCCGGCATAGACCGCAACATCGGCCGTGCCGTCGCCGCCGTCGAGCGTGTCGTTGCCGGCGCCGCCAGTCAGGGTGTCGTTTCCGGCGCCACCGATGATCGTGTCATTCCCGGCTCCGCCAGAGAGCACGTCATTGCCCGCACCGCCATCGATCGTGTCGTTGCCATCCCCGCCATCGACCGTGTCGGCCCCGGCCCCGGCATTGATGATGTCGTTGCCGGCCAGCCCGTTGATCGTATCGTTGCCGCCGCGACCATTGAGCAGGTTGGCGTCGGCGGTTCCGTTGATGACCTCGACCACCGCGCCATTGGTGTTGCTGCCGACCTTCGCCGTCACATCGGAGATTGCGAACTCCGCGAAACCGCGAGCATCGACATAGCTCACGACGCTCCGGATCAACTGGCCCGTGAGGGCGGCCGAGACGGTCAGACTGGCAGATGCTGCGCCAGCGATCGTGTTCCAGGTGACGCCACCATCCGTCGAGGATTGCCAAGCATAGCTGAAGGTGCCGAGGCCGTCGGCATCGCTGAGGCCAGAGGTGTCCGCGGTCAGCACGTTCTCGGTGCCCGTGATGGTCAGCGCCCCGGTCACGAGCCGGTTGAGGCTGACGGTCTGGTCCGCGAACTTCAGCGCCTCGATATTGAACAGCCGGTCGGATCCGTCAGACTGGCGCGCCCGCCCCGTGGTCGGATCGATCACCGCTGCGGACTGGGTGACATGCGTGACAGTGACACTGCCATCCTCATTGCGGCTGATCAGGTAATTGGCCGCGACATCCCAGTAAGCCGCAGTGTCGATATCGCCGGCCTGGTTTCCGTCGAGGATTTCGCGAACGATGTTGAGCTGATTTGGTATGATCTCACGGGAGAGCATCAGTTCTGGAAGAGTCCGCCCGTTCCAATGCGCAACCGACGGGTCCGCATTGGTGATCGTGTCCGACAGCGTGTCGACCGTTGCGAGTTCATTGCCCTGGTCATCGCGGATGCTGATCCGCACGTTCAGCCAGGAGTCGCCGTCGATGATATCGTTGCCGGCCTTGCCTTCGATTAGATCGCTGCCGCCGCCGCCCAGCAGGATGTCGGAGGCGTCGGAGGTGTCCATGACGATGGTTTCGGTCTTGCCGGCAACCGTCACAGTCGTCCGGTCGAGATGCGCGACCAGCCGCTCCAGTCCCGCGATCAGCGAGAGGTTCTTCTCGAGCAGCGCGCTCGAATAGGAGTCGAGAGGCGCACCGGGGTCGACCTGCGTCGCATTGCCGTTTTCGTCGAAGGCGCCCATGACGACTTCGCGCCCGGTCAGCTTGTCGTTGTATTTCCAGCCCGACAGGCCCTCCACCAGGTCGAACCGATCGCGCAGGATGTTGTCCTGCTGGTTCTGGAAGATGGTCATGCCCATGTCGGAGTCAGCGGCCTCGTTGTGGCCCTTGTGGATCGCCCAGTCGAACCCGGCCATGCCGTTATTGCGTTCGACGCCTTCGCCTTGGATCATGATATCGTCGCCCGACTCGGCGTCGTAATCATTGTCGTTGCCGCGGCCGTTGAGCACGTCATGGCCGATGATCGTCGAGTTGAAGAACAGCTCGGAGTTTTCGCCGGCCAGGGTGTCGAAGCTGTCCCCGCCCTCGATCCAGTCGTCCCCCTCGTTGCCGGCCAGGAAGCTGCCTCCCGTCCCGCCGCGGATGAAGTCATTGCCCTGGCCACCCGAGACGGTCTTGCCCTCGGTGCCGCCATAAATGAAGTCGCTGCCGTCCCCGCCGAAAATCAGGTCGAGACCGTTGCCGGGCGTGATGACGTCATCGCCGGCGTCGCCATGAATGACGTCGGCTGCGCCGATATCCGTGCCGCTGTCGGTGATGATGTCATTGCCGGCTCCACCATGCAGGTGATCGACGCCATAGCCGCCCTCGAGGCGATCATCGCCCGCCCCACCCCAGAGCGTGTCGTCCCCCTCGCCGCCGATCAGGATGTCGTTTCCGGCAGAGCCGCCGAGGACGACGTGATCGACGCCGGTATAGCGCAGATAATTGTTGTCGGCGCCAGGCGTCGCGGGATTGTCGCGGATGACCATCGGGCTAATGGCCTGCAGTACCGGGTTGGTATGCGTCGGGTCCGCCTTGCCGTTGAGGCCTAGGCCCGTGATCTGCTTGGTCGGGTCCATCTCGAGGATGTAGGTGGCCGTCTGGAAGGCTGCCCCGTTGATATGCGGCGCTCCCTCGGCCCCTGCATCCGTGTTGCGCATCAGGAGTTGCGCGAAGGAATCCGCCTCCAACTCGTTCAGCAGGTTCAGGCCCTGGGTCCGGCTCAGATAGTAGAACCGGTCGCCGGCCTGCAATTGCTCCATCTGGTACTCGAAGACATAGGTGAAGCTCGACCCCAGCATCGCGCCGAAGGCCATCTTCTTCTCGGCGAGCCCGCCGATCCAGAAATCGACTGCGTCGAGGCCTGTGATGGTCGCGCCATTGGCGGCATTCGCCCAGGCGCCCGTCCCGTTCAGGAACGCGATGCGATCGGCCGGCGCATTGGCCCCGCCCATGACCAGCAGGGTTGCGGCATCCCGCTTTTGTTCAAGCGTCAGATTGCCGAGCAAGGAGGAATGCGTGCCATAGGCTGCGATGAAGTTGATCAGCGAGGCCGGATTCTTCATCGAAAGCGCGAAATCGTACCAGCTCTCGTAAGGCTTCACGCGGCTGTCATGCGTGTCCTCGTAGAACTGGCGGCGGGCCTCATTGAGCGAGGGAATGCCGGTATCGCGAGCCCGCGCTATGTTGAGTGCGCCGAGGTCGAGCGGCAGGCCGACGAGATTGTTGCGCAGCGCATCGGTAATGTGCTCGTCGATCTCGTTTCCGACCTGCCGGGTCATCCCGGTCAGGATCGCCGCAGCCGCAGCCTCGGCCGTCGTACCGGCAGCATTGAAGGCAATCGGATTCAGGAAGGCGTCGAACAGTGCAATGTCCGACGCGACGGGATTGCCGTTCGCATCGAGCTTGAACATGTCGATCGTGTCGGTGAGCATCGAATGCCCGAAGCGATAGACGACATGGGCGAATTCGGCGACGATCCCGGCATCGATCACTGTGGTGTTGGAGAACACGAAGGGATCGACATCGGGTGCGATGGCACGCGCGAACTCCTCGAAGACGAGATGCTGATAGACCATCTCCGTCGAGAACCGGCCGGCCTGAAACAGACGCTCGCCATCCCAGACCAGCGCATCGATCTCGGCCTGCGATGTCGGCATCACCGTGACATCGGTCAGCAGCCACTCATTCAGGAACGCGACGTCTGCCCCCTCGCCTGTCAGCAACTGCGTCTTGATCTGGTCGATGCGCTGATTGTGCTCGTGGTGGAAAGTATGGTGGACCGAGGTCAGGCCGATATTCTCGTTGCCGCGACCATCGCCGACGATGAAGTGAGCATTGAGAAGTTCGTCGTCATAGGTTGTCGCAATCCCGAACTGGTTGAGAGCGATCTGGTTTCCGGCAACGGTATCATCGTCGGCAAGCACGAGAACGGGCGCGGTTGCCGGGTTTCGGTCATGATCGACCAGCCCGCCCGGCACCGCCGTGTGGGCAATGTCGTTCAGGAAGGCGCGGCCAGCCGACAAGGCGTCCGAGGCCACAGCCAGCGCGCCCGGATTTCCCTCGACGGAGCCCGTGCCGGTGCCGGTGACCAACTGCGGGAAGCCGGTGCCCCCCCGAATGAACTCGCCATAGAGGTCGGTCAGGATCGCCGGAACGCGCAGGACGTCCGCATCGGTCAGCAGGATGCCGAGCTTGGACGCAGCCTGTTCCTTGACGTCGGCCCAGGTCGGAGGGCCGCCATTCGCCCCCTCCAGCATGCGCCCGGTCGCGACGGGCTTGCCGTCCAGCATGGCGTATTCCCGCAGGAAGACCTGGTGGGACGGATTCGAGGTGTAGACCTGGTTCAGATCGATCCAGGGCGTCGTCTCGTTGTTATGCTCACGCACGTCATCGGCGGTACCCACCACACCGTCGGCGCCCGGCTGGTTCTGCGCGCGCGTCAGCACCATGAAATTGGTCGGGCTACCGGCGACGTAGAGCGGATCGTCGGGCTGGAGCGGGATATAGACCGTGCCGTTCCCGCCCTTGCTGACCAGATCAAGCCCATGATCGAAGAACTGGCCGAACAGCGTGAAGAACCCGTTGAACGGAGCGGTGTCGCCCAAATCGGGCGCGACGTTCGGGATAAGGACGGTGTCGCCCTGCATCGTGACGCCGAGCGCGTCCGTCATTGCGTCGTAGGCGACGTGCTTCTGCTGCACTTCGGCCGCTAGCGTCGCGGTTGCGACGCCGACGGCCGCCGCGGCAGCAGTGGCATTGCCTACGGCCGTGGCGAGACTTGCCTGCGCGGTGGCGAGCGCAGCCAGTGCCGGCCCGGTATCGCCCCCCTCTGCAACCGCCAGATCGAAAGCAGCCTGTGCCACAGCGACCTGACCCTGCGCTGGTCCGATTGCGCGTTGCGCAAGTGCAAGATTGGCGTTCGCCTGCGCGAGGCCGCGGTCAGCCGTCTCCCATTCCTCATAGGCCAACACGGCAGCTTCATAGACAGCCGCATGCGCCTGCAGGAACAGATAGGGGTCCTCGTGCCCAAGATTGGTCAGCGCGGAAATGATCGTGGCGGGATTGCCGATCGTCTGATCTGAAATCAGGTTCGAGATCACACGAGGCTGGGAGTCGTAGACGTTCCCGGAGGTCTGCTGGTAGCTCGTCGGTGCCCCGCCAGGCCCATTCTCTGCCGGGCGAAAGACCGGATCGAGCAGGCGCGGCATGGTCTGGTCGGACGACCCGACCCATTCCCTGCCCGGGATGATGTTGTTGTAGGTGCCGTCGACCGTGCGTAGCCCGTAGGGCACCAGCGGATTATCGACCAACTCGGTCAAGGGCGTCCCGGCCGTATGGGCCTCGGCGATCTTGATCTGCTTCAGGATGAACTCAAGGTCGTGCGTATTGAGCTTCATGATACCCTCGCTCCGCCCACGGTGCTGCGTTAAGACCCAAGAATTGCTTCTGCCGCACCGAGCGTCTGCCGTTGAGCCGCACGAAGGACTGTGAGCGCCCTTGCATGCGGCATTTCCGACGAACCGCCCGATTACGCTTCGTTAAGCAAAAGGATTGCTGGGTATGGGGTCGATTTGAAGAAGATAAGGTCGGCCAATATTCGGCGACTTACGGGCGTGGCACCGCGACGACCTTTGAACCGACGCTGACGCATCTGGGGGCGAGCTGGCTTACTAGACCTTCGACCAGTTTTCGTTCACTGCGGAAGTGATCCGGGCCGCTTGGCCGGTTTCGCTTGCAATACTGATGGATCGCGCTGCCAGATGGTGATCTCACAGTCATCAGTTTGAGCTAATCTCTGCGTGGAGACGTCGACGGGCGATATGCTGAAGCCGGTTCAGGACTTCGAGAGCAGTGACGTGATCACGGGCGTGCCGTTGCAGCACTTGCCCGCCGGGAAGGCCGCGCCACGACGCGCGACGCTGTCGGTGCAGTTCCTGATCGCCGGTGGCCTCGTCATGCAGATCGCCATGCTCGTGGCCGGCTATCTGATCACCGAGCTGGTTTCTCGTGAGGCGATCAGAAGCAAGGCAGCCTCGACCGCTTTGTTCATGCAGAGTCTGGTTGCTCCGGCCGTTCAGGAGCTTGCCACCTCCCAGAGCTTGTCGGCGGGGGCGATCGCACGGCTCGACCAGTTGTTCGCCGACGAGGCCGTGAAGCGCCGCTTTCCCTATTTCGAGGTCTGGACGCCGGATGGGGTCGTGGCCTACTCCAACACCCCCCAGATCATCGGCCATCAGTTCGACCGCCCCAACGGCCTGTTGCGGGCGCTGACGGGCGAGGTCACGGCCGACCATGCCGACCCTCGTGCAGGCGAGCATGTGATTCGGGGCATCAGGACCCGCTATCTCGAAATCTACAGCCCGATCCGGCTGGAAGGCTCTTCCCGCATCATTGCCGTTGCCGAAATCCACGAGCAGGCCGAGCCCTTCCGGGAGGAGCTTGCAGCGCTCAGACGGAGCAGCTGGCTGGTCATTGCCGCGGTTACGGCGGCGATCATGCTCGCCCTGTTCGGCATCGTCCATCGCGGGAGCCGAACCATCGAGACACAAAGGAAGGCCCTTGAGCGGCGCGTCGAAGAGACCGAACAGCTGCTGCTCGAGAACCGGCAGTTGTCCGACCGGCTGCAGCGCGCCTCGGCGCGGGTCGCGGAGCTGAACGAACAGTTCATCCGCGGGATCGGCGCGGATCTCCATGATGGCCCCGCCCAGTTGATCAGCTTCTCGATCCTGAAGATCGAGGACGCGCGCAACGCCAGAAGCAAGGCCCCGCGCGATCGCTCCCTGCTGACTATGCAGTCGGCGCTCGACGAGGCGATGCGCGAGATCAGGAGCATCTCCAAGGGGCTTGTCCTTCCCGAGATCGCCGACCTGCCGCTCCATATGGTTATCGAGCGGGCTGTGCGGGCACACGAAGCGCGCACGCGAACATCCGTAGCTCTCGCCACCACCGAGCTGCCTCAGCCGGTGTCGCATGCCGTCAGGATCTGCGTCTTCCGCTTCGTCCAGGAAGGGCTCAACAATGCCTATCGCCATGGCGGGGCAACAGGTCAGGAGGTGCGGAGCTGGATGGACGGAACGCTCCTGAATGTCTCGGTGGCCGACAGCGGAGGCGACTCTTCGTCTGCAGAGAAAGACCTTCCCAGCGCGGGCATTGGGCTCTACGGCCTGCAGGAACGGGTCGAGAGCCTTGGCGGAACATTGACGAAACGCCGCCTCGGTGACGGAGGCAATCTGCTCAAGATGACCCTGGACCTCAGTGGAGGGCTGCTCGTTGCGTGAACGAAAATCCATCGTTGTCGTGGACGATCACGCGATCTTCCGCGCGGGTCTGGTGCAGATCTTTTCGGGAAGTGGTGACCTGGAGGTGGTCGGCGAAGGTGCGTCGGCCGACGAAGCCTTCGAGCTAGTAGGAAGGCTCTCCCCGCAGGTCGCCTTGCTCGATGTGTCGATGCCTGGCGGCGGAATTGCCGCGGCGCGACGGATTCACCAGACATGGCCGCAGGTGAAAGTGGTCATGCTGACGGTCTCGGAGGAAGAAGACGTCGTGCTGCAGGCGCTGGACGCCGGCGCGTCGGGCTATGCCTTGAAGGGCGTCCCGGCCATGGATCTGATCGCGATCGTCAGGGCGATCACAGGGGGCGAATCCTATGTCCCTCCCAACATGGCCGTGCGCCTGCTGAGCGCGATGCGAGGGCAGCAGGAGGTCGACCCCGTCATCACCAAGATCGCAGCGCTTTCAGCGAAGGAAAACCGCACGCTACGCCTGCTCGGGCGCGGCTTCAGCAATCGTGAGATCGCCGAGGCGACGGGGGTGCAAATCCAGACCACCAAGTTTCACGTCTCGAACATTCTCGCAAAGCTCGGCCTCAAGAGCCGGGTCGAAGCCGCGCTGATCGCGCAAAAGCACCTCCAGGATTAGCGTCGTCGCAGCGCTGATCCTTCGCTGGTCACCTCGAGCCGTTTTCTCCCGCGAAGATGAGATCCCCGGTCGGGCCGTCGATGAGCTGCGGCAGCAATGCCTTCCAGGCCTCGATGAGTTCGCGGTAATAGCCCGGGTCTGGACGCAGAACCGTCTGGACGCCCATGCCGCGAACCAGGCAAAGCGTCAGATTGAGGATGATGCGCGCTTGCTGCGGCGGGCGCTTCTGCGGGTCGCAAAACTCCGACCAAATGCCGTCGAGCACCTGATGGAAGCGCTTCACCACCGGAATCATCCGTTCGCACAGCTCCGGATCGTTGCGTGCCTCGGTGATCATCTCCAGCGAGAGATAGAAGAACCGGCCCGAGAAGAGCTGCCACAGGAACTCGACGAACCCCTCGAGCGAGATCTTGCCGCTTTGGACCTCGTCGGCCACGGCCCTGATCTGCCGAGTGCCGTCCTCGAGCAGTTCCTCCATGGCGGCGAGGACGATGTCGGCCCGCGCTGGGAAATGATGCAGCAAGGCGCCCCGCGAGACATTGGCCCGGGCGGCGATCTCCTGGGTGGTGGCGGCGTGATAGCCGACCTCGAAGATCTCATCGAGCGTCGACTGGATCAGCCGCTCGCGCGTCATGATGCTGCGCATCTGCTGCTGCCGCTCTGCCTTGCTCACCTTCTCCTCCTCGGGCTCGACATGGCCGCCCTCGCCTCGCCGGCGTTCGGCGATACAGTATTAGAAAAACAATCTTGCTTGTTTTTTTAGTGCAATCAAGGATGACCTCGACAACATGCCAGCAAGCAGGGAGAGCCGCGATGAGCGACGATTACCAGAACCGCAGCTATGGCGAGATCCCGGTCGGGTTCGGCAGGAAGCCAGGCATTGTCGTGGTCGATTTCCAGAAGGGCTTTACCGATCCGCAGTATCCGCTGGGCGGTGCACCGCTGGTCATGCGTGCCCTCGAGAACACCGCAACTCTGCTCGAGGTCGCGCGCCGTTACAATGTGCCGGTCGCCAACTGCAACACCGCCTATATGAACGAGCGGGAAATGCCCTATTGGAAGATCACGGCCGTGCGCGAGACCTTCCTGCACGACCATCCGAGCGTCGCCCATGATCCACGCATCTATGATGCGTCCTATGATCTGACCGTGTGCAAGAAGGGTCCGTCGATCTTCTTCAATACCGGTGTCAGCGATTATTTCACCAAGGAACGCGTCGATACCGTGATCGTCACCGGCTGCAACACCAGCGGCTGCATTCGCGCGACCTCGATCGATTCCTTCAGCTATCGCTACCGCACCATCGTGCCTGAGGACTGCGTCGGGGATATCGAGGAGCAGCCACACAGGGACAATCTGCGCGATCTCGGCCGCCGCTATGTCGATGTGTCGGACCTGAAGACCGTGCTGGCCTATCTGGACGAATGGCACCACCAGAACGCTGCCTGAGGCCGAACCGGGGGCGGGGTGCCCTCTTCTCGCCTCAGCCGTCGACCGTCAGGCTCATGCCGTCGAAGGCGACAGCGATGCGCGCAGGCAAGCGCTTGGACAGGTTCTGATAGTCCAGGTCGATATGGAGATTGGTCAGCACCGCGCGTCTGGGGGCCAGTTCGGCAATTGCCTCCAGCGCCTGCGACAGGCTGAAATGGCTCGGGTGCGGCGTCTCGCGCAAGCAGTCGAGGATCAGCACGTCGAGGCCGGCCAGGGTGGCCTTGGCCTCGGGCGGCATCAGGCTGACATCAGGTACATAACCGAGATCGGCAAAGCGGAAGCCGAGAGCCTCGTAACCCGGCCCGTGCTCCAGCGCGATGGGGCGCGCGCAAATACCGCCCCCTGCCCCCTCGATCGTCAGCGGTTCGCCGGCCAGCATCGACTGCATCTCGAGGATCGGCGGATAGAGGCTGCCGGGCGGCGTCTCGAAGATATAGCCGAAGCGCGTCCGCAAGGTCGCGGCCGTTACCGGATCCGCATAGACCGGAATCCGCTTGCGCATATGCAGCACCAGCGCCCGCATATCGTCGATGCCATGGGTGTGGTCGGCATGGTCATGAGTGAAGAGCACCGCATCGAGATGCTTGACCTCGGCATCGATCAACTGCTCGCGCAGATCCGGCGTGGTATCGACGATCAGCCTGGTCGTCCCGTTGCCGCCATTGCGCTCGACAAGGATCGAGCAGCGCCGACGCCGGTTCTTCGGGTTCTTCGGATCGCAGGCCCCCCAGCCCGAGCCCGGCCGGGGTACGCCTCCAGAAGAACCGCAGCCGAGGATCGTGATCGTCAGGGCCATCTTGGGCGTGCTGCTCAGGCGACCTGCGCCACAGGCGCCGCGTGATCCATCTTCCAATAGCAGCGTCGCGCATTCTCCGTCGTGACGCGCGAGATCTCGTCGAAGGAGACTCCTTTCACGTCGGCGAGAGTCTTCGCCGTTTCAACGACGTAAGACGGTTCGTTGCGCTTTCCCCTGAACGGGACCGGGGCGAGATAGGGCGCATCGGTCTCGACCAGAAGCCGATCAATCGGGATATCGCGCGCAATCTGGCGCAGATCCTCTGAGGTCTTGAAGGTCAGAATCCCGGAGAAGGACACGTAGAGTCCGAGCTCGACGCCGACCCGAGCCAGTTCCGGACCTGCCGTGAAGCAGTGCAGGATGGCCGGGAAAGCGCCCATCTCCGTCTCTTCACGCAGGATCGCGATCATGTCCTCGTCGGCCTGGCGAGCGTGGATGACGAGCGGAAGCCTGGTCATGCGCGCTGCGGCAATGTGCGTGCGCAGCCCCTGCGCCTGCGCATCGCGCGGACTCTTGTCGTAGTGATAGTCGAGCCCGGCCTCGCCAATTGCGACACAGCGCGGGTGCTCCGCCAACCTGGCAAGCTGGTCGGCCGTGACGTCGAGCTCTTCATGCGCGCCGTGCGGATGCGTGCCGACGGTGCACCACACCGATGCGAAGCGTTCGGCGATCCCGGCATAGGTCCCGAAGCGCGAAACCCGTGTCGAGATCGTCACCATCCGCGAGACCCCTGCCGCCTCGGCCCGCGCGACATAGGCCGCGAGATCCTCGGCGAAATCCGGAAAGTCGAGATGGCAATGGGTATCGATCAACATCAGGCCACCTGCCCGGCATCGGGCTCGACATAGCGCGGGAAGATCGCGCTCGGTGCAGGCAGAACTGTGCCGCTGGCGAGACGCCCGGCTTCGCCCAGGCTCGCGAAGCTGCGGGCCTCCGCGCCGACCGCAAGCAGGTCGAGCAGCTTGCCGGCCGAGCTCGGAATCACCGGTTGCGTCAGAATTGCGACCTGGCGCAGCACTTCCGCCGTGACATAGAGCACGGTGTCGCGCCTGGCGGGATCCGATTTGCTCAGCCGCCAGGGTTCATTGGCCGCGAAATAGCGGTTTGCCTCCGCCACCAGCGCCCAGATCTCCGCGAGCACGACGTGCAGGGCAAAATCCTGCATCGCTGCCCGTGCCTTGGCGAGCGCGCCATCGGCAAGAGCGAGCATGGCCTCGTCGCCCTCGTTCAATGCGCCTTGCACCGGCACCTTGCCTTCGCAGTTCTTGGCGATCATCGAGAGCGAACGTTGGGCCAGATTGCCGAGATCATTGGCAAGATCGGCATTGATGCGCCCGATGATGGCCTCGTGGCTGTAGTTGCCGTCCTGGCCGAAAGAGACCTCGCGCAGGAAGAAATAGCGCAGCTGGTCGACGCCATAGGTCTCGGCGAGGCCGAATGGATCGACGACATTGCCGAGCGATTTCGACATCTTCTCGCCCTTGGAGAGCAGGAAGCCATGGCCGAAGACGCGCTTCGGCAGCGGCAGCCCGGCCGACATCAGGAAAGCCGGCCAGTAAACCGTATGAAAGCGCACGATGTCCTTGCCGATGATGTGCACATCGGCGGGCCAATAGTGCCAGCGCGGATTGGTCTCGTCGGGGAAGCCGCAGCCGGTGACGTAATTATTGAGCGCGTCGACCCAGACATACATCACATGCTTTGGGTCACCTGGGACCGGCAGGCCCCAGTCGAAGGTGGTACGGCTGATCGAAAGATCCTCGAGACCGCCCTTCACGAAGCTGACGATCTCGTTCTTGCGCGTTGCCGGCGAGATGAAATCCGGCACGTCCTCGTAGAGCTTCAGCAGCCGCTCCTGGAAGGATTTCAGGCGGAAGAAATAGCTCTCCTCCTCGACCCATTCGACCGGAGTGCCCTGCCCGCCCAGCCGCGTGCCGTCCGGCAGGAGGGTGGTTTCCTCCTCGCCGTAGAAGGCCTCGTCACGCACGGAATACCAGCCGGAATATTTGGCAAGGTAGATGTCGCCGGCCTGCTCCATGCGCCGCCAGAGCTCATGGGTCGACGGCAGGTGATCCGGATCGGTGGTGCGGATGAACCGGTCAAAGGAACAGCCGAGCGTCTGTTCCATCTCCTGGAAGCGCTGGGCCACCTGATCGACATAGGATTTCGCGTCGAGCCCGTTCTGCCCGGCGGTGCGCTGCACCTTCTGGCCGTGCTCGTCTGTGCCGGTCATGGCGAAGACGTCATAGCCGTCCAGCCGCTTGAAACGCGCAATCGCGTCCGAGGCCACCATCTCATAGGCGTGCCCGATATGCGGCGGGCCATTCGTGTAGTGAATGGCGGTGGTCAGATAGAATTTCGGGGCCTGGGCCATCGTTCAGTCCGGACGGTTCGCTTTCAAGCTGCGCGCGACCGGCGAACAGCCTCCGACAGATCATGAAACATAGAGATCACGAGCGGCCGGCGGTCGAGATTGTAGGTTTCCACCTCGCGGGCCGCGCGACCCAGCTTCTCCCATACCTCCGCCAGCGGTGCAAGGCGAGCCGCGCCGGCATGGGCATGCGCATGGAGATGCGCGGCGAGCCAGCTCTGAATGGTGTCGATCATGATCGCGAAATCACTCTCGCCGGCGCGGCCCGCGACATCTTCCGCCAGCGCGAGCAGCGCGGTGAGATCGACGCCCGGCAAGGCATCGAGACGCGCCCTGACGGCCTCGACCAGCGCCAGCGTCTCCGGGGAGACATAGGTCAGGGCACGCCGTACGGAACCGTCCGCGAGTGCTGCGGCGCGCATCAATGCGGAGGCGTCGAACGGCGATCCCATCCGCTCAAGCGCCAGCCGGCCGGCCTCGGCAACCGCGCCTTCGTCCAGCGCATCAAATGTCAGCAGCCGACAGCGCGAGCGGATGGTCGGCAGCGCCCGTCCGGGCGCATGGGCAACGATGAGGAAAAGGGCGCGCGGCGGCGGCTCCTCGAGCAGTTTCAGCAGCGCATTGGCACTGGAGCGATCCATGTCCTCGGCACTGTCGACGATGCAGACACGCCAACCGCCTTCGGCCGCGCTCGTTCCGAACCGGTCGATGACGCGGCGGACGGAATCGACTGGGATATTGCTGGTCACGCCCTTGCCGTCCGGCTTCACCGTTCGCCGCAGCAGATGCAGGTCGGGATGCGACTGGGCCATCACGCGCCGCGTCGCCGGATCCTCTTCCGGCATCGCCAGGCTTTCCACCGAGCCGGCGCGCGCCAGCGGATCGCCCGAAGCCAGCAGGAAGCGCGCCGCACGATAGGCAAAGCTCGCCTTGCCGATGCCTTCGGGACCGCCGAGAAGCCAGGCGTGATGCAGGCGCTCTGAGCGCAGCGCATCCAGGAAACTCCGCTCCTGGCGCGCATGTCCGACGAGCGCCAGCGTCTCGCGCGGATGCGGCGCATCGGGAAGGCGGTCCGGTTCGTTGCTGCTCTCGCGCATCAGGCGTCCTGGTTCAGCGGCAGGCGCTCGCGCACGACCGCCCAGGCGGCCTGGGCCAGATCCTCCGGAGCGAGCGTCGCATCAAGCACCGAGCAGCGCGCCGGTTCGGCTTCGGCGATTGCAAGATAGGCCGCGCGCAAGCTGCGATGGAAGGCGAGCGCCTCGCCCTCGAAGCGGTCCTTGCCCTCGCCGGGCGCCCGCCGACGGGCGGCGCGAGCGAGGCCGACCCTGGGGTCGAGATCGAGGATCAGCGTCAGATCCGGCGTAAGGCCGTCGATGGTGACCTGTTCCAGTTCCGCCAGCAGCTTGGGATCGATGCGCCCAAGCGTGCCCTGGTAGACCCGCGTCGAATCGATGAAACGGTCGCAAATCACCCAGTCGCCCCGCGCAAGTGCCGGCCGGATGCGCTGGTCGATATGGTCGATTCTGGCGGCCGAGAACATCAGCGCTTCGATGAAGGGCCCATGATGCTTCACCCGGCCCGACAGAATGGCTTCGCGAATGGCTTCCGCCTTGGGCGAACCACCGGGTTCGCGCGTCAACTCCGAACGGATGCCCGCGGCCTCGAGCTGCGTGGCGAGCGCGCGCGCCAGCGTCGACTTGCCGGCCCCTTCTCCGCCCTCAAGCGTGATGAAACGTCCCTTTGTCATGACACGTGCCGCTCAGGTCCTGCCGAGCGCCTTGCGCACCCAGCCAGTGGCAGCCTCCATCAGCGCATCGAGCGCGCGGCTCTGCAGGCTGCCGGCCTCGACCGTCTCGGCCGCGTAGAGTGGAATGTCCAGCGTCTTTATTTCACCGCGTGTGACAAGGAGCCGCCCGACCTCGGCGCCCTCCTGGACGGGAACGGTCAGCGGCCCACGATAGGTGATGCGCGCGCTCAACCGGTCGCTGCTGCCGCGCGGCAGCAGCAGGCTCACCGGGCCCTTGGCCTTGAGCCCGACCCGCCCCTTGGCTCCACCGTAGACGCTGGCCTCGCCGACGATCTCGCCATCGGCGAAGAGCTGGCGGGGTTCGAACGAGCGAAAGCCCCATTCGAGCAGCTTGCGCGCTTCCTGCGCACGGTCGCGGCCCGACTTCAGCCCGTTCACCACGACGATCAGCCGTTGCCCCTTCTGCACCGCCGAACCGACCAGGCCGAACCCGGCTTCATCGATATTGCCGGTCTTCAGGCCGTCAGCGCCAATATCCATGGTCAGCAGCGGATTGCGGTTCTGCTGCCTGATCTTGTTCCAGGTAAACTCGCGTTGCCCGAAGATTTTGTAGAGCTCCGGGTAGGTCTTGATGATGTGATCCGCCAGCCGCGCCAACTCGCGGGCAGTGACCTTCTGCTCGGGGTCGCCCATGCCGGTCGCATTGCGGAAGACCGACTTGGTCAGGCCGAGCGCACGCACCCGCTCGGTCATCAACCGCGCGAAATTCGCCTCATCTCCGGCGATCGCCTCGGCGAGCGCAATCGAGGCGTCATTGCCGGATTGGACGATGATGCCCTGCAGGATATCGGAGAGGTTGATGCGGCTATGGACCAACGCGAACATGGTCGAGCCGCCGGAAATGCCGCCGCCCTTGCGCCAGGCGTTCTCGGAAATGCCGATCTCGCTGTCGAGAGTGAGCCGGCCCTGCGCGATTTCCTGGAATGCCACCAGGACAGTCGCAAGCTTGGCAAGGCTCGCCGGGACCATGAGCTCGTCCGCGGCTTTCTCGTAAAGCACCGCGCCGGTGGCCGAATCGAGCAGAATCGCGTGTGGAGCGAGCGACTGGAAGCTCTGGGCCAGCGCGGGAGCCGAAGCCGCCAGGACAAAGAGAGCCGCCAGCGCCGCGCGTGTGGCGGCCGCAAATCTCGTAGCGATCGAATTGCGATAGCGGGGCGGGTTCATGCCCCGATCTGAAGCAGAGCGGGGCTCAGCCGGTCAAGCCCGATACGCGTCAATTGCGGGATAATGGCCGCAATGTCTGCGGAACCAGATCCCGTGCCAGCGGGTTATTCCGCGCGAAACGCTCGGCCGGGGCGCGCTCGGGAGCGGCGAACAGGCTGGCGGTGCGCAATGCCGGCGGCCGTGGCGGCAGGACGGCCGGGCGGAGCAGAACCGGGGTCGCAGCATTGGCGATGGTGTCGAGGTCGAAGGGACGGTTCGGCGGCAGCGGAGCGCCGCGGACCGGGATGCCGGCACTCGACGAGGTCGAAACCAGCGTTGCGGCGACAGGAGTGCCTGGCGCGATGGTGCGGACGGGTTGCGGCGCATAGGCCTGCACGACCGGATGCGGAGCCGCCGGGGCCTCGACGACAGGCTGGCGAGCCTGCTCGTCGCGCGGGTCCTCGAGATCCGGGCTCGCCGTGCGGTTGGTGGCAACCGCGGCGTTGCTCGCGACCATGGTCGGGGCGCTGGTGCCGGGAATCGAAGCCGGCATACCATCCGTTCGCAGGGTTGCAAGCAGAAGCCGGTCGTCGGAGCCGCCAAGCGAGGCCTGGCCGAGATATTCGAGCTTGATACGAGCCGTGCCGAGGTGGCGGAAGGCCAGCGCGTCGGCCGTCTTCTGCGACACGTCCATGACGCGGCCGCCATGGTAAGGGCCACGATCATTGACGCGGACGATGATCGAGCGGTTGTTCAGGAGGTTGGTGACGCGGGCATACGCCGGCAGCGGCATGGTCGGGTGCGCGGCGCTGATGCCTTCGCGGTCATAGACCTCGCCATTGGCGGTGCGGCGGCCATGGAAGGCCTCGCCATACCAGGACGCGGTGCCAACCGCGGTGTAGCCGACCGGCTTCTCATAAGGCGTATAGCGCTTGCCCGCGACGGAATAGGACTTGCCGACGAGTTCGCGGCCGCCGCCCTTCGGAACGGGCTGGCCGTCCGCGACAACCCGGGGGCTGGCGGGGCCGTATTTCGATGAGGGGAATGCGCCAATCTCCTTCGACTTGCGGCGCGCAACCTGATCATTCGCGCAATTGGCAAGGAGGAGACCTGCGAGCGCCACGCAACCAAGTCGCGCGGCACGAAGAGCAAGG
Source organism: Allobosea sp. P4_E12 (assembly GCF_056401655.1). Classification (NCBI taxonomy): domain Bacteria; kingdom Pseudomonadati; phylum Pseudomonadota; class Alphaproteobacteria; order Hyphomicrobiales; family Alloboseaceae; genus Allobosea; species Allobosea sp. P4_E12. The sequence continues at coordinate 189,873 of NZ_JBFUIY010000012.1, read as the reverse complement.
GGAGAGGAAGCGGAAGCTCTGTCCGAGTCGGTTACCACATGGGCCAATGCCGGAGCCGAAGAGCTTGCGCCTCGCATCATTATGGTCGTCCGTCGTTGTGCCGAAAGCCATCGCCCGGCCAAGCCGCATCCTGCGGCGAAGCCGAAGTTTTCGGTCAATCCTGTAAAGGGATCGTTAAACGGGCGACTCGCCGAGCGCGAATGCCCCGATCCGGCATCTAGGATGCCCTTGAGCGGGCACAAAGGTGTCCGAAATGCGGCAAGTGTCAACCCGCGACCATTCCGCCGCCATTTTTCGGACAGGCGTTGCCACAATGCAACGCTGTCATTTGGCGACTTTCGGTGGTGTTTTTCCGCTGGGAATGGCCCTATCGGCGGCCAAAGGGCCGCCAAGACGCCCTGGAAGCGGACCTCCGGCAAATCCGGCACAGAGCTCGCCAGTTCGGGGCGGCCGGGCGCTCGGCCTGCCCGGCCTCAACCCGACTCACATGCTCGCGGGGGGCTGATCCAGACACTGCAAAGGGGAACTCGCCTCGGCCTGACGTCATCGCACTTGCAAAAACGCCTCGCACCCGGCAATGACAGGCCAACCGGAAGGGTGGCCGAGTGGTTTAAGGCAGCGGTCTTGAAAACCGCCGTGGGTGCAAGCCCACCGTGGGTTCGAATCCCACCCCTTCCGCCACTTATGCTTGCCAGCCGTTCCTTGCTGTAACGCATTGAAATAGCGAAATGCGCTCCCCCTTGCGGCTCTAATTTTCATCCCAATTCGCCCCAGCCATACATAGCGATGCAAAGATCGGAGCGTCGGTCGGTGGCTGCGAGTTGAGGAGCGTGCTACCGCCTCGTCAGCGAGGCAGGGGTGGGGTCCATGGATTTGAAGGCATTCCAGATCGAAGTGACGTCGGAGGGCGACAGCGCCCGCCAGGTCTTCTTCGTCGCAGCAGAATCAGGCGAGGCCGCCGTCGCACTATTGGCCAATCATTCTGCCTTGTTGCCCAACTTCAAACTGAAGCTGCAGCGCCGCCTGAGCGATGCGGAGATCGACATTCACCAGCTAGGGCCTGGGATGATCGTTCAATGGATGTGAGCGGGCTTGCCCCGTCATGTATCCCACGTTGGCGGCGCGCTCGATTTCAGCCCAAATCTGTGGCCTGACCGTAAATCCGTTCCGGCTGCATGTGCGCATGCAGCGGCGTCTCCTGTCCGCCGTCGCAGTGCGATCAAGATGTCGGGTTGCAGACGGCATTATTGACTGTCGCTGCGGATGCTGGCCATGGGCCTAAGCCGTCGAACGCCCGGCATCGTGTTTGGCTGCGGCCTTCGCCCAGCACTGAAGCTCCGCTTCTTCGTACAGGAACGCTTGAAGAAGGCGCGGAAAATCGCGCCGCGCGATTGGTCCAAATGGGACAGGCCCGGTTCGCCGTCATCCTCGGCGACAGGCCACGCCGCTTATCGATCCTGTCCCGGCCTTCTCGTCATTCTGAGCCAGGCCTGTCTGGGGCCTGATGCCCCGAGCTTGCCAGAGACCGCCGCCACGCGAAACGCAGGATCACACCCAGCGATGCCGCAAGTGGTATCGCCAGCAGCACGCCGATGAAGCCGAACAGCCATCCAAAGGCGAACAGCGCGAACATCATCCAGACCGGGTTGAGGTTGACCCGACGGCCGATGAGGCGCGGTGACAGCACATAATCGGCAAGCATTTCTCCGACGATGAAGATGCCGCCCACGACAGCGACAGGCACCCAATTCGGCCAGAACTGGGCCAGGGCAACGCAGGCCGCCACGAAGAACCCCGTCGCCGCGCCGAAATAGGGAACAAAACTGATGAGACCGGCGGTGAGCCCGATCACAATGGCATGGTTGAGCCCGACCACTTTCAGGGCTGATGCATAAAGCACGGCCAGAACGAAGCAGATGACCACCTGGCCGCGCACGAAGCCAGCGATCGTATCGTGGATTTCGCGCGCCAGTGCCCGAGCATCGTCGCGATACGCCGGGGTAAACCAGCCATCGACCGCCGCCATCATGCGGTGCCAGTCGATGGCGAGATAGATGGCGATGATCGGCGTCACCACGAGCAGCGAGAGAAGGGAAACCAGGGCCAGCCCACTTGACCATAACGAGCGAAGGAAGCTGTCGAGCCAGCTGCTACCCATCGACTTGGCGAGATCGGCGGGGGATTGCTCGAGGTGGAGTTCGCCGCCCATGACATTGTGCAGCCAGGGGCCGCTCGCATCGCTCACGAGCGACTGGAGCCGCGTGAGGTAGCGGGGGAATTCCTCAACGAAAAATCGGAACTCGCCAATGATGGCCGGGAGCATCACCAGGAGAAAGGCAATGAAGCCCGCAACCAGCGGCAAGAAGACGGTCAGAGCTGCAAGGGAACGATTCATGCCGAACCGTTCCATTCTGTCGACCACCGGGACGAGCAGATAGGCAAGCAAAGCGCCGACCACAAACGGCAGCAGGATTTGGCGCAACAGCACCAGCGCAACCAAGGCGACCACTGAGACCGCAATCCAGAACTTGGCTGGTTGCGCGATCCTCATCGACGTTCTGCGCACATGCGGTTTCGAACTCGATTGCCGGCTTCGTTGCGCCCGCCCCAGGAGAAAGCAGCGAGAGCGCAGCGCTCCGTTCAGTTCAGTTCACGATCAGGCTGGCGAAGGCGATCTCGCCATCGGTAATGTAGTGGTTGACCTTTCCGGTTTGCAAACGTGTACCGGATTGATGCAATACGACATCACCGATCATCTGCTTTGCCTTCAACTGGGCGACTATGTAGTTGCGCTCCGCATTCGTGTCGGAATCGGTCGCATGGGTCACCTGGAACGTCAGCCGGGTCAGAGATAGCCCAGTGTCCCGGGTACCAGCGCCGACCCATAACACAGGCCGGTCGGTCGCTGGCTTATCGGTATTCAACCAGAAGCTCGCTCCCGTCATATCGTCCTCGGAATGGGCGAGGCTCAGCGCCCAGAAGCGGATGTGATGGCGCTTGCGCGGGCTGTTGTCGATGGGCTCCTGGAAGCCGATGTCCTGCCTGCGTCCAAAGAGATAGAGGGTGCTGAAAGGAGCGGTCGGATAGGTCGAGTTCAGCAGAAACGCTCGTATCATTCGCCAGGAGCTGGCTATCCCCAAGCGATCGGCCGTCGACCAGCCCGCTGCTGCAAACGCATCGCGCAGTTGTTGAAGAGTGCCGATGAGGACGAGGTTTACAGGGTCTCCGGGCAGACCATCTCCGGTGATCGTGTATCGGGGGATCAATCTGCGGTGAAGAACCTTCAGGCCCATTCGAACCACGTTTGGCAAAATGACATAGGCAGCCAGACCGTAGGTCAGGCTTGCCGCCAGGATCCATGGCAGCCTGTGGTCTGCCGTATCGAAAATGACGAAGACGATCAGCCAAACGCTGACGACGCCCAGGCAGAGAACGAGGAATCTCTGAAAGAGGCGCGCGAGCAGTCTCAACGTTCTTGGTCCCGTCTGGTGCTGGGTGAAATCGCCATCGCTGTTCGTCGTGGGGATTTTGGCATCCGAACACAACCACATAAGTGACGGCACTGTTTGCGGGCGGCAAACCGGTGATCCCGTTGCCCCTATACTAGTGGATGCTTGGTATTGGCGCTATGGCCGCGCGCCAGGGCGCCAAATTAGCCAGGCCGCAAAAGCGCTCAATGCCCGCCAGAGGAGGAGAGGATGTTCACGACCAGGACGCCCGTCACGATCAGGCCCATTCCGACCACCGCCCAGAGATCGAGCTTCTGGCCGAACGCAAACCACCCCACCGCCGAGATCAGGACGATACCTGCGCCCGACCAGACAGCATAGGCGATCCCGACGGGCATGCTCCTCAAGGTGAGTGACAGGAAGTAGAACGCGACGCCATATCCGATCGCAACGACGGCCGTGGGTCCCAGTTTTGAAAACCCCTCCGACGCTTTGAGAGCCGAGGTGGCGATGACCTCGGCGACGATGGCAACGGCAAGAGTAAGAAAGGCGTTCATACCCCGCCTAAACATCCTTGTGTGACGCTCTCAAGGCTCCCGATCGAAGGGAGCCCCGCAGCAGCCCGAGGCGCTGGCGTCCCCGGGAACGTTAGGGCGACACTTCCCCGAGATGCCCCACGGAGGCTGCCCCCCTAGCGCACCTTCAAGCCCAATTCCGCGAGCAGCTGGCCAGCCTGCTGGCGAGAGATCGTGGCGCCGCGAAAGAGCGTGGCGTCAACCAGCCTCAGTCCGCCCAGATCAGCGCCACGAAGATCAGCCCCCTCGAAGCGCGAGCCGGTCAGTGCCGCATCCATCAGACTGCAATCCTCGAAGACAGCATCCCGGAAATCGCATTTCCTCAGGTCCGACTGGCTAAAATCGATTTTCCTGAGCGTGGTCTTGCGGAAGCTGAACGACGGAAGCTTCGCGCTGACGAGCAGGACCTCCTCGAACCGGCAGTCCAATGCCCTTGCTTCGGACAAATCCGCGCCAGTCAATTTGCAGCCCGCGAAGGACGCCGAGACCAGTGTCGTCCGGCGCAGAACGGCGTTGTTGAAATCTCCCGACTGAACCCGGCCGTCCGATAGATCGGCCCCCATGAAATCTGCGAAGGCCGCCCGACAGCCGAGCCATCGCACCCGCTCGAGTTTCGTACCTCTCAGCTTCGCGCGCTTGAGGCTGCACCGTTCGAAGAGCCAACCCGACAGATCGAGCCCCGACAGGTCCGCCTCATCAAGATCGCACGCGATCACATGGTGCGGTATGCGCAGCTCAGAGAGAGCTGCCACATCGGCTCGCTGCAGGGTCCGCTCCGCGACGGTCTGAAAGGGATCATCAGGCATGCGCTCCCGTAGCAACTGGCCGGCGGATGATCAATTTCAGCACCTTCGTGGGCCGTCGCACTCCCTTGCTTCTGGGGTCGCCGCCCTCCCCGATAGTGATGCTCGCGAGCCAGACAGAACATCCGGCGACGGCGAATTGTTTACCCAGGGGCAGTAGAGAGCAGCAGCATCTCGAACCGGACAGCCTCTGCAGTCAGATCATCGTGAATCTCGTACCAACGGCCATTCTGTTTCTGTTCGCAGCAACCTTCTGCGCCGTCTGGCTGGCCGAGCGCCGAAGCTGGTATCTGCTCCATTTTGCGCATGCGTTCCTGGCCTTTGGCCTTGGGATGCTCGTCCAGACAACACGGACTCCAGCCGATTTCGGGTTGAACACGATGCTGTACGGAATGCTCTATGTTTCCGGCACGCTGGGCTTCGTGACTGGCGTGATGGTGCGCTCCGGCCGGCGCCCTTCTCGCTGGTTCCTCACCATCTGGTTTGCCGCAGTGATGGGCGCGCTCGGCTATTTCTATTACATTGACCGCAACCTCATCGTGCGCATCCATATCGTGAGCTTCGGCCTCGGCGGCATCATCGTCTCAGCCGCCTGGATCATGCGGTCGCTTGCTCGGGGAAGCGCGACCGACAGGATAATCTTCTGGCTGGTTCTGGTGTTTGGCCTGCATTTCTTCCTGCGTACGCTGCTGACGAGCGAATTGGCCGCGGCAACATCCGCTTCGGGGTTCCTGCAGTCCGGATTCTGGACCTGGGTGCAATTCAGTGCCTCGGTCTTCGGGGTCGGGATGGGCCTTGGGCTGCTCCTCGTCATAGGGCTGGATGTGACGGCCCGGCTGCGCAAGGAGCGCGATACCGATCCGCTCACGGGGGCGTTGAACCGGCGCGGCCTGCAAGGCCGGTTTCAATCTCTGGGCGCGGCGCGTCATCCATTGGTGCTCAGCGTCGTCGCCTGCGATATCGATCATTTCAAGAGCATCAACGACGCCTATGGCCACGCGGCCGGGGACGCCGTGCTGATCGCGATTGCAGCCTCCATCCGGAGCGCCGTTCGCAGCAACGATGCCGTCGGTCGCGTGGGAGGCGAAGAATTCGTCATCCTGCTCAAAGATACGACCGCAGAACAAGCCTTCCATTTCGCGGAACGCCTGCGGGGCGAAATCGCCAGGATCTCGTTTCCCAGGCTGCCGCCCGATCGGACGGTGACCTGCAGTTTCGGCATTGCCGAGCTTCGCCGTGGCGAGACGCTCGCACATGCGATCGGCCGCGCGGATCAGGCTCTGTACGCAGCCAAGAACGCCGGACGGAACCGTACGCGCACGGCCACGCCCTTAGTGCCGGCGCGATCCTAGGCGTCATTGCTGGCGTTGAGTTCGTCCAGCTCAAGCCCGTCCTTGTCGTTCGGATCAGGCAACAGCCCCTGCCCCGTCGCCCAGCGCGCCACAATCTCGGCGACAGCCTCTTCACGCGATCGACGTGACTGGATTTCCCGCAGATAGCGATCGAGCGCAGTCAGTTCGGCAGCACTCAGATGGATGGTCAGGGGCGTCCTCGGCTCGGCTGCAGGCATGGCATACTCCCGTCCGCTCTCGCGACGGACTGCTCGCCCGGCGGCAGCAATCCGACGATAGAAGCATGACAGGATCGCGGGGCGCAGCAAGGCGCAACAGCCCTGCAGGCCCCGTCCCGACGCCCTCCTTCAGGCATGCCCATGCGTCAAGCGCATGGCAATGTCCCGCGTCGAAAGGGAGGGTTTTGGCGAACCAAATCCGGATTCCGACGTTTTCCGCTCAAGCCGCAATTGCGGTTCCTGAATGGAGGAAGCGATGTTCAAGCATTCAATCGCGCTGACGGCCGTCGGAGCTGTCATGTTTGCGACGACCGCGATCTCGCAGACCAGTGCGCCCTCATCGAACGCCCCCTCGGCAGCTCCTTCGGCTCCGGCCCCCGCCGTGGAGCGCCCCAAGCCGCCAGAGAACAACCTCGCAGGCCAGGGGAAGTGGCGTGCGTCCAAGCTGATCGGTGTCGATATCTACGGCTCCGACAAGAAGAAGGTCGGTGATGTGACGGAAGTCCTGTTCGACAAGGCAGGCAAGGTCGAGATGGTGACCGTCGGCGTCGGCGGCTTTCTTGGCATCGGATCGAAGGATGTTGCGATCCCCTTCGAACAGGTGACGTGGAGCGAAGAGCCGATGGTGGTTCCCGCTCCGGCCCCTGCCCCTGCCCCCGCAGGAGGAAGCGGCAGCACGAGCGGTCCGGCCACGGCTCCGACAGCGGCTGCGCCTGTTCCGCGTGGTCCGATGATGTACCCGGACCATGGCGTCATCAGCATGACGAAGGAACAACTCACGGCGGCACCGGCCGTGACCTATGCCAGCCGCTAATTGGCCACCAGACATCCCGGCCTGCAAAGCAGCGGGCCGGCGATCTCCAAAGTTGTTCGCCAGCTAATGGACGTTACCATCTCGACGAGCAGGCAGCTCGGAGAGAACGGGCAGGACAGCTTCCGGCAGATCATCCGCGATCAAGCCACGACCAAACCGTTCCGCGGCCTTGCCATGGAGCCAGACGGCGGCGCAGGCGGCCTGGAAGGCTGGCATGCCCTGGGCCAACAGCCCCGCGATGAGGCCGGCCAGGACATCACCGGACCCAGCCGTCGCCAAGTCCGGGCTGCCGGTCATGTTGATCGCGGCCCTTCCACCGGGCTCGGCAATGACGCTGTCCGGCCCCTTCAGGACGACGACCGCACCGGTGGCCGCCGAAGCGCGGCGCGCCCGTTCGAGCCTAGACGGAGCAGCCATCACGTCCGCAGACGAGGCAAAGAGGCGCTCGAATTCCCCTTCGTGCGGCGTAAGTACGCAAGCTGCGCCGCTCGGCCTGATCCTCGAGCCGATCGGGACGGACGTGGTTTCCGCTGCCAGCAGGGTGAGCGCGTCCGCATCGAATACCGCTGGAACACGCGAGCGCTGCGCGGCAAGGACGGCTTCCCGAGCCGTTTCGTCAAGCCCGAGTGCCGGGCCGGCGAGGACTGCGCCGAGCCGTTTCTCGGCCAGCAGAGTTTCTATATCGGCTGCCGAGGCAGCTGCCCGCTGAATCAGCGCATCCGGGCCGCGGGCGGCATGCGCGGCAAGGGCTTCGGGCCGGCACGCAATCGTCACCAGGCCGGCGCCAATGCGCAGCGCGGCACGCGCCCCGAGTCTGGGCGCGCCAACCCCTGCAAGCCCGCCCGCCAGAACGAGCACCGCGCCGCGCTTGTATTTATGGGTATCGACCGCGTGGTGCGGCCACTCGGCGCGCCATAGCGGCGGTTCGTTGCGAAAAGTTCGCGCCTCCAGGGCGCCCTTGCCAAATGCCACCTCCGCCGTGATGCCGATATCGGCAAGCGTCACCACGCCGCATAATCCACGCCCGGGATAAAGCAGATGCCCCGGCTTGAGGCGAAAGAACGTGACCGTCTCATCGGCCCTTGTGACCGCTCCATCAGCGCGTCCGGTCTCCCCCGAAAGGCCGCTGGGGACATCCACGGCGATCACCGCAGCTGCCGAGGCGTTGACACGTTGCACCACGGCGGCGACGTCGCCGGCCAGCGGCCGATCGAGGCCAGCACCGAAAAGGGCGTCGACCACGATGGCTGCCCGCTCGGGAGCGGCAGAGGAAATCGGCATGACCTCACCGGTCCAGGCCTGCGCCATCGCAAGGGCATCGCCCTTCAAGGCTTCACGGTCACCCGACAGGGCAAGCGTCACCCCGAAACCGCGCTCGCGAAGGAGACGGGCTGCGACGAACCCGTCCCCGCCATTGTTGCCAGGACCGCAGAGAACCAGAATGGCCTGTCCGGGTAGGGCCCGCCGGCTGACGGCATCGGCGACCGCCCTGCCCGCTCGCTCAATCAGGACGGGCCCCGTCGTTCCGGCCGCAATCGCAGCCCTGTCGGCGCGCGCCATCTCGGTTGGGGTCAACAGGGCAAGGGCGATCTCGTCTGCTGTGCTCATCGCGCGATCATCCGGAAGCCGGACGCTCATAGCAAGATCGGGCGCGCGGATCTCGTTTGGCTATCGATTGATCATCTGCATAAATTATGGGCGGAATATCGCCTCATCATGAGGCGATACCTGCCACGCTCCCTCATGGCGAGGCACACGCGCCGATGCTATGAGCACATACGGCGAGTGTTCGTCTGCCACGGCGGAACGCTGAACCGGCCTCCGAGCCATCGGGAAAGGCCGATTTTCAGTGCATCGACGATTGGACCGGCAGGCGGTATCGAGGAACGGACGAATATCCGTTTCCAACCACGCGCAAGGGAGGCCGGTCGGCGCATGAAGAAGATCGAAGCGATCATCAAGCCCTTCAAGCTGGATGAGGTGAAGGAGGCACTGCAGGAAGTCGGGCTGCAGGGCATCACCGTGCTCGAAGCCAAGGGATTCGGCCGCCAGAAGGGCCATACCGAGCTCTATCGCGGCGCCGAATACGTCGTCGACTTCCTGCCGAAGGTAAAGATCGAGATCGTGCTGGCCGACGAGATGGTCGAGAGCGCGATCGAAGCCATCAAGAAGGCCGCTCAGACCGGCCGGATCGGCGATGGCAAGATTTTTGTATCGTCGGTGGAGGGGGCGATCCGCATCCGCACCGGAGAGACCGGCGCGGACGCGATCTGAGGGCTTCATTCCCGAACCCGCGAAATCGGCGTCCGCCGGGCGAATACCCGCGGATCGATGAATGTTGAGAAACTGCTTTCAAGAGGAATGCTGAGATGAAGAGCGCCAAGGACGTCCTCAAGGCGATCAAGGACAATGACGTCAAGTATGTCGACTTCCGCTTCACCGACCCGCGCGGCAAGTGGCAGCACGTCACCTTCGACATCACCATGATCGATGAGGACATCTTCGCCGAGGGCACGATGTTCGACGGCTCGTCGATTGCCGGCTGGAAGGCGATCAACGAGTCCGACATGCTGCTGATGCCTGATCCGACGACGGCGGTGATGGACCCGTTCTTCTCGGCAGCGACGATGGTGATCACCTGCGACGTGCTCGAGCCCGCGACCGGCGAGCCCTATAACCGCGATCCGCGCGGCATCGCCAAGAAGGCCGAAGCCTATCTCAAGTCGACCGGTATCGGCGACACGGTCTATGTCGGCCCGGAAGCCGAATTCTTCGTCTTCGACGACGTCAAGATCTCGGCCGACCCCTACAACACCGGATTCAAGCTCGATAACGTCGAGCTGCCGATCAACGGCATGACCGATTACGAAGGCGGCAATCTCGGCCACCGCATCGCCACCAAGGGTGGCTACTTCCCCGTCCCGCCGCAGGATTCGGCGCAGGACATGCGCGGCGAGATGCTGGCAGCCATGGCGGCGATGGGCGCCAAGGTCGAGAAGCACCACCACGAGGTCGCCTCCGCCCAGCATGAGCTCGGCCTGAAGTTCGACACGCTGACCCACATGGCCGACACCATGCAGGTCTACAAGTACGCGATCCATAACGTGGCGCAGAGCTACGGCAAGACCGCGACCTTCATGCCGAAGCCGATCTWCGGYGACAACGGCTCGGGCATGCACGTSCACCAGTCGATCTGGAAGGCTGGCAAGCCGATCATGGCCGGCAACAAATATGCCGACCTGTCGCAGGAGTGCCTCTGGTATATCGGCGGCATCATCAAGCACGCCAAGGCGCTGAACGCCTTCACCAACCCGTCGACGAACTCCTACAAGCGTCTCGTTCCCGGCTATGAGGCTCCGGTGCTGCTGGCCTATTCGGCCCGTAACCGTTCGGCCTCCTGCCGTATTCCGTGGACGACTTCGCCGAAGGCCAAGCGCGTCGAGGTTCGCTTCCCCGATCCGATGGCGAACCCCTATCTCGCCTTCGCCGCGCTGCTGATGGCCGGCCTCGACGGCATCGTGAACAAGATCGATCCCGGCCCGGCGATGGACAAGGATCTCTACGACCTGCCGCCGCGCGAGCTGAAGAAGATCCCGACCGTCTGCGGCTCACTGCGCGAGGCGCTCGAGGCGCTGAAGAAGGACAACGCCTTCCTCAAGGCCGGCGGCGTCTTCAACGACGACTTCATTGAGAGCTATATCGAGCTCAAGATGCAGGATGTGGCGCGTTTCGAAATGACGCCGCACCCGGTCGAGTTCGCGATGTACTACTCCTACTGAGAGCTCTGCGCCGGGAACGTCCCGGCGCAGCCGCTATCCTCCCGACCGCGGCAGATCGCGGTCCACCTGAAACGCCGGGGCGGCAACGCCCCGGCTTTTTTTCTGACAGGGCCCTCAGACGTAGCGATTATGCCCGAAGGTGACGCTGCCGACGGCCGTTGCGAGATCATTGCCGTAATCGGCCGTTCCCACGCGATTCATGGAGGTGCCGGTAAAGACGGTCGGCACGATGCCACCGAGGCTGGCACCGTTGACGATGTTTCCAGAGACAACGACGGACCGTCCGCTGTTCGTCACAGCTTCGTTCGAGACGCCAATACCGATAGCCGCGTTACGCACCAAATTCCCGGAAACCACCAGCGCGCGTGCAGCCGTATYGATGCCTGCCTGGATGCCTACCCGCGCAGCTCCGTCAATCAGGTTGCCGGAAACCACGCAGTCCTGCTCGACGACGATGCCGTTTCCGATCGTTGAAGGCGGATAGTAGCCGGGATCGGGAATCGGATTGTCGGTGACGTTGGAGATGCGGTTGCCTTCCACGATGACGCTGCGTGAAACGCCGTCGGAGAACTGGCCGGAGTTGGCGACGAGAATGCCGCTACCGACCGTGTCGAGGCTGTTGTTGGAAACGATGCAACCCGTGAGATCAATTCCGGCACCCGGCGCCTCGATGAAGATCGCCGCTTCGCGCGTGTTGTAGATATTGTTGTTGCTGACGTTGTGCAGCCCCCCGCCATTGCAGCGGATGGCGGAGAATTTGACGCTGAAGATCTTGTTATCGGTGATCGAAACGCCAACGGCCCGGAAGACGCTGACGCCATTGCCGTTTTGCCCAGTCCCGCCGCCAACCGTATCGACGCCGTTTATGAAGTTGCCCGTAATCGTCGAGCTGTCGCCGGTGATCGCGTCACGCCAGACCGCGATACCATTGTTCAACATGCCGGTAATGGTGTTGTTCAGCGCCTTGATCTGGGCGTTCTCGCTCCAGATCCCGACGGAATGGTTGCCGAAATAGCAGGACCGGAAGACCGCGCCGGACGAACTCGCGATATAGGCTCCAATGCCAGGCGAGTTCATGATCTGACAGTTATCGAACAGGACGTCCTGGGCATTGCCGGCGATTGCGATGAAGGCCGGGCGCTGAGAGACATAGTCTGTCAAGGCCCGGTTCTGGCCGTCGAAGAAAATCCCCTCGAAGCGAACCTGGTTCTGCCCTTCGATCCGAAGGAATGTATTCGCTCCTGTGAAACGCAGGACGACCGAGCCGGGCATGGCGCGAACCTGCAACGGCTTGCCGCCGCCATTCGTCGGCAGGACCGTGACGGTGCCCGAGTCATAAACACCGGGCTGAAAGAAGAGAGGCCTCCCCTGATTGCGGGCGTAGTCGAATATGGATTGGAGGTCGGTGAATGTAGTCCAGCCGGAACTCGCTGCGGCGGTGCGGGCAACCACAGCGTCGTCGAACAGGGCGTAGGATGGCATCGAATATCTCCATATCGAACATAACGAGAACGATATGGGTCAGTATTCCTATCCACGTCAAATGCACCGTGCATAACTCACGATGTCCGAGCGTAGGTGCGGCCGGGGACAGCGATGCACGGGCCCATTAAGCGTTCGGTAGAGGATTGGGGCTATGCGTCGCGATCCATGCCGTTAGGGGAGATTGCGGCGATGCTGCCGATCAAGGAAGGGCGTCTGACATATGCCGTTCAGCGCGCGCATGACCTTCTGATCAAGAAGCTCGTCCCGAGCAGCAGAAAACACCTTCCGCCCCATCCTCGGATTGCGGTGATCCCAACGGACTATCTCGGCATCTCGATCATTGGAAATGGGGTGTATGAACGTCGCGAGATCGCGTTCCTCAAAGCCCTCTTCAAAGAGAGGAACCTCGGCTCATGCATCTTCCTGGATATCGGCGCGAATATAGGAAATCATTCCATAAACTTCGCAGATTCGTTCGAGGAAGTGATATCGTTCGAACCCAATCCTCCTATCGCCTCGCTGTTGAAGACGAACGTCGTGCTTTCGCAAACGGGCAACATTCGCGTTCATGAAGTCGGCCTCGGCCAAGCAGATGCCGAGTTGAGGTTTTCCTTGCTTGAGCAGGGAAACGATGGGAGCGGCAGCTTCGCGTCTGGGCAGGGAGACCTTGTGCTGCCAGTCCGCCGGGGCGACGCATTCCTAGCTCAACGAGAGCCGGCAATTGCATCGGGTGCGAAGCGGGTCGGGTTTGTCAAATGCGACGTCGAGGGGTTCGAGGCAGATGTATTTGCGGGCCTACGGCAAACCTTCTCATCTCATCGCCCGATCGTTGCATTCGAGAGCAACGATAGCACCGCGGGCGAGGGAGCATGGGCCGAACTGAAGGCTGCTGGCTACGACACCCTGTACTCTCTGCGCGAAACTGGAGATCACCGGGGCAAGCTTGCTCAGGAGCTGAGCCGACTGACATTCGGCTATTCCTGCTGGCTCGAGGAAGTTGCCAAGGTTCCGATACGACGCTGCAATCTTGTGGCGAGCTTCGGTTCACTGATCTGAGGTTCAGCCCACGCAGCGCGCCGCCCAGGATAAGTTAACGCCGGTCAAGTGCTCGAATTCAGGACGCGTATGCCTGGCTCCCGTCTCTCTCCCACGCCCTCCGTGATCATCTTCGGCTCGGCCAAACCCGTCACCTGCGCGGTGATGGACTATGCGCGCCGACTTGCCAACGCCATCAACGCGCAGCGTCCCGGTTTTGCCACCCTTCACACGATAGAGCCCGACCAGCCCGCAGCCTTCGTCCGTGCCATCGCCGGGGCTCTGCGCGAGGACCGGATTGCACATTTTCAGCTTCCTGTCGAAGGCTGGGGGAACGCGATCCTGCCAGGTTCGGCGCTGATGCTGGCGCGGCTCTGGACGCGCAAGGGGGATACCGTCGCGACCTTGCACGAGTGGGCCTCGCTCAACCGGCTGCGCTACCTCTCGATCATCCCCGACATCCTCGCGACCGACGGCTTCATCTTCGTTTCGCAACAGCAGCGCGAGAGCTTTCTCAAGACCCCGCTGGTCGGGCCAAGGAGGAAGCTCGCTGCCCCGGTCATCCCTATCGGCCCGAACATCATGCCGGCCCAGATCGATCCGGAACGTGTCGTCGAGGAGCGGACGAAAGCACTGGGCAGCGGCACGATGCGAGCCGACATCGTCATCGGCTATTTCGGCGTGCTCTATGCGAGCAAGCGCCCGGACATGCTGCTGCGCGTCGTCAAGGCGCTGCACGAGCGTGGCATCAAGGCGCGGCTCCTAGTCTGTGGTGACTTCCTTTGGGACAAGCCCAGGGATCGCGAGGCCTTCTTTGCCCTCGCGCGCGAGCTCGGCATCATCGACTGGCTCGACTTTCGCGGCCGCATCGACGACGAGGGCGAGTTGATGGCAACGCTTTCGGCGGCTGATGTCTTCCTGCTGCCTTTCACCGACGGCATCAGCACGCGCCGCGGCAGCTTCCAAGCCGTCAGCCAGCTCGCGATCCCGCTGGTCTCGACCGAAGCCGAGCGTCGGGACGAGTTCGACCTGTCGCCCTCCCTGAAGACCAAGATCGATAGTCCAGCGACAGTGCTTTGCCGGGTCGATGCGGCGCCTGAAGAATTCGCCGACGCCATCATCGCCGCCCAGCTTCACAGGGCGGACGCGATTGGTGTCAATCTTTCCGCCTCATGGGATGAGGCGGCGCGGAGGCATCTCGCCTTCTACGACCGGCTGATCGCCGATCGTCGGGACTGACAGGCGACCGACGCTGCACTCCGCCCGCGTTTAAGCCTGTCGGTTGGCGTCCGCCTCAGCGCAAGGCGAGCGCCACGACGCCGATCAGCGCAACCGAGGCTGCGAGCCACCACAATTTGCGGCCCTGGCCGGCATCGATCGAGCGGGAGCCGGTCAGCAGCGCCATATCCTCGTAACCAAAGGATTCACCGGCAAGGCGCGCGGTGCGCTCGAGCCCGGCCATCTTCATCCCTGGAACCGACGAACGCGCGACCACGACAGCCTCCCAATTTCCCAAGTTTCCGACAGCTGCAGAGCCATTCGCAAGCTGGCGAATCTCGACCCCACCACTCTCGTTCGCGCCGGGTTAATGCGACATGAACCATCCGCCGCGACACCGTATGGCATGCTCGCGTGACACCGCTGCGACGCTCGCTCGGCTGAGGGTTCGGTGCACAGCAAGGGGTGGAGCGACGATTCTCCTGCTTGTTCGGAGCGATGTTCGTTATATGTCTGGGGAACAATCGTTGCGGCTGGCTTGAGTGCCGGCCCTGGCGACGTCCCGGATGCGCTATTCTATCAGCGCTGCGAATCAGGTGATCGGCGAACGAAATGACGGAGAATGGCGATCTTTTCGGTGAGGGCAGCGGCGAGCAGCCGCAGCGGGCGCCCGAGCCATCGCCGGTCAAGCGTGATGCGGCCGCCCCGAGCAAGCCTTCGCAGCAATCGGCCTCACCTTCCGTCCCGCGCAACGGCACCTTGTCCGAGGCCGGCTATACCGCGTCCGCCATCGAAGTCCTCGAGGGGCTCGAGCCGGTGCGCCGACGGCCAGGCATGTATATCGGCGGCACCGACGAACGCGCGCTGCATCATCTCTTCGCCGAGGTGATCGACAACGCGATGGACGAGGCGGTCGCCGGCCAC
The DNA here is from genome assembly GCF_056401655.1 of Allobosea sp. P4_E12. Classification (NCBI taxonomy): domain Bacteria; kingdom Pseudomonadati; phylum Pseudomonadota; class Alphaproteobacteria; order Hyphomicrobiales; family Alloboseaceae; genus Allobosea; species Allobosea sp. P4_E12. The sequence continues at coordinate 174,221 of NZ_JBFUIY010000012.1, read as the reverse complement.
GCAACCTTCATCGACGTCGAATTCTTCGAGGACGGTTCGCTGGCCGTCACCGACAACGGGCGCGGGATCCCGATCGATCCGCATCCGAAATTCCCGGACAAGTCGGCGCTCGAAGTCATCATGACAACGCTGCATGCCGGCGGAAAATTCGACTCCAAGGCCTATGAGACCTCGGGCGGCCTGCATGGCGTCGGCGTTTCCGTCGTCAATGCCCTGTCCGACCGGCTCGAGGTCGAAGTCGCGCGCGGCCAGATGCTTTATCGTCAGGTCTTTTCGCGCGGGGCCCCGCAGGGGCCGTTGGAAACCGTCGGACGCGTCGCCAACCGGCGCGGCACGAAGGTGCGTTTTCATCCCGACGCGCAGATCTTTGGCGAGGGGGCCCATTTCTCCCCTGCCCGCCTGTTCCGGATGGCACGCTCGAAGGCCTATCTTTTCGGTGGCGTGGAGATCCGCTGGCGCTGCGCTCCGGCGCTGCTGAAGCCGGAGGGTGACGTCGCCGCGGAGGCCGTCTTCCGCTTTCCCGGAGGCCTGCGCGACTATCTCGGCCGCGAGATCGAGGGCAAGGATCTGGTCGCCGAGCCGATCTTCTCCGGCAAGATCACACGGGATGGCGGCCACGGCTCGCTGGAATGGGCCGTGGCGTGGCTGGCGACCGGCGAAGACGGCTTCAGCTCGTCCTACTGCAACACCATTCCGACGCCCGAAGGCGGCACGCATGAGCAGGGCTTGCGCGTCGCGCTGCTGCGCGGCCTGCGTGACCATGCCGAGCGTATCGGTCAGTCGAAGCGCATGGCGCAAGTGACCTCCGACGACGTCATGGCGACCTGTGCCGCGATGCTGTCGGTCTTCATCCGCGAGCCTGAGTTCCAGGGCCAGACCAAGGACAAGCTTGCGACTCTGGAGGCCGCGCGCATCGTCGAGAACGCAGTGCGCGATGCTTTCGATCACTGGCTCGCCGCCGCGCCGCAGCAGGCACTGAAGCTGCTCGACTGGTCGGTCGACCGGGCCGAGGAACGCCAGCGCCGCCGGCTCGAGAAGGAAGTTTCGCGCAAGACCGCGACGCGCAAGCTTCGGCTGCCTGGAAAGCTAGCCGATTGCAGCAGCGCCGGCGCTGCAGGCTCCGAACTGTTCATCGTCGAGGGCGATTCCGCCGGCGGGTCAGCCAAACAGGCGCGCAACCGCGCGACGCAGGCGATCCTGCCGCTGCGCGGCAAGATCCTCAACGTTGCCAACGCGACCCGCGAGAAGCTGAACCAGAACCAGCAGCTTGCCGACCTGATCCTGGCACTGGGCTGCGGCATCGGCAGCCAGTTCCGCGAGGATGACCTGCGCTACGAGAAGGTCATCGTGATGACGGACGCCGATGTCGACGGCGCCCATATCGCTTCGCTGCTCGTCACCTTCTTCTGGCGCCAGACGCCGCGCCTGATCGAGAAGGGACATCTCTACCTTGCCGTGCCGCCGCTCTATCGGCTCCAGCATGGCGGCAAGAGCGTCTATGCCCGCAACGACGCCCATAAGGACGAGCTGATCGCGACCGTGTTCAAGGGCAAGAAGCCGGAGATCAGCCGGTTCAAGGGTCTGGGCGAGATGATGCCGGCGCAGCTCAAGGAAACCACGATGGACCCGGCCAAGCGCATCCTGCTCAAGGTGATGGTCGAGCACGAGGCGCGGGACGAGACCTCCGATACCGTCGAGCGGCTGATGGGCAACAAGCCGGAAGCCCGCTTCATCTTCATCCAGGAGCGCGCGGCCTTCGCCGGCGAACTGATCGACCTGTGAGGCCGGGGGCGCGGCCAGGATATTCGGGCGCGCGCTACCCTCGCATTTTTGTCGGTGAGACCATCAAAGTCGGCGGGCTGTCAGCCAGGTGTCCCGACGGCATCTTGCCGACATGCCCAACCGCAATCGCCCGCCCCCGAACACGCCGCATGATGATGCCGATGCCAGAACAGGCCCCCATGCTCAGCCATGGCCGATGATCGCATGGGGCAGCCTGCTTCCTCTCCACCTCGACGCCACGCGCTGGTTTCACCCAACTGGGACGACATCGCGATCTTCCACTCCGTCGCGGTCGGTGGGACGCTGGCCGTGGCAGCGGTCGCGCTCGGGCTGAGCGAGGCAACGGTAGCCCGTCGCCTCAAGAGTCTCGAGGCAGAGCTCGGCCTGCCGCTGTTCAGGCGCATGGCGAACCGGCTCGTTCTCACCGAGATCGGCGCAACTCTCGCCGGCGATGCCAGTGACATCGCCAATGCGGTGGAGCGCTTCAGCAACCGGACGCGTGCGGCACGCTCCGCCGATGATGCGCCTGTCCGGGTGACGGCGACGACCTCGATCAGCCTGTTCCTGACCATGCATGCGACGACGATTTCGGCCCAGGCGGGCGGCGTCGAGATCGGCATCATCAGCACGCGAGACCGGCTCGACCTGGCTCGCGGGGATGCCGATATTGCAATCCGGATGCGCCGCCCCCCGCAGGAGAGCGGCTATTTCAGCCAGAAGATCGGTCGACTGGTGCAGGCGCTCTATGCGCGCCGCGATGTCGATCCTCTGACGGCGCCCATCATTTCGGTCAGCCGTGACGTCTCCTCCCGTATCGAGGAGCACATCCTGAACTGGGCCAATGGGCGCCCGATCGCGGCCCGCGTCGGAGATTCAGCCGCGCGCTATGAGAGCATTCGCTCGGCGGGCGCCGTTTCGATGGCGCCGTGCTTCATGGCCGATTTCGACGACGCGCTGATCCGCCTCGCGCCGCCCCCGGACGAAACTGCCGACGAGATCTTTCTCGTCTCGCACGAGGTCCCCCGCCAGCGTCCGGCCGTGATGGCCGTGCTGCGGGCGCTGCAGACACTCTTTCGAGCAAACAGGACACGCTTGAATGGCATTCTGACGACCCCGGCAAGCATTCGCTAACCAAGCTTTTACTGGCGCGCGCGCAAAATGCTCATCAAGGGGCGGCATTGCGCCCCAACGATGCGGAGCGCCCCATGCGGGTCATCAAACTCTTCTTGAAAAACGAGCGCGGCAGCATGGTCGCGGATGTTGCCAAGGCTGGCGCGGCGATCGCCTTCCTTTCGGTCATCGCCGTCAATTTCGTTTCCACCCAGACGGCGCACCATCTCGACACAGAGCGCCTGAGCCAGGTCGCATCCGCAGCCTCCAAGGGCCAGATGATCGATCCGCTCGTCACCGGATCGATCCGCAAGAGCGCAAACGAAACCAGGCTCGACCCCTGCTCCGCTCCGCGCTGAGCGTCAGCCCAGCCAGCTCAGCAGCGCTTCTGTAACCGCCTGTGGCGCTTCCAGTGTCGAGAGATGGCCGCAATCGGGAATGGTGCGCAGCCGCGCATTGCCCCCGATTCCATCGGCGATCTCCCGGGCTTCCGCGACAGGCGTGATCTGGTCCTCCGCGCCAACCAGAATCATTGTCGGCACCGAGATGGCAGCAAGGCCCGGCCGAGAGTCCGGCCGCCCCATGATCGCTCTTTGCTGGCGAACAAACCCTTTTGCACCAATATCTTCTGCCATTTTCCGCACATCGAGGCGCAGTACCTCGTCGGTCAGGCGTTCCGGCGCCACGAGCTTTTGCCAGAGCAAAGTCGTGACATTGTCGAAGGCCCCTTTCTCGGCGAGAGCAATCATCTGCTCACGCGGCGCGTTGGTTTCCGGCGTCGCCGGCTTCGCGCTGGTGTCGAGCAGCGCCAGCCGCGTCACGCGCTCCGGCGCCCGGCGCATGATGTCCAAGGCGATATAGCCACCCATCGACAGACCGCAGAGCGCAAACCGCTCCGGGGCCGCCTCCAGCAGCCGAGCTGTGATGGCGGCCAGGCTATCGTCGCGGGCATGATCGGCGACGAGGACCGGCCGCCCTGGGGCAAGCGCCGGCCATTGCGGTCCATAGAGCGCCGCGGTGCAGCTCAACCCTGGAATCAGCACAAGCGGCTCGTTCATGGCAATCATACCTTCCGTTCTTGCCTAGTTTGTTGACTTTCCCGCGTTATTTCTGCATTGGACAGGGGTCCGAAGGCGCGCAGGAAAGAGAAGTCGCGCCACCGTCGCGGTTGATAGGTCGTCCCGCCACGTGTCACCGACCCTGAAGAAGCGCAACTCTCGATGTCTTTTGCCGAACTCGGCCTCAGCGATAAAGTTCTGACGGCGGTCACATCCGCAGGCTATTCCACGCCTACCCCCATCCAGGCTCAGGCCATTCCCCATGTGCTCGCGCGCCGCGATGTGCTCGGCATTGCGCAGACGGGCACGGGCAAGACCGCCGCCTTCACCTTGCCGATGCTCACCATTCTGGAGAATGGCCGGGCCAGGGCGCGGATGCCCCGCACGCTGATCCTGGAACCGACCCGCGAGCTTGCCGCGCAGGTCGAGGAGAATTTCTCGCGTTACGGCGTCAACCAGAAGCTCTCGGTCGCGCTGCTGATCGGCGGCGTCTCCTTCGGCGATCAGGACGCCAAGATCACCCGCGGCGTTGACGTACTGATCGCGACGCCTGGGCGCCTGCTCGATCACGTGGAGCGCGGCAAGTTGCTGCTGACCGGCGTCGAATTGCTAGTCATCGACGAAGCGGATCGCATGCTCGACATGGGCTTCATCCCCGACATCGAGCGCGTCTGCAAGCTTGTGCCTTTCACGAGGCAGACCCTGTTCTTCACGGCGACGATGCCGCCGGAAATCACTCGGATCAGCGAGCAGTTCCTGCATAATCCGGTGCGCATCGAGGCTTCGCGTCCCGCGACGGCAGCCACGACCATCACGCAGCGCCTGATCGCCTCCAATTCGCAGGACTATGAGAAGCGCGACACGCTGCGCAAGCTGATCCGCGACGCCAAGGACCTGCAGAACGCGATTGTCTTCTGTAACCGCAAGCGCGATGTCGCGACGCTCCATAAGTCCCTGCTGAAACATGGTTTCCCTGCCGTCGCGCTGCATGGCGACATGGACCAGTATGCCCGCATGGCCGCACTGGAATCCTTCCGTACCGGCGAGAATCCGATCCTGGTGGCGAGCGACGTCGCCGCCCGAGGGCTTGACATCCCGGCCGTCAGCCACGTCTTCAATTTCGACGTTCCGACCCATGCCGAGGACTATGTCCACCGCATCGGCCGCACCGGCCGGGCCGGCCGCCTCGGCGCAGCCTTCACGATCGTCACCCGTCACGACGACAAGCTTGTCGCCGCCGTCGAGAAGCTCACCGGCCAGCCGATTGCCTGGGAAGGCCCCGGCCTCAACGACCTGCCTCCCGGTGAACCGCGCGACGAGCGTCGCAGCCGCCGCGACGACAAGCGTTCGCCGCGTGGCGGTCGCGGGCGTCCCCTGCGGACCCCACGCGAGGAAGCCGCACCGTCGGAAGAGGCAGCGGTCGTGGAAGTCGCCGATCGTGCCCCTCAGGACACCCGCCGCCGTGGCGAGGACCGGCCGACCAAGACCCGCATTCGCCATGCCAGCGAGCAGCCTGCGCCAGCGCACTCGCGCCCACATGATCGGCGTCGGGACGAGGACGATCGCGAACCCAAGGTCAAGGGCCTGGGCGATCACGTCCCGGCCTTCCTGCTGAGGCCCGTCAAGGTCGGCTGACACCGCAGCATCAACGGTATCTTAACACCGTTCCTCCAATCTTAGTGAGTGGCTAGGGCTTCCCGCAGCCACCCTGCGGGGCGCGATTGCCGCCGTCATGACGGACAGAATGTCCCGCTTCGATTCACAATCGAGCCCGAGATGGCCGGTGTGGCCAGCGGGATCGGCTCCGGTCGGGCGATGACGATGAGCGAACAGACGCAGTCCTCCCAGTACACGTCCGACCTGCCCGACCGTGTCGTTGCGGCCATGCGCCAACATGGCTCTCCCGGCTATCCCCGCGCCTTCGAGGTCTGGTACGCACATCTGAGCGGCGAGATGCCCGCACTCAGCATGGTGATGAACGCGATCATCACCGGTAGCGAGGGTCAGGTCGGCGCTGCCGATATCGACAGCCTCTATGACCGCTTCATCAGCACCGAACGGCTCGCGCGCCAGGCCGAACGCACCAGCCTGCAGGTTCTCGGCGAGATCGACAGCCTGATGTCGCTGGTCGATCGCGCGCTGGATTCGAGCGAGCGCTATCACGGCCGCCTCAGCGCGATGTCGGACGAAGTCCCGCCCATGACCGACCGGCAGCGCTTGCGCGAATGGGTCGAAGCGCTGGTCATGTCGACCCGCGAAGAGGTGGTGCGCAAGACCCAGCTCGAGTCGCAATTGAAGGACAGCTCCAACGAGATCCGCCATCTTCGCGAGGCGCTGGAAACGACGCGGGCCGAGGCGCTGACCGATCCTCTGACCGGCCTCGCCAATCGCCGCCACTTCGAGGAGATGCTGCAGAAATCGATCGACCAGGCGACGCTGCAGCGCGAGCCCTTTGCGCTGGTCATGGCCGATATCGACTTCTTCAAGACCTTCAACGACGCACATGGCCATCTGACCGGCGATCAGGTGCTGCGCCTCGTCGCCCGCACCATGAAGGACAAATTCAAGGAGAAGGCGGTGATCTCGCGCTTCGGCGGCGAGGAATTTGCGATCATCCTGCCGGAAGCCGATATCGTCGCCGGCAAATTCGGTGCCGAGACGGTGCGCCAGGCGCTTCTCACCCGCGAGTTGATCAAGCGCTCGACCAACGAAAACCTCGGTCGGATCACCATCTCGCTGGGAGTCTCGGTCTATCGTCGAGGCGACACGGCCGGTTCACTGGTCGATCGCGCCGATCAGGCCTTGATGCAGGCCAAGCGTGACGGCCGCAACCGCACGATCACCGAAGAGGCGCTGGACACGACAAGCCGCGTGGCCTGACTCGCGCTATCCGGGGATCAGGAGCCGGTAAGCGCCGTTTCGGCGTGGGGCTTGATCTCGACCGATTCGCCGCAGCCACAGGCGGAAACCTGGTTCGGGTTGTTGAAGACGAAGGTCGAGGAGAAGCGGTCGCTCCTGAAATCCAGCTCGGTGCCGAGCAGAAAGAGCACAGCCTTGCCATCGACGACCACGGTCGCATCCTTCTCGGTGACGACCTCGTCGCCCTTATGCGCCTCACGGGCGACCTCGAAGGTGTACTCCATCCCCGCGCAGCCGCCCTTCTTGACGCCGACACGAAGGCCGAGCGCCGGCGCGTCCGGATTGTCGAGCGCCGATTGCGCCATGATCTCGCGGATACGCGTCGCAGCGGCGTCGGTCAGCGACACCACCTTCAGGCCCGGAATTGAAAACATCCTCGTCCCTCCTCGATCGGGTTCAAGGCCCGATGAAACAGGATTGCATGTCCTACATAAGGATCGGTAAGCGCAACGTCGAGGTGTTGCGGCGCAACGGCGCCATTTCATTGCGCGCATTGCATGACGGACCGGGGCATGCACTGTGACATTCTCACCAGAAGCGGCTCGAACACACATGACCTATCGCCTGCACCGCCCGGAATCGCTCCATGCCCTCGTCCGCGAGATGGTCACAAGGGCCGGCTGGACGGAGGCGCAGGCACAGGAGACGGCACACCATCTCGTGCTCGCCAATCTGAGCGGCCATGACAGCCATGGTGTCGGCATGATCCCGCTCTATTTCACCTCGCTGGCGGACGGGAACCTGAAACCGGACGCAGCGCCCGTCACGAAACTCGACAGCGCTCCCTTCCTGATCATCGACGGCCAGGTCGCGCTCGGGCAGCCCACCGCGCGCGAGGCGGTCGAACGCGCAGCCAAGATGGCGCAAGACGGTGGCGTCGCCATCGTCAATCTGCTGGACGCGCACCATATCGGCCGCATCGGCCACTATGCCGAGATCGCCGCGGAAGCCGGGCTGATCTCGTTCTTCTGGGTGAATGTCGCCGGCCGCCCGCCGATCGTCGCGCCCTATGCCGCCAAGGAAGCCCGTTTCGGCACCAATCCGCACGCCATCGGCATTCCCGTGCCTGATGGTCAGCCGATCATCCTGGATTTCGCCACCAGCCGCATGGCGCATGGCAAGGCTCGCGTCGCGCTGAACAAGGGCGTTGAGGTGCCTCCGGGCTACATCATCGATGGCGAGGGCAGGCCAACGACCGATCCCTCCCATGTCTTCCAGCACGCCATTCCGGACCTGCCGCTCGGCGCGTTGCTGCCCTTCGGCGATCACAAGGGCGCCGGCCTGTCGCTGATTGCCGAACTGCTCTCAGCCGGACTGATGGGCGCTGCCCGTATCGACGAAAAGCCACAGAGGAGCTGGATCATCAATTCGCTGTTCGGCGTGCTGATCGACCCGTCGCGGCTGGAGCCGGACGCCGCGCTCCGCAAGAGCCGGACCGAGAGCTATCTCGCGTTTGTTCGCGCCGCGAAGCCGCAGGACCCGGCCAATCCCGTGCTGGCGCCGGGCGACAAGGAGCGCGCGGTCCGCGCCGAGCGCGCTCGCGCCGGCATTCCCCTTGACGATGAGACCTGGTCGCAGATCAAGGGGGCAGCGGCGCGCTACGGGATTGATGCAGAGCAGTACTGAGCGCTCAGGCTCGCAATGGGAGCACGGGGGCGCCAATGACGCTTGATGACTACAACGCGTTCTGCGCCTCGTTGCCAGCGACGAGCCATGTCGTGCAATGGGGCGGCGCCCATGTCTGGAAGGTCGGCGGCAAGGTTTTTGCCATTGCCGGCTGGAGCGGCGGCAAGCCGCTGGCCGTCACCTTCAAATGCTCGGATATGGCCTACACCATCCTCCAGGAGCAGCCCGGCCTGCGGCCTGCCCCCTATCTCGCCTCACGGGGAATGACCTGGATCCAGCGGCAATCCGATGAGAGCATGGCCGACGATGCGCTTCGGGATTATCTCCGCGAAAGCCATCGTCTGATTGCGCTCAAACTGACAAAGACGCTGCGCCAGCAATTGGGGTTGAACGGCTAAAGTATCGGCCCGAAAAGTGGATTGCGGTTTTCGGGAAAGCCGATGCAAAGACAAAGGGTTAGATCATCGGACTGGATACGATATCCGGTCCGATGATCTAAGGCGTCGGCCCCAAACGTGGATCGTGATTTTCGGAAAAGCCGACGCGAACACAGGAGATGAGGCCATCGGACCGGATACGAGATCCGGTCCGATGATCTAAAGCTGCGCCTCGCCGCGCAGCACCGGTACGCATCCGCCGCCGACGGTCGCGCGGATGCCGTCCTCACTGCGCCGCGCCGTCAATTGCAGCAGACTCGGGCGCCCCATCTCGACGCCCTGGGTGAGTTCGAAGCGTGCACTCTCGCCATCACCAAGCGATAGCAGCAACGCTGCCAGCGTGGCACTCGCCGAACCCGTTGCCGGGTCCTCCCATGTACCGGCCAATGGCGCAAACATGCGGGCGCGGATGCTCTGCCCATTACGCACATAGAGGAAGAGCGATAACCGCTTCTCCAGCTCCGGGTGCGCTGCTTCAAGCGCCCGGAACGATGCGAGATCGGGAACGGCCCGTGACAGAGCCTCCGCCTTCACTTCGGTCAGCACGAAGCGCACGCCGACCGAGGCTTGGAGCGGCTGGTGCGACACGACCACCACATCCGAGGGGTTCAGACCGGCACAGGCGGCAATCCCGGCAACGGGGAGCGTGATGCCTGTCGAGAGCGGCTGCGGCGCAGCGATCGTGGCGCCCGTCACCGTGCCATTGGGATCTCGCTCAACCTTCACCTCGACGAGGCCCGCGATTTCCTCGAAAAGAAGCACGCCATCGCGGTCGTGGCCATGCCGCGCCAGCACACAGGCCGTACCCACGTTGGGATGGCCCGCAAAGGGCATTTCGCCGGTGCGGTGGAAGATGCGGACACGTGCGGTATGAGCCAGATCGTCTGGCGGCAGCACGAAGGTCGTCTCGCTGAGATTCATCTCCGCGGCCAAGGACTGCATCTGCGCGTCCGACATGCCGCGCGCATCGGTGAAGACGGCCAGCGGATTTCCGCCAAAGCGACGGTCCGTGAAGACATCGACGGTTTCGAAGGGGTAGGACGGCATGGCGGCTCCGATCGACGCTGGAATCCGATGGCTCAGAGGGATTCCTCTTGCCATGAATTAGGGATTTGGCAAAGTGCCAGAATGAACCCGGCTGACCTGTTCCGCGCGCTCGCCAATGAGCGCCGCCTCCAGATCCTGGATTGGCTGAAGGATCCGCGCGCGCATTTTCCGCCACAGGTCGACGGAGATCTGGTCGAGGATGGGGTTTGCGGGGTCTTCATCGCCGAGAAGCTCGGTATCAGCCAGCCGACGCTGAGCGAACACATGAAGGTTCTCGTGCGGGCACGGCTGGTGACGCCGAGGCGGATCAGGCAATGGACCTTCTACCGGCGCAATGAGGAGCGCATCTGCGCTGCCAAGGCAGCGATGCTCGCAGAGCTTTAGCTCGGCGGAGATCAGTGCTCCTTCGTGGCGGTGTCGTAGCTCAGGCTCCAGCCATTGCCCTGCAGCCAGAGCCGCGCAGAGGATTTTTCGTCGCCGCGCCTGAGGCTGCGCACGAATTCCGCATCTTCGCCGCCAAAGGCCGCCCACAGGGCCGCCTGCTCGGCCGGCGTCCCGGCAAGGGCGCCTTCAGCGCAGACGAAGGATGCCATTCCGAGCCAGGAGACGCTGAAGCCCTCGCCCTGAGGTTCAACCAGATAGCCCGCACCGCGAAAGGAATGTCGCCCTCTCCTGCCCCTTGCATCGACCGGCCCGGGCACGCCAAGCGGAAAGATCAGCCGGCCACCGGGCGCGAGGCGATCGAGCCATGCCTCGGCAGGGCGGGCGGCGGCGAAATTGACGTAGATGCAATCGACCGGCTCGCGCGGCCATTCGGCGCCGTCGCCCTTGACGACCGTGACCGAGGGCTGGTCCGACAGATTGGCGGCGGCACGCTCGGCCAAGACCGGATCGTACTCGACCGCCAGCACCTGTCCCGCGGGGCCGACAAGCTGCGCCAGGATTGCCGTATAATATCCGGTGCCAGCACCGATATGGACGACGCGCTCGCCCGCACGCGGCCTCAGCGCATTCAGCCAATGGGCATGCAGGCTTGGGCTGCCGTTGTTGACGCCGCGCTCCGGCGCCAAGGCGATCAGGACATCCTGATAGACGACGGTCGGATCACTGGATGTCAGGATCGCATAGCTGCCGCCGCGCGACATATGCCATGGCGGCGGGCCGATGAAGCACTCGCGCGCGACTGCCGCAAAGGCGCTCTCGAGCGCAGGATTATCGGCGACGCCGACGCTGGCGAGCATCTGCCGGGCATATGCGCGCCGCGCGATCGCGAGCTCCCGCTCGTTCGTCCTGCGCTGTCCCCGCACGGAAGCCCGCCTGCCCTTGTCACCACATGTCGAGCGCTACTCTGGCCTCGTCCGACATCCGGGACTGGTCCCAGGGCGGATCGAAGGTCATGCTCACCGTCACCGCAGCGACGCCGGGCACGGCGCTCACCGCGTTCTCGACCCAGCCGGGCATCTCGCCGGCAACCGGGCACCCTGGCGCGGTCAGAGTCATGTCGATCGCGACCTGGCGGTCATCGGCGATATCGACCCGGTAGATCAGGCCGAGCTCATAGATGTCAGCCGGAATCTCCGGATCGTAGACCGTCTTCAGCGCTGCAACGATATCGTCGGTGAGACGATCGATCTCCTCCGGCGGCAGGCCCGAGCTCGCGCCCATGCTGGGGGCGTTCGGCTTCAGCTCTTCGGTGGCGCTCTCACTCATCACAACAATCCCGTTCAGGCGAAAAGGCTCTCGGCCTTCCGCAACGCCTCGACCAGATGGTCGACTTCTTCCAGCGTATTGTAGAGGCCGAAAGAAGCCCTGCAGGTCGACGTCACTCCATATCGGGCCAGAAGCGGCATCGCGCAATGGGTACCGGCCCTGACTGCGACACCTGCGCGGTCGATCACGGTCGCAACGTCATGCGCATGCGCGCCCTTCAACTCGAAGGAGACGATCGCACCCTTGTTCGCAGCCCTGCCGAATATCCGGATCGAGTTCATCTCGCCGAGCCGCTGCATGGCATAGCTGGTGAGCTTGGCCTCGTGGGCGGCGATATTCTCGCGCCCCAGCGCCATCATGTAGTCGAGCGCGGCACCAAGCCCCACGGCCTCGACGATCGCCGGCGTCCCCGCCTCGAAGCGATGCGGAGGGTCGTTATAGGTGATCGCGTCCTCGCTGACGGTGACGATCATCTCGCCGCCGCCCTCATAGGGGGGCAGCTTTTCCAGCCATTCGCGCTTGCCCCAGAGGACGCCGGAGCCAGTCGGTCCATAGGTCTTGTGGCCGGTGAAGCAGTAGAAATCGCAGCCGAGGGTCTGCACGTCGACCGGCAGATGCACCGCGCTCTGGCTGCCATCCACGACCAGCGGAATCCGATAGGCCTGACAGATGGCAGCAACCTCGGCGATCGGAACGATCGTGCCGATCGCATTCGACATATGGGTCAGTGCCACGATCTTGGTGCGCGGCGAGATCAGCTTCTCGAATTCCTCGATGAGGAAATTGCCGTCCTCGTCGATCGGCGCCCATTTGATCACCGCCCCATGCCGCTCGCGCCAATAGTGCCAGGGCACGATGTTGGAATGGTGCTCCAGGATCGAGAGAATGATCTCGTCGCCCTCCTGGATGCCGAGATGGCGCCCGAGAGACGAGGCAACGAGATTCAGCGCGCCGGTCGAGGACCGGGTGAAGATGATCTCTTCGAGATGGGCGGCATTGAGGAAGCGGCGCGCGCTTTCGCGCGCCGCCTCATAGGCCTCAGTCGACGCGTTGGCGAGGTAGTGCAGCCCGCGATGGACATTGGCATAGTCCTCGCGCATCAGCCGGCTCATCGCATCGATGACGACATTCGGCTTTTGCGCCGAGGCCGCATTGTCGAGATAGACCAGCGGCTTGCCGTAGACCTCCCGGCTCAGGATCGGGAAATCCCGGCGGATCGCCGCAACGTCATAAGGCTTCACCGGCGCATTCATGGTCAGGCCTTTCCAGGATTGCTTGGCCTGTCGGCGACGAGCACGCCGGCATGGCCCCAGTCCTCGCGCTCGATCTCCTGGATCACGATATGGGTGTTGTCCGGGTTCTTGCCGAGCACGCGGACAAGGGTCTGCGTGAACTCCTTGACGATCTCGGCCTTCTGTTCACGGGTCGCACCCTTGGTGATCTGGAGATTGACGTATGGCATCAGGCTGCCTTCTCGGCTGTGTGCTCGCGGTTGGCGAGCCAACCTTCGACTTCGCCCATGATCAGGTCGCGCAACGCCTCGTCGGCAACGAACTCGACCGCCTCGCCGGCAAAGGCCTGCAGAACCAGCGCCTCGGCCTGAGGCCGCGGCAGGCCGCGCGCCATCAGATAGAACAGCTGCTCGCCATCGATCTGCGCCACGGTGGCGCCATGGCCGCAGACCACGTCGTCGGCGAAGATCTCGAGCTCGGGCTTGTTGAACATGGTCGCGCCGTCGTTCAGGAGCAGCGCATTGCTCTTCATGCTGCCATCGGTCTTCTGCGCATGCTGACGCACGATGACCTTGCCCTGGAAGACGCCGGTGCCTTCGCCGCCAATGATCGACTTGAACAGCTCGCGGCTGGTGCCGTGAGGGACTTCATGGTCGACCACGAGCGTGACGTCGGAATGCTCCTGGCCACCGAGCAGGTTGACGCCGCGTAGCCCGACCTCAGTGTGCTCTCCGGCATAACGCACGAAATGCTGCTGACGCACCGTGCCCGCATTGCAGATCAACGCGAAGGAGTCGAACCTGGCATGGGCGCCAACAGTCGCGAGCAGACTCAGCACCTGCACTGTCTCGGCCGGCTGGCGCGTCACGAGCCGGATGTGCTGGATCTCGCTTTCGTCGCCGGCTTCGAAGACGATCGCCGTGTTGATTTGCGCAGCTTTCGCCCCGGCGCTCTCGCTGATCTCGACGATCGAGCCCTTGACGCCCTTGCCGGCAAGCACGACCGAGCGGCTGAAGATCGCCTGCTCGTCTTCGCCGGAGGCGAGCGAGATGATCGCGATCGGCGCCGCGAGTTCGGTGCCTTCCGCGATCTCGACCAGGACACCGTCACGCATCAACGCCGTGTTGAGCATCAGGCCGGTATCGCCTTCCGCGACGGCGGGACCGGAGAGGATCCGCGTCAGATCCTCGCGCGGCGAAACCAGCGCGTCGGCCAGGGCATGAACCGTGACGCCCTCGGGCAAGGCAGCGAGGCCCGAAAGCTCGGCATTGAAGGCGCCGTCGATCAGGACGAGCCTGAGACCGTCCAGCTTCAGCGTGGAAAGACGGTCGCGCACGGCCTGGGTTGCAGCATTGCCGCCGGCGAGAGGCTTCGCCTCGCGCAGCATCATGCGCAGATCCGTATAGCGCCAGGCTTCGAGGCGGCGATGCGGCAGGCCCTTGGCCTCGAAGCCGGCGAAGGCATCTTCGCGCAGCTTGCGAACCGGCCCGGCTCCCGGCAGCTCAGCCTTCACATTGGCGAACTGCTGGGCGAGGACCTGCTCGGCCGCGGTCTTCAGCGGGGTGACGATGGCCATCAGGCGGCCTCCCCATAGGCTGCGTAACCGCTCTTCTCGAGCTCCAGGGCCAGTTCCTTGCCGCCGGTGCGGACGATGCGGCCCCTGGCCATGACATGCACGGTGTCGGGCACGATGTGCTCGAGCAGGCGCTGGTAGTGGGTGATCACCAGGAAGCCGCGGCTCTTGTCGCGCAAGGCATTGACGCCTTCGGCAACGATGCGCAGCGCGTCGATGTCTAGGCCGGAATCGGTCTCGTCAAGGATGCACATGGAGGGCGCGAGCAGCGCCATCTGCAGGATCTCCATGCGCTTCTTCTCACCGCCGGAGAAGCCGACATTGAGCGGGCGGCGCAGCATTTCGCGATTGATGCCAAGGCCATCAGCTGCAGCGTTGACGCGCTTGATGAAGTCTGGCGTCAGCAGTTCGTCCTCGCCGCGAGCCCTGCGCTGCGCGTTCATCGCCGCCTTCAGGAAGGTCATGGTGGCGACGCCGGGGATCTCCAGCGGATACTGGAAGGCCAGGAAGATGCCGGCGGCGGCGCGGGCATCGGCCTCCATCTCCAGCACGTTCTCGCCATTCAGCAGGATCTCGCCGTCGAGGACCTCATAGTCCTCCTTGCCGGCGATGACATAGGACAGGGTCGACTTGCCGGAGCCGTTCGGCCCCATGATGGCAGCGACTTCGCCGTCATTCACGGTGAGGTTCAGGCCGTTCAGGATCTGGGTGTCCTCGTCGGCGATCTTGACGGTCAGGTTGCGGATTTCGAGCATTGGTCAGAGTTCCGGTTTCTGCCGCGTCGCGCTCGGTCTTGTGCCAAGCATCCGCGGCTGGTGTCTGTTCAAGAAGGGCGTGGCTGGTCTGGACATGCCAGACCATGATGTCGCGCTAGCCGACGGAGCCTTCGAGCGAGATAGTGATGAGCTTCTGCGCCTCGACGGCGAACTCCATCGGGAGTTGCTGCAGCACCTCCTTGACGAAGCCGTTGACGATCAGCGCCACCGCCTCCTCCTCGGAGAGGCCGCGCTGCTGGCAATAGAAGAGCTGGTCCTCACCGATCTTCGAGGTCGTAGCCTCATGCTCGAAGATCGCGGTGGCGGTCTTGGCCTCGATATAGGGGATCGTGTGCGCGCCGCACTGGTCGCCGATCAGCAGCGAATCGCAGTTGGTGAAGTTGCGCGCGCCCGTCGCCTTGCGATGCGCCGAGACCATGCCGCGATAGGTCGAGTCCGACTTTCCCGCCGCGATGCCCTTGGCGATGATCTTCGAGGTCGTGTTGCGGCCGAGATGGATCATCTTGGTGCCGCTATCGACCTGCTGCATGCCGTTCGACACGGCGATCGAGTAGAACTCGCCGCGCGAGCCGTCGCCGCGCAGGATGCAGGACGGGTATTTCCAGGTGATGGCGGAGCCGGTCTCGACCTGCGTCCACGAGATCTTCGAGTTCTTGCCACGGCAATCGCCGCGCTTGGTGACGAAGTTGTAGATGCCGCCCTTGCCCTCGGCATCGCCGGGGAACCAGTTCTGCACGGTCGAGTACTTGATCTCGGCATCATCGAGCGCGATCAGCTCGACCACCGCCGCGTGGAGCTGGTTCTCGTCGCGCTTCGGCGCCGTGCAGCCTTCGAGATAGCTCACATAGGAGCCCTCTTCGGCGATGATCAGCGTGCGCTCGAACTGGCCGGTGTTCTGCTCGTTGATGCGGAAATAGGTCGACAGCTCCATCGGGCAGCGCACGCCCTTGGGGATGTAGACGAAGGAGCCATCGGTGAAGACCGCGCTGTTCAGCGTGGCGAAGTAGTTGTCGGTCACCGGAACGACGGTGGCGAGGTACTTCTTGACGAGCTCGGGATGCTCCTGGATCGCCTCGGAGATCGAGCAGAAGATCACGCCGGCCTCGGCCAACTCCTTCTTGAAGGTGGTGACAACCGAAACGGAGTCGAAGACGGCATCGACCGCAACGCGGTTCTCCGGCGCGACGCCAGCGAGAATCTCCTGCTCACGGAGCGGAATACCGAGCTTCTTATAGGTCTCAAGGATCGCCGGATCGACCTCGTCGAGCGATTTCGGCTGCGCGCCCATCTTCGGCGCGGCGTAGTAATAGATGTTCTGATAATCGATCGGCGGGTAGTTGACGCGCGACCAGGTTGGCTCCGTCATCGTCTTCCAGCGCCGGAAGGCATCCAGCCGCCATTCCAGCATCCATGCCGGCTCGTTCTTGCGCGCCGAGATGTAGCGGACCGTGTCTTCGGTCAGCCCCTTGGCGGGCTTATCGACTTCGATCTCGGTGACGAAGCCGTATTTGTACTCGGTCACGTCAATCGACTTGACCTGATCAATGGTCTCCTGGACCGCTGCCATATTCAGTCTCCAGTCGCGGGTTCAAGGCCCGCCGGTTCTTTCAAGATAGTCGCCGGAACAGTCAGGCCGCCGCCTGCCTCTCCCGACCGGTTTTCGCGGCAAGCGCCTTCGCGTATGCCGCAAGGAAATGAGCGATATCGGCCTCGGAAGTGGTCCATCCCAGGCTCGCCCGCAAGGCCCCTGCACTCATGACAGGGTCGACGCCCATGGCATCCAGGACATGCGAGCGCTTGACCTTGCCCGAGGAGCAGGCCGAGCCGGACGAGAGCGCTATGCCAGCGAGATCCAGCATGATCAACGCCGTTTCCGCCTTGATCCCCGGCGTCGCGAAGGCGCTGGTATTCGGCAGACGCGGGGTAGCGCCACCGAATAGAACCGTCTCCGGTGCGAGGGACAGGATACCGGCTTCCAGCATGTTGCGGAGATCCGAAAGCCTGGCCGCCTCGGTCGCGATGGCCTCGCCGGCGATCTCGGCAGCGACGCCGAAGCCGACGATGCCGGGAACGTTTTCTGTGCCGGCACGCCAGCCACGTTCCTGCCCACCACCGCGAACCGGCTTGTCGGCGAGTTCGTAGGCACCACTGCGGAGGACGATGGCGCCAACTCCCTTCGGACCGCCGATCTTGTGCGCAGACAGAGCCAGAACATCTGCGCCCAATGCGTTGATATCGATAGAAATTTTGCCGGCGACCTGAACCGCGTCGCAGTGCAGCAGCGCGCCGTAACGCCTGGCAATGACCGCTGCTTCGGCAATCGGCTGAATGACGCCGGTTTCGTTATTTGCAAGATGCAGCGAAACGAGCGCCCGCGCGCCGGGTTGCTCGCTGGCCAATCTCTGCAGCCGCGCCTCGAGCCAGGCCAGATCGGCAAGCCCCGTGGCATCGACCGGGATGGTTTCCGCTGCACCACCTGCGAAGCGATGACCGTCGCGGACGCAGGCATGCTCGGTCGCGCCATAGAGCAGAAGCGAGCCCGGCACGCGGATGCAATCGCGTCCGCCACTGCATTCCATCAACCCCGGCGAAAGCACCGTGGCATTGGCCTCCGTGCCGCCGCTGGTGAAAACGACGTTGGCCGGGCTGGCAGCGCAAAGGCGTGCGACCTGTTCCCGTGCCTTCTCGACAGCAGCCCGCGCCAGCCTGCCCTCACCGTGGACGGAGGATGGATTGCCGGGCATGCGCAACGCGGCCAGCATCGCCTCCGCCACGTCCGGGCGAACCGGCGTGGTGGCGTTGTGGTCGAGATAGCTGCGGGCTGACCCGGTCACGTTTGCGAAGCTCCGATCCAGCGGCGGCCTGGCCGGCACGAAATGCTTGAAATTGCACCCCTGCGCCGTGCTATAGCCGCCCATCCAACCGGCCGTGTTCCGGGACCGCAGGTTCGCCAAAACGGCAAACCGCTCGTTTGTTCCGGTCTTGTTCACGGCTGTTAGAACTATTCTAAGCGCTTGATGTAGGGCGCGAGCGGCAGGTCCGTCAAGGGCAGCGGGACATTTTGGACGGCAGTTTGCCGCCGATTTGCCGGTTGCGCGCGGCTCTGCCCCAACAAAAGGCGAGTGTGATATGCCCGAGGTGATTTTCAACGGACCGGCCGGACGGATCGAAGGTCGCTACCAGCCCGCAAAGAAGAAGGGCGCCCCGCTCGCCATCATCCTGCACCCGCACCCTCAGTTCGGCGGCACGATGAACAACCAGATCGTCTACAATCTGTTCTACACGTTCGTGAACCGGGGCTTTTCGGCGCTGCGCTTCAATTTCCGCGGCGTCGGCCGCAGCCAGGGCCATTTCGACCATGGCGCCGGTGAACTGTCGGACGCCGCCGCTGCGCTGGACTGGATGCAGGCGCTGAACCCCGAGGCCAAGAGCTGCTGGATCACCGGCGTCTCCTTCGGCGCCTGGATCGGCATGCAGCTGCTGATGCGCCGCCCGGAGATCGAGGGCTTCATGTCGATCGCCGCGATGGCGAACCGCTATGATTTCTCCTTCCTGGCACCCTGCCCTTCCTCCGGATTGTTCGTGCACGGTTCGGAAGACCGCGTGGCGCCGGTCAAGGAGGTCATGGCCGTGATCGAGAAGGTGAAGACCCAGAAGGGCATCCAGATCGAACACGCCGTGGTCGAGGGCGCCAACCACTTCTTCGATGGTCGCGTCGACCAGCTGATGGAGGCGGTCAGCCTCTATCTCGACCGCAAGGTCGGCCCCGAGATCAGCAAGGCCGAACAGGAACAGGTCTGAATTCAGCCCTCATCCCAGGGAGTCGCGAAGCGGCATCCCGAAGGGCGCTCCAGCGCATGCTGGAGACATCCTTCGGGACGCAATCCGCGGTTGCTCCTCGGAGATGAGGTCGCATTATGCAAACGAGCTTTCGCCATGACGACTTTCAAATCCGATCTTCTGCGCGTTCTCTCCGAGCGCGGCTATGTTCATCAGATCTCCGATCCGGAAGGGCTTGATGCGGCTGCGCTGAAGGGGCCGATCAGCGCCTATATCGGCTTCGACGCGACCGCGACGTCTCTTCATGCGGGCTCGCTGATTCAGATCATGATGCTGCACTGGATGCAGGAGACCGGCCACAAGCCAATCGCGCTGATGGGCGGCGGCACCTCGATGGTGGGTGACCCGTCCTTCAAGGACGAGGCGCGCAAGCTGCTGACGGTCGAAGACATCGAGCGCAACCTGACGGGTATCCGCAAGGTTTTTGCCCGCTATCTCGACTTCGACGGTGCGGCGAGCATGCTGAACAATGCCGACTGGCTGCTCGGGCTCAACTATCTCGAGTTCCTGCGCGATGTCGGCCGTCACTTCTCGGTCAACCGCATGCTGTCCTTCGACAGCGTGAAGATGCGGCTCGACCGCGAGCAGTCGCTGTCCTTCCTCGAATTCAACTACATGATCCTGCAGGCCTACGACTTCGTGGAGCTGAACAAGCGCACGGGCTGTGTGCTGCAGATGGGCGGCTCCGACCAGTGGGGCAATATCATCAATGGCATCGACCTCGGCCACCGCATGGCGAATGTGCAGCTCTATGCGCTGACGTCGCCGCTGCTGACGACGGCCTCGGGCGGCAAGATGGGCAAGACCGCCAATGGCGCCGTCTGGCTCAATGCCGATCTGATGAGCCCCTATGAGTTCTGGCAGTTCTGGCGCAATACCGAGGACGCCGATGTCGAGCGCTTCCTGAAGCTCTACACCAAGCTCCCGATGGACGAGATCGCCCGTCTGGCAGCCCTCGGCGGTTCCGAGATCAACGACGCCAAGAAGGTACTCGCGACGGAGGCCACCGCATTGCTGCATGGCCGCGAGGCTGCGGAAGCGGCCTTCGAGACGGCGCGCCGGACCTTTGAGGAGGGCACGCTCGCAGAGGACCTGCCGAGTGTCGGAGTCTCGCGGACCGCTCTCGACGCAGGTCTCGGCGTCCTGACCGCCTTCGTCACCGCCGGCCTGGTGCCCTCGACCGGCGAAGCCCGCCGGCAGGTCAAGTCCGGTGGTCTTCGCGTCAATGACGAGGTCGTCACCGATGAGCGCGCGGCGCTCGGGGCAGGCCATCTCTCGCCGGAGGGCGTGATCAAGCTCTCCTTCGGCCGCAAGAAGCACGTCCTGCTGCGGCCGGAATAGACGCCCCAAGTCGCGACACCAAGTCGCGGCGCCGAGCCAGGCTCAGCGCTGGGCCTGGCTCGGCGCAGGGACCGGTAGCCTGGCGGGGCGCTCCAGAGGGGCGCCCCCGAGCGGATCGACGAAACGACGCAGGATGCCGGGCGCAATCGCGGAGAGCGGATTGATCGACATGGTCGGCGCGCTGGCAGATCCCGATATCCGGAAATTCAGGGCGAACAAGCCGCCATACTGACCTCCGCCGAGGATCATTCCGACGACCGGCACCTGCGCGAAGGCGTTGTTGAAGGCATAGCTCGGCACGAAGGTGCCGCCTATATCGACCTTGTCGCGGCCGTAATCGACATTCCCCTGAAGCGTGAACCCGATCTGCTGACCCCAGATCACCATGTCCGAGACATCCAGGCGGCTGGCAGAACGGGTGAATTCTGCCCTCAGCTTGGTGAAGGCGACCTCGCTGGCGTCGATGCGTCCTCCCGCTCCGCCAACGCGATCGCCGGACAGGGCCGTCACTGCCTGCTCTCCGAGGACCCGCCGCAACGCCGGTTCGTCGCGCACGACGAAGTTGCGGAAGAGCAGCTCTCCGCTTTGGCGCGTGTCGCCCGGGCCCAGCGTCAGCACCAGATCGCCGCCGTGAGCCCGACGGTAGAAGTCAAAGAAGCGCAGCACCGAGCCGCCATTCTCCGACTGCAGGACAAGTGTGCCGGCGCCCTCACCTTGACGGGCCTGCCTTGCGGAAACGCTTGCCCGGCCGATACGACCGTCGAAACTCAGGGAGCGCAGGTCACCATTTCGCTTTGAGAACTTCAGCACTCCGTTGCCGATCGCCTCGTTGTTGAATCCGGTCAGGATCGGCACGTCGAGATCGACGTCGACATCGTTGCCGCGCGCGGCGTTCTTGTCGCCTCGCGCCGTCGGAGCCGCGCCGACCTGCAGGTCACGAATGAAGGGCCGTACATCGGCAACCTGCCCGCGGATCACCAGCTTCGTTACCGTTCCGTCACGCTTGGCCTCGACCTTGAGATTGTCGCCTGGGGATATCCGAAACTGCGAGAGGCTGGCCCCCTCGAACCCACTCTGCTTGTTGAGCTCGATCTTGCCACGGATCAGGACCGGCGACGCATCGAGCGTGAAATCATCGAGATCGGGACCATCGGCATCGACCAAGTAATTGAAGGTCGCCCGCCCCGCGCGCCCGGCGGGCTTGGCGAATCCGGGGATTACTCCGTCGATCGCCGCCTTGGTCAGATCGAGTTCGACACGCGGCGCGATTTCCGCGCCCTTGCCAAGCTGTTTCGATACCTTGACCTGCACGGGGCCGTTGACGCCGAGCTCCGGCCCGAAGCCGCGCTTCTGGCGGGCAGCGTTGTCGAGCGTGAAGGCGAGCGTCGCCTCGCCCTGTCCCTTCGTGTTCTGGCGGATCTCCATCTGCGCGCGTTCGCCGCCGACGCGGCCTTCGCCCCGGATCGAAAGGCCAGTTCGATCGAACCCGACCGTGAAATTGGCCGCTTCGAGCTTCTCGGTGGCGAGCAATGTATCCGAGGCAATGTTGGAGAGCGTGCCGGAGGTCTGGACCACGACATCGGAAGGCTGGATATCGTCGGCCATCGGCAAGGTGATGACGGTCTTCAGGTCACTGCTGCCCCGGATCGAGGCCGGATCGCCTGCTCCGGGATTGAACTCCTTGAGCGCGGGAAAGGTGAAGAGTACCGCAACCGCGTCAGCCGGCCCGACGGAGCGGAAGCCGATCTTGGCCTGGGGACGCGGCGCCCAGGTATCGAGAATGCCAAAGCTGCCTTCGCTCAACGCGAGCTTTCGGCCATCACGCAGATCGGCTGTCGCCTTCGGGATGGTAAGCTGGACCGTCCGGCCGGTCGCGGTGCCGCTGACCGTGCCGTCGATCAGCGGCGGCAAACCGGGCCCCGGCAGATAGCGTACATTCGTCGCGTCCACCGTTACGAGCAGCGCCTTGTCGGGCATGCCTGCACCTTGCAGCATTCGGGCGTGATCTTCTGCCGGCAGGTCGACCTTGACATCCACCGCAGTGAGACGGCCTGCGGCCACCTCCCGGCTCAGCGAAGCGTGCAGATGGGGCGCAGTCCACTCCGGCCAGATTGCAAGGGCGGCCCGCGCGTCAGAATCCGTCGCCCGGATCCAGAACTGCTGATAGGGCGATTCGCCCCGCTTCTGCACAAGCCCGGTCATGTCGACCGCGATCAGCGGGCCGCGCAGTGAGAAACTCTCGATACGGACCTCCCCGGCCGAGCTGTCGAGGACGATGCCGCTCTGAATGCTGTCGATGGCGACCGCCGGATCCGAACCGACCCCGGCTATCTGTCCCTTGGCATCCAGCCCCACGCGCCAGACACCATTCTCTCCCCGCAAGCTGCCGGAACCACGCAGAACCGTCGGACCAGCCTTGAACTCCGCCGAGGTCACACGGAGATCAGCCAGCCCCGTTCCGCTCTCCAACTCGACATGGGCAGTATCGACCGAGATCGGTGCGACCGGGCTGTCGCGAAACGTGATCGTGCCAGGAAGGATGTCGAACCGCGCCGACATCTTGCTTTCGCCGCCCGGGCGCTGAGCCAAGGAGATCTTGCCCTTCATCGGCAGCCCGTTGATCGCGACACTGGACGTGCCCACGGCGAGAGCAACAGCCTCGGCGGGCTCGAAGCGAACGACATCGATCTCCGCCCGCCGCGTTCCATCCGGATCGGCCGACAGGTCGATAGCGAGTTCCTTCCAGCGCGAGCCGGTCCGGCCCTTCATCGTGAGGCGGCTGACTCCGTTGCCGACACGCGACAATCTGATGTCGACATCCTCGAGACTGGTCCTCTGTCGACCATCGGGATCGACCAGCGCCAGCCTCGCTCCGCGCATGCCTGCCGTTTCGAGCGCGCCGAGAAGACCGTCTCCGGCCGCAACCGTCGCGACGGCTTCCATGATGTTGGTAAAGACGTTCCAATGGCTGGCATCTGGAATGGCGGGCGGCTGCACCACCGGTTCCGGAGGGGCCGCATCCGCATTCACGATCAATGCGCCGTCATGATTGACGCCGAGGCGCATGTTGACGCCACGCAGGTCGACCGACACCAGCCGGATTTCGCCGCGCAGCAGCGCCAGCGGCACATAACCGAGCACGGCCTCCGGAGCACGGAAGGCCGCACCGCTACGGTGACGGAACGAAACCTGCCTGACCCGGAGCTGGGCACGCCCGTCGATCCGGCTGAGCTCTGCGCTGCCAGCCTCGACCTGCCAGTCAGGACCGAGCCGTTCTGCAATCGCGGCCGAGATGCGGCCCTCCAGGCCCGAGAGCGGAATCATCCCGGTGACCAGCAGAGCGCCAGCCGCGCCCGCCAGCGTCACCACAGCGACAGCCACCGCCACCACGATCGTGACAAGCCCAGCCTTCGCGCGCCGCGCGACCGCAGCAACCTCGTCGCAGGTCGTGCTTTCGGGTGCCACAACCCGCGGCGGCTCCTGACCGACCTTGTCGTTACCTTCGTTCACCAAGGACTTTCGCGTTCTGAAAGGGGCCGAAATGCGACTTCGGTCCGGCTTCACCAGATTCTATGAGTCTTCGCCGGCTCTGAATGGCCGTATGCGGGTTACACGGATGTTGCGGCCAGACTAACCGATTCGGCTTCTGCTCCATCCAGGCTGGCTGGCGCATGAACGGGCGGCACACCCTGCCCATCGATTCCGTGCGCTCCTTGCAGCGCGATCGCGACGAAAGGAAGGCAATTCATGGGCTTGCAGGTGGGCGATCTCGCACCCGAATTCACATTGCCAAGGGATGGCGCAGGCACGATCTCGCTCGCCGACCTTAGGGGACGCAAGATCGTACTCTATGCCTATCCAAAGGACGATACCGAGAGCTGCACAAAGGAAGCCATTGCCTTCAATGGCTTGCATGCGGAGTTTGCCGCAGCTGGGGCCGAAATCGTCGGGATCTCTCCCGATCCGATCAAGCGTCACGATCGCTTCAAGCAGAAATATGCCCTCACCTTCCCGCTTGTCGCAGATGAAGCCCGCGCGGTGCTCGAGAACTACGGCATCTGGGTCGAGAAGAGCATGTATGGCCGCAAGTATATGGGGGTGGAGCGAACCACCTTTCTGATCGATCAGGACGGCCGCATCGTGCGGATCTGGCCCAAGGTGAAGGTCGCCGGCCATGCCGAAGAGGTGCTGGCGGCCGTTCGGGAGATGTGACACTCGCCGCAGAATGCTGAGCCGGCGCTGGCGATTTGCAAAGGATTAACCCTAACAAGGTCTACTCGCATCATCGGCAGCGTTACATCCGGTTTTGCGTATGACTCATCCCGCCTCGCCTGGCCCGGCCCTTCCCGTCACGGGACTGGCCTCACACAAGAGCTACACGATCCGCCGTTCGACAGCCTTCGCGGGGCTCTCGCTTCTGGCCCTTACGACCGCCTGGGGCGGTGTGACCGGCTGGTACATCCTCAGCAAGGACGATATCGCGGCGCGGCTGATCGCCCGCGAAACCACCCGGCAATATGCCTATGAAGACAGGATCGCGGCGTTGCGCGCCGATATCGACCGGCTCGCCAGCCGCGCCCTGCTCGATCAGGATGGCGTCGAGGCTCGTGTCGACGAACTGGCCACGCGTCAGGCCGAGCTGGAGAGCAAGCAGGCCCTGGTCGCTGCCGTCACCGAAACTCTGCAGGCCGGCGGCATTGCATCGCCTGCAAAGGTTCCACTGCGTTCACGCCTGATCAAGGCGGAGGAACCGATCCGCGCCTCCAGCGTCTCAAGCTTCGCGCCGATCACCTCAAGCAAGCCGATGCCCGCTCCCGACGCTCCCGGGCTCCGCAGCTCGGAAGAGCACAAGAGCGTCCCCTGGCAATCGGGCGAGGCGGAGGAAGCTCCGCAAGCACCCGCGCAACGCGTCGCAGAATCGCTCACCAGGCTTGACCAGTCGCTGTCGGAGACCGCAACGGCGCAACTCGCCGCGCTACGCCATATGGAACAGTCGCTCGCCGAATCTCAGAAAACACTGCGCGGGGCGCTGGCGGAGACCGGGCTCGACACCGACAAGCTTGCCGCCACGACGACGATCGCCAAGGGTGTCGGCGGCCCCTTCGTCCCCTTCAAGGTCGATGCGTCCGCCGGTCCCTTCGAGGCCACATTGAGCGCCCTGCAACCGCGCATATCGGCGGTCTACCGGCTGCGCGGTCTTGTCGAGCAATTGCCCCTTCGCAAGCCGATGCAGGGCGAAGTCGACATGACCTCGAACTATGGCTATCGCGTCGACCCGTTCACCCGCAGCCCGGCGATGCATACCGGCATCGACTTCCGCGCCGAAACCGGCACGCCGATCCGCGCCACCGCGCCCGGCAAGGTTGTCTCAGCTGAATATACCGGCGGCTACGGAAACATGGTCGAGATCGAGCATGCGGGCGGCATCACCACGCGCTATGCTCACATGTCTGCCATCAGCGTTTCGGCCGGACAAATGGTGACGAGCGGGACCGTGGTCGGCAAGGTCGGCACGACCGGGCGCTCGACCGGCCCACATCTGCATTACGAAACCCGGATCGAGGGCGAGCCCATCGACCCGACGCGCTTTGTCCGCGCCGGGAGCAAGCTCGCCAACCAGCTCTAAAGCATCGGCCCGAAAAGTGGATTGCAGTTTTCGGGTGAGCCGATGCAATCAAGGAAGGCTAGCCCATCGGACTGGATATAAAATCCGGTCTGATATGCTAGAAAGTCATCGTCGCCGCGTTGATGACGCCGGCCGCAAGCGAGGCGGCACCCAGGAACAGTGCGGCGGCCAGCTCACCGGCAGCGATCCGCGCTGACAGGTTGGGCAGCACGAGCCTGACCAGGAAATAGACCAGCAATTGCACCACGAGGGCGACAATGCCCCAGACCACGAGGTCGATGATCGTCGTTGCATGGACCACGGCGCTCGACAGCGGCAGAGCAAAACCCGTGAGACTCAGCCCCAGCGAGAGTGCCGCAGCGACGTTGTTGCGGCGGATCAGGCCGAATTCATTATGCGAGGTCGCCAGGGTGTAGATCAGCAGATAAACGGCGACGAGCCCGAGCGACGCTGAAAAGAAAAGTGCAAAATCCGGCAGTCGCGCCAAAGCTTGGCCGAGCATCGTCATCCCCTAAGTGATTCTGTGCGCGATCCTGCGCTTCAGTTCGCCTCGAACGCAACCATGCAACCCATGGCGGTGCTGGCCGGCACGACGATGCGACCACCGATCTGTCGCCACTCGACCTCAGCCGCGTCCAGAACCCCACGCACCCCATCGAGATCCTTCACCGCGACCGCGAATCCGGCGAAATGCGGATCCTTTCTCCCCTCCTCGACGCCGAAGAGCTGGTAGGCGGCATGCGGCGTCAGAATATCGACGCGGCCGCGCGGAAGGGCAGCGCTGATGCCGAGCGAATTGGATTTCAGACTGCGCTCGCCAGTGTAGGCCGAAAGGAAAACGTGGTGGTCGGTCGGGTTCTCCGCGACCATGACGGCAGAGGCCAATGCCTGTACGCCGTTCTGATGCTGCTGAAAGGCCGGATTCCAGAAATTCTGCGGCTCGTGCTGCTGGCAGACGAAGAAACCGCAAGCGGGCGCCGATGCGTTGCGGGCAAAGGCCAGCGAAAAGGCGACACGGACCTCGTTGCCATCAGGACTGCGCGCCTGACGCTCAAAGAGAAACGGCTCGTAGTCGCCGATGCCGGCTGCTTCGAAAATCTGCGCATCCGCCTTCGCATCGCGACTTTCGAGAACCAGCATCGACAGGCCTTCTGCTCGGGCGAGCTGATCGCGGACGAAGGCTCCGAAGGAAAAGCGCCGATGGGCATGGGGTGGAATGGCCCCGGAGTCGCCGATCGTGATCAGCTCCAGGAAGGCCCCCGGAAACTGGACGATGCGGTTCTCCGTGCCCCAGGGATGTCGATTGCGGGCTCCAACCCTGAAGCCCATCTTCGCATAGAGTTGGCCGGCAGCATCGAGGTCACGCACGCCGATGACGAGATGATCGAGGCCACGTGGCCGATTGGGCTGGGACATGTCGCGAATCGCCGTTGCTCAGGCCGCGCGTTGCGGTCTCAGGCGCCGGCTGTAGCAAGCTTTGCCGAAGCGGTCACGGCTCGATGTAATGCGGCACGAAGCGCGACGTATTCTTGGTGATCGGCGTCACATCCTCCCGGATGCACAGCCCGCAAGGCTGCGAGGCGACGAGCCATGAACCCAGCACGGCATGATACCCGGCGAAGGAGGCAAGCGCCGCGGCATCCTGAAGGATGAAACCCTCCGCCCCATAGGGACCGTCATCGCTGTCTAGCACCGTTCCGCGTTCGACCAGCGTGATGTTGGCGCCCTCGCGCGAATAGAGAGGCTTGCGGACATAGCGGGGATTGAGCTCCGCGCAACGCGGATCGCCCTCGAAGAAGGCGGGCAGCAGATTCGGGTGGCCGGGCTCCATTTGCCAGAGGCAGGCAAGCAGGCCCTTGTTGGAGAGAAGGGCCTTCCAGGGCGGCTCGATGAACTGGCAGCGCGAGCCGGCCAGAGCATCCGCGTAGCTCTCTCGGAAGAGCCACTCCCAGGGATAGAGCTTGAACAGTGTCTCGATCGGCAGATTGGCTCCGTCGCAGAACCGTCCGTCGGGAAGCAGTCCGATCTCCTCGATGAAGGTGAAACGCGCGTCGAGGCCGGCCTGCACGGCACAATCCTTGAGATAGTCGACGGTGCCCTTGTCTTCATTGCTGTTCTGGACGCAAGTCAGATGCAGTCGATAGGGCGATGGCTCGCGCAGGGCAGCAAAGGCCGCGATCAGCCGTTCGTGCAGCGAGTTGAACTGATCGCTATCCGGCGGGAGGGCACCCCGTGCCATGGCCTGCTCAAGCCAGTCCCATTGAACGACGCTCGATTCGAACAGTGCGGTGGGCGTATCCGCGTTGTATTCCAGCAGCTTGGCCGGCCCGCTGCCGTAATAGGCAAGATCGAGCCGGCCGTAGAGGTTGCGATCGCCGCGCTGCCAGCTGTCGCGGATCAGTGGCCAATGCGGCGGCGGAATTGCGAGCCGGGTCAGGATCTCCTCGTCGGCGATCGCGCGTTCGACGAAAGCGAAACAAAGCTGTTCGATCTCGCCTGTCGGCGCTTCGATATCGCGCTCGATCTCCTCGAGCGTAAAGGCGTAGGCAGCGCTCTCGTCCCAATAGGTCTCGCCGTCGAGCGTGTGGAAAGCGAAGCCCAGACGCTCGACCTGAGCCTGCCAATCCCGACGAGGTGAGAGTTCAACCCGCCGCATCTCAGGACGACGAGGAGGAACTGTAGGAGCGGGAGGTCGAGCCGAAACCGCCGCGGGAGGCAGCGCTTGGCATGCTGGCGACCCCGGTCGACGAGACATTGCGCGCGACCAGCGCCTGTCCCGCGGTTGTCGAATAGGCGCGTGAACTTCCGACTCGGCCGCCTCCCCCTCCGGAGGACGATGACGACGAGGACAGGGCCTGCTGACATTCCTCGGCCACACTGCCAGTCGGGCAGGCCTGACGCGTCGGCGGCAGGAGCGGCTGGGCTGCACCACCACCGCTCTGCGCGAAGCTGCGCGCGAGCATGATTCCGGCAAGCGCCGGAACAACGGCCTGCGCGCCGTTCCAAACCGCGCTCTGACAGGAGCCGGAGCCATACTCGGCTTCGCATGCGCTGGTGCTGGTGAACTTCTTCGCGTCGCGGAGTTGATTTGCGGAGGCTTCGTTGAAGCGCTGCTCACATTGGCTGCCGGACATCTGCCCGGCGGCGCGACAATCGGCGAGCGAGTTATAAACGAGGGTATCCTCCACATCGTCTTCCGAGCGCGGCCACGCTATCGCGACCAGCACCACCCCCACTGCGGCCAATCCGATCTGCGAGGAGCGTTTCATGACCGCCTCCCCTCAAACCGTCATGCTGGCGGCCGCCAGCGTGCCGCTGATCACCGCGATCACCGCCAGCATTGCGGCGGACGGGAGGCGATCCTCCTGGATCTTCTTCGAGAGGTCAGGGATCAGGACGCGGGCGAGCCCATAGGCCGCGAACTGGATCAGCATCGCGGCAAGCGCCCAGAGCACGCAGTCCGCAATGCTGCTCGCCTGAGCGATCGCCCTTTCGAGCGGGATCGAGAAGCCGGCGAGATTGCCGCCTAGTGCTATCGCAGCGGAGAGATTGCCTGCCCGGATCAGTGCGATTTCGTCATGCGCGGTCAATCGCATATAGATGAGAGCGAAACCCGTGATCAGCGCCGATCCGACCACGAAATACAGCAAAAAAGCCGGCAAACCGGCCATCGAGACCGCCATGTCGCTCCCCCCGAGTCGCAACGCGACTATAAGCCGCCAGCGCGGCTGCACCAGCGGCTTGTCGGAGGTATCCAGGCACTTGATCAGGCGGGCAGCTCGCGCCGCCCGGTTCGGATCAGACCAGGCGGCTCTGCACCACCGCCGCCTCGACGAAGCTGGCGAAAAGCGGGTGAGGCTCGAATGGCCGCGACTTCAGCTCGGGATGATACTGCACGCCGATGAACCAGGGATGGTCGGGATATTCGACCGTCTCGGGCAGAAGCCCGTCTGGCGAAACACCGCAGAACTTCAGGCCATTTGCCTCAAGCCGCTCGCGATAGCCCATGTTGACCTCGTAGCGGTGGCGATGGCGCTCGGAAATCTCGGTCGAACCGTAAATCTCGGCGATCTTTGAGCCAGGGGCCAGCTTGGAGGCGTAGGCGCCGAGCCGCATCGTGCCGCCCAGATCGCCACCGGCCGCACGCATCTCGAGATCGTTGCCGCGCATCCATTCGGTCATCAGGCCGACGACAGGCTCCTCGGTGGGGCCGAACTCGGTCGAATTGGCCTTCTCGATCTGAGCGAGCGAACGGGCCGCCTCGATCACCGCCATCTGCATGCCGAAGCAGATGCCGAAATAGGGAACCTTGCGCTGCCTGGCGAAGGTCGCCGCCTTGATCTTGCCCTCGGCACCGCGATGTCCGAACCCGCCGGGAACCAGGATGCCGTGGACATGCTCCAGGAAGGGAGCCGGGTCTTCCTTCTCGAAGACCTCCGATTCGATCCAGTCGAGATTGACCTTGACCCGGTTGGCGATGCCGCCGTGCATCAGGGCCTCGATGAGGGACTTATAGGCGTCCTTCATGCCGGTGTATTTGCCGACGATGGCGATCGTGACTTCGCCCTCGGGATTCTTCACGCGCTCGGAAATGCGCCGCCAGTTGCTCAGATCGGGCGCTTCGCCGGCGTCCAGGCCGAACGCCGCCAGAACCTCGGTGTCGAGCCCTTCGGCATGATAGGACAGCGGCACGTCATAGATCGAAGCAACGTCCCGCGCCTCGATCACCGCGGTTTCGCGGACATTGCAGAACAAAGCGAGCTTGCGGCGTTCCTCGCGCGGGATCTCGCGGTCGGTGCGGCAGAGCAGGATATCGGCCTGAATGCCGATCGAACGCAGCTCCGCAACCGAATGCTGGGTCGGCTTCGTCTTCAGCTCTCCGGCCGTCGGGATATAGGGCAGCAGCGTCAGATGCGTGAAGATGCACTGGCCGCGCGGCAGCTGCTGGCTGATCTGGCGAATGGATTCGAGGAAGGGCAGGCTCTCGATGTCGCCGACCGTGCCGCCGATCTCGACCAGCGTGAAGTCATAGTCTTCATTGCCGGTGAGGACGAATTCCTTGATGGCATTGGTGACGTGCGGAACGACCTGGATCGTCGCACCGAGATAGTCACCCCGGCGCTCCTTGGTCAGGATGTCCATATAGATGCGGCCGGTGGTGATGTTGTCGCCCTTGTTGCAGGGCCTGCCGGTGAAGCGCTCGTAATGCCCGAGATCGAGATCGGTCTCGGCCCCGTCATCCGTGACGAAGACCTCGCCATGCTGATACGGGCTCATCGTGCCCGGATCGACATTGAGATAGGGATCAAGCTTGCGCAGACGGACCGTATAGCCACGTGCCTGCAGGAGAGCTGCGAGAGCTGCCGCCGCGAGGCCTTTGCCAAGCGAGGATACCACGCCGCCGGTGATGAAAACGTACCGCGTCATGGGAGATCACCTTTAACGCCAGGGTTTCGATTCGCTAAGCGCGCCGTTGCAGACCCGCCCTGCTGTTTATGCTTGTCCACAACGGAGAAGGGCCGGACTTCCGCCAGCTCTTCCCCAAAAGAGAAGGGCCGGTTTCCCGGCCCCTGCCCTGTCCTCGTCACTGCTGCGGCGCTGCCGGCGGTGTCGGCGGTTGTGAGCCGCCCTGATTCTGCATCTGGCGCAACTGGTCGAGCACGCCGCCTGCGGCGTTGGGAGCGCTTGGACCGTTCGGTGCCGCGGGAGCAGTCGTTCCCGGCGCGCCGTCGATGATCGAGCGCTGCGTCCGCCCATGGGTCGCCATGATCGCCAGAGCGATCGAGGTCAGGAAGAAGAGCCCGGCAAGGATAGCCGTCGCGCGGGTCAGGGCATTGGCCTGGCCGCGGCCGGTCATGAAGCCGCCGACACCACCGCCACCGCCCGAACCCATGCCCAGGCCGCCGCCCTCGGAACGCTGCAGCAGGACCACGCCGACGAGCGCGATCACGATGATCAGATGGATGACGATGAGAACGTTCTGCATGATCCCACGAAATAGGTATGACGCGGGCCGCCACAAGGTGCCCCGCGCCGCATGTCCGCCAATTGCGGGCTCGGCGGCGCACATAGCATGCAGTTGCCGGGTGCACCACCCGGCAATTGCGTCATTCGTGCAATGCCGCCGTCAACGCGACGGCATGGATCAGCGGCAGGCGCGTGCGATGCCGAGGAAGTCCTCGGCCTTGAGACTGGCGCCGCCGACGAGCGCACCGTCGACATGGGGGACATTCATCAGTTCGGCCGCGTTGGACGGTTTGACCGATCCGCCATAGAGCAAGCGCACACCAGCGGCCGCCGCCTTGCCCAGGAGCTTGCCGAGTTCGCTCCGGATCGCCTCGTGCATCTCGGCGACGTCGGCGGCGGTCGGGGTCAGCCCGGTGCCGATAGCCCAGACCGGTTCGTAGGCGATGACGAGGGTCGAGGGCGTCGACGCATCGGGGACCGAGCCGCGAAGCTGTTTCCTGACCACGGCAAGCGCCTTGCCGGCTGCGCGCTCGGCCTGCGTCTCGCCGACGCAGACGATCGGGACCAGCAGGGCGCGCTGCGCCGCTTCGGCCTTGGCCTTGACGACCGGATTGGTCTCGCCGTGGAGGGTGCGGCGCTCGGAATGACCGACGATGGCATAGCCGGCGCCGGCATCGGCGAGCATGGCGGCGGAGACCTCCCCGGTGAACGCGCCGCTTTCCTGCTCACTGCAATCCTGTCCGCCCGAGGCAATACGCGAGCCGGTCAGGGCTGCCGTCATGGCAAAGAGCAACGTCGCCGGTGGGCAGATGGCGAGATCGACAGCGTGTTTCAGCTCCCGGTCATAGCCCCTGGCTACCTCGGCTGCGATGGCAAGCTCGGCCTTGAGCCCGTTCATCTTCCAATTGCCTGCCACCAACGGCTTGATGCTGCGCGTCACCATTTTTCTCCTCTTCTCTCGCTCCGGGCTCTACCAACGCCCGCAACGCGCCGCAATCAGCCGGCAAGACCACGGTGAAGATTGCGGGCAGCGTGATCGGTTCCTATAAGCAGCGCCACAAAACGCGAAGGCTCGCGTCGCAGCGATGCGGCCGGAGAGGGAAAGAACGACCCCATGATGATGAATCGCATCCGCAAGGCGGGTCAGGGCCTCATTGGCAAGCTCATCATCACAGTGATGTTCGGATTTCTGATCCTGTCCTTCGCGATCTGGGGCATCGGCGACATCTTCCGGGGGTATGGACGCAACTCTGTCGCTCAGGTCGGGAAGACCGAGATCGGCCTCGAGCAGATGCGCGTGGCCTATCAGAACGAAGTCCAGAACCTGACGCGCCAGCAGCGCCGCTCGATTACTCCCGAAATGGCGCGCGCGCTGGGGCTCGACCGCCAGGTGCTCTCGCGCCTCGTGACGGAGGCTGTGCTCGATCAGACCGCGAGCCGGATGCGGCTTGCGGTCTCCGACGAGACCATCCGCAACCTGATCTTCCAGGACCCGGTCTTCCGCGATGCCTCCGGCAACTTCTCGCCGGCCCGCTTCAACGAATTGCTGCGCTCGAACGGGCTCAACGAACAGAATTATGTGCGCGAGCAGCGCGCCACGATCCTGCGCCAACAGATCGCCGAGATGGTGGTCGGCGGCGTGACCGCTCCGGTCGCGCTGCAGGAACTGGGACATCGCCTGCGCAACGAGCGCCGCGCAGTGACATTCGCCAAGCTGCCGCCGGCCGCCGCCGGTGAGATCGCCGCACCGACCGAAGCTCAGCTCAAGGGCTATTTCGACGAACGCAAGGCGAGTTTCCGGGCTCCCGAGTTCCGTAGCGCCAACGTGCTGACGATCTCGACCGAAGCTTTGGCCGACCCGAGCAAGGTCACCGACGAAGAGGCCAAGGCCCGTTATGAGCAGGTCAAGGCGCAGCGCTTTGGTTCCCCCGAGAAGCGCACGATCCAGCAGATCACCTTCCCGAATGCCGAGGAGGCGCAGGCCGCCAAGGCGAAGATCGATGCCGGCGAAGCGTTCGAGGCGATCGCCGCCGCGCGCAATGTCGCCGAGAAGGACCTGACGCTAGGCACCTTCACGCGCAATCAGGTCTTCGATCCGGCCGTGCGCGAGGCCGCGTTCGCGCTTGCCCAGGGAGCCGTCAGCGCTCCGGTCGCCAGCGCCTTCGGCTCGGTGCTCCTCCGCGTCCCGACGATCGAACTCGAGCATATCCGGCCCTTTGAGGAGGTTGCTGCCGAGGTGCGCAAGGACGTCGCGACCAGCAAGGCCACGAGCCAGCTCACGGACCTGCATGACCGGATCGAGGACCAACGGGCCGCGGCCAAGCCGCTTGCCGAGATCGCACGCGAGTTCAATCTGCCCCTGCTGACGGTCGGCCCGGTCGATGCCAGCCTGGGCAAGCCGGACGGCACGCAGGCACAGCCCCTGCCCGGCGGCGACGCCACGCTTCCCGCCATCTTCCGCTCGGATATCGGCGTCGATAACGAGGCCATTCGCCTGCCGCGCGACACGGGCTATGTCTGGTTCGATGTGACCAAGATCGACCCCTCGCGCGAGCGGACCTTTGACGAGGTCAAGGGCGAGGTCGAGCGTCAATGGCGGGCAGACGAGGTGGCGAGCAAGCTCTCGGCCAAGGCCCGCGAACTGGTGCAGCGTCTTGATTCCGGCGAGGCCTTCGATGCCGTGGCCGCCTCGGCCGGCCTGGTTGTCGAACAGGCGGCGGAGCTCGGCCGGCAGGACCAGAAGCCGGAGCTGCCCGCCAATGTCATCAGCCTGATCTTCGGAACGCCTGTCGGCAAGAGCAACTCGGCGCTGGGCGCAGACGACAGCGGGCGCGTCCTCTTCAAGGTCGTTTCGGCGACGGTACCGCCCTATGCCCGGACGACGCAGGAGGCGGAGAATTTTGCCCGCCTGCTCGGCTCCAGCGTCAGCGAGGATATCCTCGCGCAGTATGTCGCGAAACTGCAGAGCAACCTCGGCGTCACGGTCAACGAGACGGCCTTCCGGAACGCCACCGGCGGCGCGCAGAACTGATGTCTGCGCCCTCCGATCTGTCCTCCTTTGCGGAGGCGTATGACGCGGGAGCGCCGCAGCTTCTGCGGCGCGTCCTGGTCGGTGATTGCGAGACGCCCGTCGCCGCCTTCATGAAGCTGAGGCACGCCACGTCCGGCCCAAGTTTCCTGCTCGAATCGGTCGAGGGCGGCGCCGTACGCGGGCGTTATTCGATGATCGGCATCGAGCCGGATGTGATCTGGCGCTGCCATCGCGGTGAGGCTTCGCTTTGCCGACCGGCTTTGGGCGAGGCCTTCGTCGCCGATCCGCGCCCCGCCTTCGAGAGCCTGCGGGCTCTGCTCGGCGAGAGCGCTATCCCCGACGAGGATGGCCTGCCACCGATGGCGGCCGGCGTCTTCGGCTATCTCGGCTACGACATGGTGCGGCTGATGGAGCGACTGCCGCAGCCAAAGGACACCGGGACCGGCGTCCCCGACGCGATCCTGACCCGCCCCACCCTGATGGTGGTGTTCGATTCCGTGCGCGACGAGATCCATCTCGTGACGCCCGTCCGCCAGCAACCGGGCGTTGCCGCACGCGTCGCCCACGATCGGGCCCAGGAGCGGCTCGACCGGGTCACGGATATCCTCGAGGGTCCTCTCCCCCCGGAAGCCGACATCGATATCGCCGCGCTGCCGCAGCCCGACATCGTTTCCAACACGACCGAGGCCGAGTTTCACGCCATGGTGGCGCGGGCGCAGGACTATATCCGCGCCGGCGACATCTTCCAGGTCGTGCTGTCGCAGCGTTTCGAGGCGCCCTTCGCCCTGCCCTCCTTTGCGCTTTACCGGGCGCTGCGGCGCGTCAACCCGGCGCCGTTCCTGTGCTATCTCGACTTCGCTGATTTTCAGATCGTCTGTTCGAGCCCCGAGATCCTGGTACGGTTGCGCGACGATACCGTCACCATCCGGCCGATCGCCGGCACGCGGCGGCGCGGCGCGACGACCGAAGAGGATGCGGCGCTCGCCGAGGAACTGCTGGCCGACCCCAAGGAACGGGCCGAGCATCTGATGCTGCTCGATCTTGGCCGCAACGACGTCGGCCGCGTTGCACGGATCGGCTCGGTCAAGGTCACCGATTCCTTCTTCATCGAACGTTACAGCCAGGTCATGCACATCGTTTCCAATGTCGAGGGAGCGATCGACCCGCAGCATGATGCGCTGGCCGCACTCGCCGCGGGCTTCCCGGCCGGCACCGTCTCCGGAGCGCCGAAGGTGCGTGCCATGGAGATCATCGATGAGATGGAACATGACGCACGCGGCGCCTATGGCGGCTGCATCGGCTATTTCGGTGCCAATGGCGAAATGGACACCTGCATCGTGCTGCGCACCGCCGTGGTGAAGGACGGCCGCATGCATGTCCAGGCCGGCGCCGGCATCGTCTATGATTCGAACCCGGCCTCCGAACAGCTCGAATGCATCAACAAGGCCAAGGCCCTGTTCAAGGCAGCGGAGGAAGCAATCCGGTTCGCGGCGCGCGCTGGCCGGGGACAATAGTGGCCTCGCCGGAGCCCCGGGATGACGAAGCCGTTACGGTCGTCGAAATCCTGCGGGTCTTCAGTGATGCGAGCACACGCCCCTGCCTGGTTCGGACGACCGACGGCAGGCTGCATGTCCTGAAGCTCGCCGGCGCCGGGCCAGGGCCTCGTGGCCTGCTGATCGAGCTCCTTGCCCTGCGCTTCGCGAAGCTGCTCGGCGCACCGGTCCCCGATGCCAAACCACTGCTGCTGCCGCACAGCTTCCCATGGATGGTCGGCACCGACGAATTCGACGAGATGATCCAGCGCAGCTTTGGCTGGAATCTCGGCGTTGCTTTCATCCCGAACACCGCGCCGGTCGCAGCCGCGGACCTTGGCCCCGACGATGCGGCGAGTCTCCTGGCGATCGCGGAGGCGGATTGCTTCCTGCACAATGTCGACCGGCCGCGCTCGAATCCGAATCTCCTGCGCGGGGCCGGCGGTACGCTGCACGCGATCGATTTCGACGCCTGTCTCTATTTCGACAGGGCACTGGCCGGCCGCCTGCCCGCCAGCTTCGCACTTCCACGCACACATCTCCTGGCAGGTATGATGACGGCGAGCAAGGGCAAGGCACTCGATCCCGACCTGCCGATTTCCTGGCTGGCAGAAGCACCGTCGGCCTGGATCGACGCCGCGGGACGCGAGGTCCCAGTCATCGCCAACGCGCTTGCGACCTATATCCGGCACTGGAACGCCCTATGCACCGACGGGGCGCTAGAGGCTGGCGATCAGCGAGAGGCCAGCGTCGGCGAGAGCGGCGGCTGTGTCTCCCAGGCCTTGCCGCTACGACCTTCCTCATAGCCGCGCTGGAACAGGGCTTTCATGTACTCCGTATCGAATTCGGAGCGCTGATTGCCTTGAAAGCTCTTGGGAATGGCGGTGAAGGAGAAGCGCGCGTGCATTCGCTTCGCCATCTCCGAGATCGCTGCGATATTGGCGAGCGCTTGGTATTTCACCAGCGTCGAGATCGAGCGTGTGGCCAACCCCGCCACCGTCTGGGTGCTGGCCTTGTATTCCGGCTCCAGCTTGCCGTTGCGAATGACATAGAGCGAGAGACTGCGTTCCTGACCGAGATTGCGCCGGGCAGCCCCGTTGAGATCGAGCCCCGGTGGGGCAAAGAAGATCTGCGAGGTGACACCGCCGTCGACGTGAAGCTCGTCGAAGACCTTGCCGTTGCTCTCGACATTGAGGCGCACGGCCGGAAAGACCGCCGGTATGGCTGCCGAAGCAAGCAGAATATCGACAAAGAGCTTCTGCCGGTCGGGCCGCTGACTCGCGGCAATGCTGCCCACGTCCCAGATCACTGGCCGCTGAGCATCGAGATTGGTGGTCTGGACCAATAAACGGCGGCCCTTGCGGTGCTCGGCAGCGATTTCATCGAGCAATTGCTCGGTCGCATAGCGTTCGACCAGGTGGCGCAGTGGCGTCGTGTCGTAGAGGGACTCGCCAAACAGTCCGAGGACTCCCTTGCTGCGAAAGAGCTCGTTATCGCCGTAGCGCGTATAGATCTCCTCCAGGGCGCCGTCATAGTGCGAGCCGAGGAACGCAAAGGGCGCAGCGAGCGAGCCAGTACTGACCCCGGTGACGACCTCGAATTGAGGCCTGTCGCCGCGCGCGCTCCAGCCCTTCAGGAAACCCGCGCCATAGGCCCCCTCTCCGCTCCCACCTGA
The DNA here is from genome assembly GCF_056401655.1 of Allobosea sp. P4_E12. Classification (NCBI taxonomy): domain Bacteria; kingdom Pseudomonadati; phylum Pseudomonadota; class Alphaproteobacteria; order Hyphomicrobiales; family Alloboseaceae; genus Allobosea; species Allobosea sp. P4_E12. Next base: position 135,939 of record NZ_JBFUIY010000012.1, on the reverse strand, counting down.
AATCGCAAGAAATGTTGCGGCCGCCTGGCATTTGCCACAGCCCGAAGCGGCGATCTGCCGGTATTGGATATCGACATATTTGCTTGTGGTGGGGACGACCGCATCCCCCCAGAAGCGGATCGTGCCGAATCCGGCGACCTCGGCTGTCGACAGGCCTTCCGCGGGCAGAGCTTGCGGTCGTTCCCCGGAATTGCATGCAGCCAGGCCGAGCAGCGCGGAGGCCAGCAGCACGTGCCTGATCGCCTTGGCCCGACGCAACATCGCCATGCCCCACACCCGAACGCCCCTGCAAGATTGCGCGGTCTCTTCACCGCCATCTTGTCGCCAGCGGAGCTGCGAGCGCAATCGCGATGGAGCCACGATCCGACAATAACTTGACCACTTGCCCCCCGAACGGGCATGACCACCTTGCCATCATCGCGACCGGAGATCTCGTTAGCGGCAATGCGTATCCTGCTGATCGACAATTACGACAGCTTCACCTGGAACCTTGTCCACCTGATCGGCGGGCTTGGGGCGGAGGTCGAGGTTCGCCGCAACGATGCCCTTGCCGTCGAAGAGGCGCTGGGGGGAGGGCATGACGCAATCGTATTGTCGCCAGGCCCCTGCACCCCCAACGAGGCCGGCATCTGCCTTGACCTCGTACGCCAGGGTGCCGACAGGAAGCCGATCTTTGGCGTTTGCCTCGGCCTGCAGACCATCGGTCAGGCCTTCGGTGGCGAGATCGTGCGCGCGCCGCTGCCGATGCACGGCAAGATCTCGACCATTGGCCATCACGCCCGCGGCCTCTTTCACGGCATCAACGGGCCGATCCAGGCGACGCGCTATCACTCGCTCATCGTGGCACGAGAAAGCTGCCCGACCGAACTCGAGATCGAAGCCACGACGGAAGACGGGCAAATCATGGCGCTCTCGCACCGCTCCCTGCCGGTGCATGGCGTACAGTTTCACCCCGAGAGCATCGCCTCCGAACAGGGTGCGACGATCCTGCGCAATTTCCTCGGCCTGGCGGAACGATGGTCGCAGACACAGGACCGTGCCGCCCTTTCCGAAACAGCCTGACGTCGAAGAACCCATGGACGATTTCAAACCCTTCATCGCCAAGGTGGCGACCGGCGCCTCACTCTCCCGCGAGGAGGCGCGCGATGCCTTTGACACCATCCTGTCCGGCGAGGTCACCAATGCGCAGGCGGCCGCCTTCTTGATGGCGCTGCGCGTCCGTGGCGAGACCGTCGAGGAGATCGCCGGCGCGGTCAGCGCCATGCGCGGCAAGATGCTGCCGGTAAAAGCACCGGCCGGCGCGATCGACATCGTCGGAACCGGCGGCGACGCTTCGGGCTCCTATAACGTCTCGACGCTGGCCGCGATCATCACTGCTTCCTGCGGCGTGCCGGTCGCCAAGCATGGCAATCGCGCCGCCTCGTCACGTTCCGGAGCGGCCGACGTGCTCACCGCGCTCGGCGTCAAGGTGGGGCTCGAGCCCGCGGGCACGGAGCGCTGCATCGCCGAGGCCGGCGTCGGCTTCATGTTCGCGCCGACCCATCACGCCTCGATGCGGCATGTAGCACCGGTGCGCACAGAACTCGGCACCCGCACCATCTTCAACCTGCTCGGGCCGCTCTCCAACCCGGCCGGTGTCAAGAGGCAGCTCGTCGGCGCCTTCTCAGAGACCTGGCTCGAGCCGATGGTGCGCGTGCTGTCTGCTCTGGGCTCCGACCGCATCTGGGCCGTGAACGGCTCTGACGGCCTTGACGAGATCACCACCACCGGGCCGACCCGCGTCGTCGCGCTCGAAAAGGGCAAGATCGAGAGTTTCTCGATCAGCCCGGACGATGTCGGCCTGGCCCGTGCAAAGCCCGAGGATCTGCGCGGCGGTGAACCGGCGCAGAATGCCGAGGCGCTCCGCGCGGTTCTCGACGGCAAGAAGACGCCCTTCCGCGATATCGCGGCCTTCAATGCCGCCGCCGCGCTCGTCGTGGCCGGTCAGGCCGGTGATCTGCGCGACGGCCTCACCCGCGCGACCTCGGCGATCGACAGCGGCAAGGCCAAGGCGACGCTGACCGCACTTATCGCCAGCTCGAACGCGTGAGGACGTCATGAGCGACATCCTCGCCCGCATCGAGGCCTATAAGCGCCAGGAGATCGCCGCTGCCAAGGCCGCGGTTTCCCAGGCTGAGATCGAGCAGCGCGCCCTGGCTGCCGGCCCCGTGCGTGGCTTCACGGCCGCTCTTGCCGCGAAACACGCGGCCGGCAAGCCTGCATTGATCGCTGAGATCAAGAAGGCCAGCCCGTCCAAGGGGCTGATCCGCGCCGATTTCGACCCGCCATCGCTGGCACGCGCCTATGCCGATGGCGGCGCGGCCTGCCTGTCCGTACTGACCGATGCCCCCTCTTTCCAGGGACAGCCGGAATTCCTGCAGCAGGCGCGCATGGCAAGCGGCCTGCCCGCCCTGCGCAAGGATTTCCTCTATGACCCCTATCAGGTCTTCGAGGCTCGCGCCTGGGGCGCCGACTGTATCCTGATCATCATGGCCGGCGTCGATGACGGGACAGCCCGCGCGCTGAACGAGGCGGCAAAGTCACTCGGCATCGACGTGCTGGTCGAGGTTCACAACGAAGCTGAGCTCGATCGCGCCCTCGAGCTCGACAGCCCCTTGCTCGGCATCAACAATCGCGACCTTCGCAGCTTTGCCGTCGATCTCGCCGTCACCGAGAGACTTGCACCGCGCGTCCCCGCGGACCGCATCATCGTTGGCGAGAGCGGCATCTTCAGTCATGCCGACATCGCACGGTTGCAGCGCGCCGGCGTCAACACCTTCCTCGTCGGCGAGAGCCTGATGCGGCAGGACGATGTCGCCGCTGCGACCCGTGATCTCCTGACCGGTTCTGCGCGCAGCGCAGCATGAGCAAGCTCAGCCATCTCGACGCCAGCGGCCAGGCCCATATGGTCGATGTTGGCGACAAGGAGGAGACCTCGCGCATCGCTGTCGCCGAGGGCTGTGTCGTCATGCAGCCCGGGACCCTGGCGATCGTGCGCGATGGCGACGCCAAGAAGGGCGACGTGCTTGGCACGGCGCGCCTGGCTGGAATCATGGCCGCCAAGCGCACGCATGAACTGATCCCGCTCTGTCACCCGCTGCTGATCAGCAAGATCAGCGTCGACCTCACCCTGGACGAGACATTGCCCGGGGTGCGCGTGAGCGCTGAGGTCAAGATGAAGGGACAGACCGGCGTCGAGATGGAGGCGTTGACCGCTGTCGGCGTCGCCTGCCTCACAGTTTACGACATGGTCAAGGCGGTCGACCGGGCGATGCGGATCGAAGGCATCAGGCTCGTCCACAAGTCAGGTGGAAAATCCGGCACCTTCGATCTCCCGGAAACTGCGCGATGAGCCTCACGCCCGTCCCCGTCGCCCTGAAGGCGCTAATCGACAGCGTTCCGGCACCGACACCATCAGAAACCCTGCCACTCGCACAATGCGTAGGGCGCGTGCTCGCCGCCGACCTGCAGGCGCTTCGGACCCAGCCCCCCTTTGCCAACTCCGCAATGGACGGATACGCCGTTCGCGCAGACGATATTGCGCCGGCAAATGAATTGCGTGTCATCGGCGAATCGGCTGCCGGTCGTTCCTTCTCAGGGATGGTCCGCTCCAATGAGGCTGTTCGCATCTTCACCGGTGCTCCGATTCCGGAGGGCGCCGATACGATCTTGATTCAGGAGAATGCGGACGGCGTCGGCACTGCGACGATCCGCGTGCGCGAGGACGCCGAGCGCGGCAAGTTCGTTCGTCAGGCAGGATTGGACTTCTCCGAGGGCGAGGTGTTGCTTCTCGCCGGCAGCCGGCTCGACAGTGCGAGCCTCGGCCTCGCGGCAGCCATGGGCCACCCCATGCTCACTGTGCGTCGCAAGCCACTGGTCGCGATCCTCGCGACTGGCGACGAACTGGTCCAGCCCGGCGAGCCGGTTGGACCCGACCAGATCGTCGCGTCCAACAGTTTTGCGCTCGCCGCGCTGGTCGAGCAGGCCGGCGGCACGGCGCTCGATCTCGGGATTGCCCGCGATGATCATGCCGATCTCGCCGACAAGATTGGCCAGGCACGGAAGGCCGATGCCGATGTGCTGATCACCCTCGGAGGAGCCTCGGTAGGTGAGCACGATCTCGTCCAGGCAGCGTTGATCGGTCAAGGCATGGCGCTCGGCTTCTGGAAGATCGCCATGCGGCCGGGCAAGCCGATGATGATGGGCCGCCTCGGCCGCATGGTCGCGCTCGGCCTGCCCGGAAACCCCGTCTCGTCCATCGTTTGCGGACATCTCTTCGTCGTGCCCCTGCTCAGGACCCTCCTGGGCGTACCGGAACCGGAGCGCGATCTGAGTGAGCCTGCAATCGTCGGAAGAAATTTGCCGGCAAATGATGAGCGGCGAGACTATATGAGGTCGGAACTGACGCTCACTCCGGAAGGATGGCTGGCAACGCCCTTCGCCAAGCAGGATTCGTCGATGCTGGCCACTCTTGCCCGCGCCGACGCGCTACTCATTCGCGAATCGTTTGCTGCGCCGGCAAACAAAGGCGACAACTGCCGGATCATCCGCCTACGCTGAGCGCGCTTGCGGAACACAACGCGAACCTGTATGGTGTTCGTGCTTTGTTTCGATTCCATACAAAGAGCGCCGGCGGGAACCATGCTGACACGCAAACAGTTCGAACTGCTTCGTTTCATCCAGGAACGCCTGCGCGAGACAGGGGTGCCCCCCTCCTTCGACGAGATGAAGGACGCGCTCGATCTGCGCTCCAAGTCCGGTATCCATCGCCTGATCATGGCGCTGGAGGAGCGCGGGTTCATTCGCCGCCTTCCCAATCGAGCCCGAGCGCTGGAGATCATAAAGCTGCCCGAAGGGGCCGGCGGCCCTCAGGCGACGCGCGGACGGTTCAGCCCCTCCGTCGTCCAAGGGGGGCTTGGCAAGGTCCGGCCGATCGCACCGCCCCCGGACGAAGATGTGCGCTCCACGGTTGCGATTCCGGTCATGGGGCGGATTGCCGCCGGTACACCGATTTCCGCCATCCAGAGCCGCAGCCATACCGTGGCACTGCCTGCCGACATGCTTGGCCCCGGTGAACATTTTGCCCTCGAGGTTCGCGGCGACTCGATGGTGGAAGCCGGCATTCTCGACGGCGATACGGTGGTGATCAAGCGTCAGGACACGGCCAATACCGGGGATATCGTCGTGGCTCTGATCGATGACGAGGAAGCAACGCTGAAGCGACTGCGCAAGCGCGGCTCCTCGATCGCGCTCGAGGCTGCCAATCCCGCCTATGAGACAAGGGTGCTGGGACCGGACCGCGTCAAGATTCAGGGCCGCCTGGTCAACCTGATGCGGCGCTACTGAAGCGGCTCGTGTTCTTCGACAGCCGCCAGCGGCAAAGCCGGCGTGCTTGCAGGCCGCTCCCGCTTGCGGCTCCAGGGACGATCGACACCATCCTGCTCTGATAGATGGGCGCGCCAGCCGCCCTTGTTGCCGACAAGGGCGGTCGCGCCATCGCGCGACAATGCCCTGCGGTCGATCAGTCGTGCTGCGCACGGAGCGTTCCACGGAATCGGCGTGATGACGAGATCGGCGCGCCGACAGTCCTCGACGATGGCCAGGCGATCACGTGCAAAGGCAACGCTTCGTCCATCCTTGCTGCGGACGACACAACCCAACGTGTCGCAGGCCGCGCCTTCCCGCAGGCTGTTGTCGTCAGTCCGGCGATTATCGCCATCTGCGTTCAGCCATTGCTGCAGCACGAAGCGGCTCGGTTGCCCCGCCAGGATCATGCGACCATCGCCCCCGCGGACCAGGATGCCGGAACCATCGCGTTCGATCAGGATGTCGGGCCTGTCGGGCTTCGCTGCCACGAGCAGTCCCGCGATCAGGGGGGCGACGGCCAGGAAGCGCAGCGGTGTCGTCCAGAGCGTGATCCAGAGAAGCGCAGCGGCAAAGCATGCGAGCGCCGCGGCCCCGAATGCAGGAATGATCACCGCGGAGTGGTCGAATCCCGCAACCCAGCGCGCGGATTGCAGCACATAGTCCGAAGCGACTCCCATGAGCGCCCAAGCCGGCCAATCCAGGCCGAAGGGATAGGCGAGCACGCCGAAGACAGCGGCAGGCATGACGATCAGGGAAACGAAGGGCAAGGCGAGCGCATTGCCGAGCAGACCGAAGGGGTTGAAGGTCTGGAAGTGATAGGCACCGAACGGTGCGGTTGCGACCGTCGCCAGCACGGTCGTGACCGTGAGCCCGACCACCGCGATCCAGATCGGCCGTAGCGGCCAAGGCAGGTTCGCCGGCGCCTCGGAGTGGCCGCGATCCTCCCAGCGCTCGGCAAAGGCGATCAGCGCCGCGACAGCGCCAAAGGACATCTGGAAGCTTGGACCAAGCAGCGCGTCAGGCTCGCGCAGCAGAACGATCATCGCAGCGAGAGCCAGATTGCGCATGCTGAGCGCCGGGCGATCGACGAGAATCGCACCGAGCATGACCAATGTCATGATCAGCGAGCGCACCGTCGCGACCTCGGCTCCCGAGAAGATGCAATAAGCCGTGGCGCCGAGCATCGCGGCCAGGGCGGCGAGTTTCTTTATGGGCCAGCGCAATGCCAGCGTTTGCGATAGCGCCAGCAGGCCACGGACCAGGCCGAAGATCGTGGCGGAGGCCAGCACCATGTGAAGGCCCGAGATCGAGATGATATGATAGATTCCGGCCGCGCGGAGGTCGATATTGGTCGCCTCCGTGATGAGGCCGCGCTTGCCAGTAACCAACGACGCCGCCATCGCGCCAGCCTGCCCTCCCCCGATCCCGGCGATGCGCTCCGTCAGGGCATTGCGCGCCCGGTCGACCGTCGCGCGTATCTGAAGCTCGAGCGGTGGCTGCAAGGGTGGTGGGGCGAGCGTGATCTTTCCGGGGATGGTCCCGACTGCACCAAGCCCTCGGAAGAAGGCGTCGCGCCCGAAGTCGTAGCCACCTGGTCGCACTGGACCGGGCGGCGGCAGGAGGCGCGCGACGGCAGCGATGTGATCGCCCGGCGAAACCGAACCACCTTTGACGTTGACCCGAACCCGCCGTGGCAGGCGTTCAGGCTCCACCCCGGCAATGCCGGTCACCAGGATCACGAGGCGCGCGCCGGCGTCGCGCGCCTCGACCGATTCGACAAAGCCGGTGAGTTGTCCCACGCGCATTCGATCGAGCATCGGTGCTGCGATCGTCGCCGTGCGCCAGGCCGCGGCACCAAAGCCGGCGAAGATGGCAGCAAGGCCGACGCAAGCGAGCATGACCGGGCGTCGGGCGCGCGACAGCGCTGCCATCGCAGCGGAGACGCCAAAGCCGGAGAGCGGGACCCAGAAGGATGGCTCGCGATCAGCCGCGAAATAGAGCAGAATGCCGGCTCCCATCAGCACCGGCAGCCAGAGAAACAGCCTTCTTCGTCCGGCCTCGATCGCGATGGCGCCCAGGAAGCGCGCGCGCCATTCGGCGAGAAACAACCGAATGGCAGCGTCCTGAAACCATATCTCGGGAATGCGGAATGGTACGGCGCGAACACGCGCGCCGCGCAGCCGGCTCGGGTCTGGCGGCGCCTCGCGCATAGGCCGTCCCTCGGTCAGCCAACCAGATGCGATCTTGCGCTTAACGTCGGCCCCATCAGCATGTTACAGGGGCGGCGTCGGTTGTCATGTCCCTTCGACGTCTTGTTCCTCTGCCGCTCTGTCGGCCTCATTTCCCGTCCTGCCGGAGCCTGCCTTTCATGAGTGATGCGGTCGTTACGCGCTTCGCGCCGTCTCCAACCGGATTCCTGCATATCGGCGGCGCGCGTACCGCGCTGTTCAACTGGCTCTATGCCCGTCGCCATGGCGGCAAGATGCTGCTGCGCATCGAGGACACCGACCGCGAACGCTCGACCGAGCCGGCCATCGCGGCGATTCTCGACGGCCTGTCCTGGCTTGGCCTCGATTGGGACGGCGAGACCGTCTACCAGTTCGCCCGTGCGGCCCGRCACCGCGAGGTCGCCGAGCAGATGCTCGCCGCCGGCAAGGCCTATTATTGCTATGCGACACCGCAGGAACTCGAGGAGATGCGCGAGAAGGCGCGCGCCGAGGGCCGTCCCATGCGCTATGACGGACGCTGGCGCGATCGCGATCCGGCAACCGCGCCGGCCGGCGTGAAGCCGGTCATCCGCCTGCGCGCGCCGCAGACCGGAGAGACGGTGGTCGAGGACGAGGTGCAGGGCCGCGTCGTCTGGCAGAACGAGAATCTCGACGACCTCGTGCTGCTGCGTTCCGACGGCAACCCGACCTATATGCTCGCTGTCGTCGTGGACGACCATGACATGGCCGTGACCCATGTCATCCGTGGCGACGACCATCTCACCAACGCCGCCCGCCAGACCCAGATCTACCAGGCGATGGGCTGGCGCGTGCCGAGCATGTCGCATATCCCGCTGATCCATGGGGCGGACGGCGCGAAGCTCTCCAAGCGCCATGGTGCGCTCGGTGTCGATGCCTATCGCTCCATGGGCTATCTGCCGGTGGCCCTGCGCAACTACCTCCTCCGGCTGGGCTGGAGCCATGGCGACCAGGAGATCTTCTCGACCGAAGAGATGGTCTCGCTGTTCAATCTTTCCTCGATCGGCCGTTCCCCGGCACGCTTCGACTACGCGAAGCTGGAGAGCCTGAACGGGCTCTACATGCGCCAGTCCGATGACCGTGACCTGCTTGATGCACTGAAGAGCATCTTGCCGGAAATCGGCCCCGCGCACGGCCTCGGCCCCGAGCTCGATCCGGCTCTCGAAGCCAAGCTTCTTGCTGCGATGCCGGGATTGAAGGAGCGAGCCAAGACGCTGATCGAGCTGCTCGACAGCGCCTCCTATCTTTTTGCCAAGCGTCCGCTCGCACTCGATCAGAAGGCGGCGACGCTGCTCGACGAGGGCGCCCGCCAGCGCATGCCCAGCCTGGCAGAGAAGCTTGCCGCGGTGAACGACTGGACACCGGCTCCGCTCGAGGCCGCGGTCCGGGCCTTCGCCGAAGAACATGCCCTCAAGCTCGGACAGGTGGCGCAGCCGCTGCGGGCCGCACTCACCGGACGGAGCCAGTCGCCCGGCCTGTTCGATGTGATGGCGGTGCTCGGCCGCGAGGAAACGCTCGCTCGTCTCAGCGATCAAACGTGATCAAAGGCGGGGCAGCCCCGCCTTTGTGATTGGTTGAACCCCAAGGGCAAATGGGCTAGTGACGCCGCATATGCCGAGGGTGTCCGAAGCGGCGCCCCGGTATGAATATTGCTTTAATATCAGTCGGATGTACCTTCCTTTGCCTGCAATCCCGTCACATGGCCGTTACGCAGAGCCACTCGGATGATGATTGCCGTTCCGGCACCCATTCGTGCCGGCTCGGATGGAACGAAGATTGATCAGCAGCGAGCCTGAAAGGATCGGTATCGATGAGCGGAACCAACAGCCAGCTGAGTGTGGACGGCAAGACCGTCGACCTGACGGTCAAGACCGGATCGATCGGCCCATCCGTCATCGACATCAGCAAGCTCTACGCACAAACCGGGATGTTCACCTATGACCCCGGCTTCACCTCGACCGCGAGCTGCGAGTCGGAGATCACCTATATCGATGGCGACGAGGGCGTTCTGCTCCATCGCGGCTATCCAATCGAGCAGCTTGCCGAGCATGGCGACTTTCTCGAGACCTGCTATCTCTTGCTTTACGGAGACCTGCCGACCGCGGCGCAGAAGGCGGATTTCGACTACCGCGTGACGCGCCACACCATGGTGCACGAGCAGATGGCCCGCTTCTTCCAGGGCTTCCGACGCGATGCGCATCCGATGGCGGTGCTGGTGGCCTCGGTCGGCGCGATGTCGGCCTTCTATCACGACTCGACCGACATCTCGGACCCGCAGCAGCGCATGATCGCGTCGATGCGGATGATCGCCAAGCTGCCGACGCTGGCTGCGATGGCCTTCAAGTACACGATCGGCCAGCCCTTCGTGTATCCGCTGAACTCGCTGGACTACACCTCGAATTTCCTGCGCATGTGCTTCGCGGTGCCGGCGGAGGAGTACAAGGTCAATCCGGTCCTGTCGCGCGCGCTTGACCGCATCTTCATCCTGCACGCCGACCACGAGCAGAACGCCTCGACCTCGACCGTGCGTCTTGCCGGTTCCTCGGGCGCCAATCCCTTCGCCTGCATCGCAGCCGGCATCGCCTGCCTCTGGGGCCCTGCGCATGGCGGCGCCAACGAGGCGGCCCTCAAGATGCTCGAGGAGATCGGGTCGGTCGACAACATCCCGAAATACATCGCCAAGGCGAAGGACAAGAATGATCCGTTCCGCCTGATGGGCTTCGGGCACCGCGTCTACAAGAACTACGACCCGCGCGCCAAGATCATGCAGAAGACGACGCATGAGGTGCTGAACGAGCTCGGCATCAAGGACGATCCGCTCCTCGATGTCGCGATCGAACTCGAGCGCATCGCGCTCAGCGACAGCTACTTCATCGAGAAGAAGCTCTATCCGAACATCGATTTCTATTCGGGCATCACCTTGAAGGCGATGGGCTTCCCGACCTCGATGTTCACCGCGCTCTTCGCACTCGCCCGCACCGTCGGCTGGATCGCGCAGTGGAAGGAAATGATCGAGGATCCGTCCCAGCGGATCGGCCGCCCGCGCCAGCTCTATACCGGCTCGCCGAAGCGCGATTACACGCCGATCGGCCGTCGCTGAGAACAATCTGACACAGTCTTTATGACGCAGGTCGAACCCCACCGGATTAAACAATCCGGTGGGGTTTATCATATGGTGCGCTGCCATAACCTCGCGTTTCGCAGAGCAATGACGGGAAACGCCAGATGGACCGCCTCACGACACCGAACCGCCGCGCCTTCATCGCTGGGGCCGGGGCATCCGCCCTCGTAGCCGGCAGCGGGCCCGCGCGGGCTCAGAACTTCCCGACCCGGCCGATCATGCTTGTCGTGCCGTTCGCAGCCGGCGGCTCGACGGATATCGTTGCCCGCCTCGTCGGGGCAAAGATGGCGGATTCGCTCGGCCAGCAAGTGGTGATCGAGAACCGCGCCGGCGCAGGCGGCAATGTCGGCTCGACCGCGGTCGCTCGCGCCGCACCCGACGGTTACACGGTGCTGATGGGCACGATCTCGACCCATGCCCTCAATCCCGCGATCCTCAAGGTGGTGACGTTCGATCCGGTCAAGGATTTCACGCCGATCTCCCTGCTGGCCGTGGTGCCCAACGTCATGGTCGTGCACCCGAGCTTTCCGGCCAAGACGGTCCAGGAGGTCGTCAAGGTCCTGAAGGACAATCCCGGCAAATACTCCTACGCCTCATCGGGAGTGGGTACGCCGCTGCATCTTTCGGGCGAGCTGTTCAAGTCGCTGGGCGGCGTGAGCATGAACCATGTGCCCTATCGCGGCGCTGGCCCGGCTCTGAACGATGTCGTGGCTGGCGCCGTGCCGATCATGTTCGACAACCTGCCCTCCTCCGCGCAGTTCATTCGCAGCGGCCAGCTCCGCGCGATCGGCGTTACCACGAAGGAGCGCGTGCCCTCATTCCCGGAGATACCGACCATCGCCGAAGGCGGTCTTGCCGGCTATGAAACCTATACGTGGAACGCGCTGTTTGGCCCGGCGAATATGCCAAGGGCAGTCGTTGAGCGCCTGAACGCCGAAGCCAACAAGGCCCTGACAGACCCCAATGTGAAGCAGCGCCTGAACGATGTCAGTGCCGTCATCGTCGGCTCGACACCGGAGGCGCTGGGCGAACACGTCAAAGTCGAATTCGCGAAATGGGGGCCCATCGCCAAGGCATCCGGTGCGGCGCTTGAATGAGCGCTGCACCGCGCTGATCAAGCTGCCAGCAGTCCCAGGGCGGCATTGACCGCGTTCTCGGCCGGGCTCGCCCCGGCCGATTTCATGATGCGCTCGACATCTGCGAAACCCGCAAGCTGGGCCTCGCGCGCAGGCCCCTCGCTGAGGACCGCCAGCACAGCTGCGCTGAGCGCTTCGGGCGAGGCCTCGTCCTGGATGAACTCGGGAACGATGCGCGTGCCGGCGACGAGATTGGGCAGGATCACAGTCGGTAGCTTGATCAGCCTGCGCGCCAGCATCGCCTCCCAGGCCGCGCCGCGATACGCAGCGACCAGCGGTACCTGTGCCAAGGCGAGCTCGAGCGTCACGGTCCCGGAGGCCGCGAGCGCTACGCGCGCCGTGCGAAAAGCGGCAAGCTTGGCGTCTTCGCCATCGACGAGACGGGGCTTCACCGACCAGGTCGAGACAGCCTCTTCAATCATGCCGCGCAGATGCGGCACGGCCGGCAGCACGAAGCGCGCGCCGGGCACCTCGTTCGCGATGAGCGCGACCGTCTCGCCGAAGGCCGGCATGAGGTGGCTGATCTCCGAGCGACGGCTGCCGGGAAGGACCAGGATGTCCGGCGTTGAAGGAGCGTTGCGCCGCACCTGTTCCTCGGCGCTTGGCCGTAGCTCGGCGAGCCGCTCGATCAAGGGGTGACCGACATAGATCGTCTTCGGTCCGCCCAGCCTTTCCAGCGCAGCGGGCTCGAAGGGTAACAGCGCCAGGATGCGATCGACATGTGGCGCCATCTTGCGGGCGCGGCCAGAACGCCAGGCCCAGACGCTGGGGCAAACCCAATGCGCAATCGGGATTGCGGACGATGCCCGCCGGACTTTTTTCGCGACGCGCAGCGAGAAATCCGGGCTGTCGATGGTGAGCAGGAGATCAGGCGCGAAAGCAACGACCCCCTTGGCCGCATCAGACATGCGCCGGAGCAACAGGGGCAGCCGAGCCAGGACCGGACCAAACCCCATCACGGCGATATCGGATTGGGGAAAGAGCGGCCGCAGCCCCTGCGCGATCAGGCTCTCGCCGCCGACGCCCACGATCTCGAGCGGGCGATCCCCCAACCGCTGCCGCAGGACGGTGAGAAAACGCAGCGCCAGAGCATCTCCAGACGCTTCGCCCGCAATGACGGCGAGCCGGAAGGGCCGGATCACGCGACGCCCTCGACGAACAGGCCAAGCTCGTCGGCCAGTGCGCCCAATCGAACGCTGTCTCCGACAAGCACATTGCCGGCGCGAAGTGCGATGCCGGAGAGTCCAGCCTTGGCCGCGTTCCGCAGGGTTTCAGGTCCGATCGCCGGCATGTCGACGCGCAGGTCTTGGCCGTCCTTGGGGGCCTTGACCAGAACGCCGTCGCCCTTGTCGATCTTGAGACGCCCTGCGCTTACCAGCTCGGCGACGCGCCTGATCATGGCGTCGGTACCCTCTGCAGCCTCAATTGCCACGATACGATGATCGGCAACGATTGCGGCCTGACCGACATCGAAGGGCGACAAAGCCGCCAGCAAGGAGAAGCCATGTTCGATGCCGTCGCGCGCCACGGCCGAGACGCTGCGGCGCCCCAGTGGGCCGAGCGGCGCGGTCAAGCCCGGAGCGATCTCGGCTGGGCCATGAACGCGAAAACCCCGCCCCTCGAAGAACTGGACCACGCCCTTGAGCAAATGATCGTCTCCGCCGCGAAAGGCGCGAGCGAAATGGGGCAGGTATTTCAGCGTCGAGGGCTCGGGCATCAGCGAGCCAAAGCTCGGCCGCGGCAGCGCGCCGATCATGACGATATCGACGATCCCGCGTCGCTTGAGCTCGTCGAGCAATCGCCCGAGTTGTCCCAGGCGATAGACACGCGAGGATTCAGGATCGAAATCGCTGGGGTTGGCTGCACCGTCGATCGCCGCGATATAAAGCTGATGCCCCCGCGCTGTCGCCAGCCGGGCCAGATGCGGCGGGTATTCGCCGCCTCCGGCTATGATCGCGAGAGGAAAGGCGCCGGTCGCTGCGTCGCTGCCCGTGCTCACCGGTCGGGCGCGTTGACGTCGCGCGGAATGCAGATGGCGCGGTCGCTGCCCGAGCGGATGAAATCGAGGATCTCGAGCATCAGCGGGTGCGACGCAAATTCCGTCGCCACGTCTTCGACGCGCTCGGCCAAGGTGCCTTCATCGGCGAACAGCAGGCGATAGGCGCGCCGCAGCTCATGAATCTGCTCCCGCGAGAAACCACGCCGCTTCAGCCCGACCAGATTGAGCCCGGCCAGATGCGCAGGATTGTCCCGCACCATGCCGAAGGGAATGACATCATTCATCACGCCGGCGCCGCCGCCGATGAAGGCATGCTCTCCGATGCGAACGAACTGGTGGAGCCCCGTCCCGCCACTGACGATGACATAGTCGCCAACCTTGACATGGCCGGCGCTCATCACGTTGTTCGAGAAGATGACGTTGTTGCCGATCTCGTTGTCGTGGCCAACATGCGAATTGGCAAGGAACAGGCAGCGGTCGCCGATGACCGTCTTCATGCCGCCGCCTTCGGTGCCCGGATTCATCGTCACGCCTTCGCGGATCATGCAATCCGCGCCAATCGTCAGCGTCGACGGCTCGCCGTGATATTTGAGATCCTGCGGCGGGTGGCCGATGGAAGCGAAGGGGTAGATCCTGGTCCGGGGGCCGATCGTGGTTCGGCCGGCGATTGCAACGTGGCTCAACAGCTCAGCGCCGTCCCCGAGAACGACATGGGGGCCGACCGTGCAGAACGGACCGATAACGACCCCCTCGCCCAGCTGCGCAGCCGGGTCGACGACCGACATCGGATGGATAGTCGCACTCATGAAAGTTCTGTCCTGATTTCGACGGAAAGCGGCTGGCCTTAAGCCACCATCGCAGAGATCTCGGCCTCCGCGACAAGCACGCCGTCAACTTTCGCCTCACCGCGATAGAACCAGATATTGCGCTTGCGGGCGACCTTGGTGAGGTGGAAACGCAGGGTATCGCCCGGCACGACCGGTTTGCGGAACTTGGCCTTGTCGATCGTGGTGAAGAGGACGGACTGTACCGCTTCCTCGTCAATTCCCCGCGCGCTGACGACGAGCACGCCGGCGGTCTGCGCCATGGCCTCGATCATCAACACACCCGGAAAGACCGGACGGCCAGGAAAATGTCCGGTGAACTGGGGTTCGTTGGCGGTGACGTTCTTGATGCCAATGCCGGACTCGTCGCCATTCATCTCGATGACACGGTCGACGAGAAGGAACGGATAGCGGTGGGGAATGCAGGCCATGATCTTCTGAATATCGGCCACACCCAGCGATGTCGTCGCGTCGGTCATGCTCTCCCGTCTCCCGCGCAGGCCTGCCGGCTTCGCCCGCAAAGTTGTATCGTTTAAATCGATGCCGGAACAGGAGGTTGCGGCTGGCGCCGGGTTCCTGTCAGCTTCTATGCCCGTTTGCCGGAAATGGTACCGGACGATCAAGCGAATTCGACACGAGGCCCACTCTTCGCATGGATTGCGAAGGCTGCCTCGCGCTCTCGCGTATCCTCAGCTCTCCGAACCGCCCGAAGACTTGCCGCGCTTTGCAACAAGAGATTTGAGAAGCGCTGTCTCGCGCGCCCAGCTGAGCGCCGGCTGCGCGGGATAACCGCCATAGCGCGCGCCGCGAGGGATGTCACCGGCGACGCCGCTCTGGGCGGCAACCTGCGCGCCCATCCCGACCGTGAGATGGCCGGCGAGGCCAACCTGGCCACCCAGCACGACGAAATCTTCCAAAGTCGTAGAGCCGGCGATGCCAACCTGCGAAACGATCACGCAATGGCGGCCGATGACGCAGTTATGGCCGATCTGAACGAGGTTATCGATCTTGGTACCTTCACCGATGACCGTATCGCGGCTGGCGCCCCGGTCTATGCAGCTATTGGCGCCGATCTCGACATCATCCTGAATGATGACCCGCCCGATCTGCGGCACTTTCATATGGCCCTTCGGGCTCATCGCGAAACCAAAGCCATCCTGGCCGATCCGGACACCCGGGTGAATGATGACCCGGTTTCCGACCAGGGCCGATTGCAAGGTGCTGCCAGCGCCGATCGCACAATCACGCCCGATCCGGACCTGGGGGCCGATCACGGCATGCGAGGCGATCACGGAACCGGCGCCGATCTCGGCACCGGGGCCGACCACGGCACCCGGATCGATCGTGACGTTATCCTCGATCCTTGCCGTGGCGTGGACGAAGGCGCCCGGCGCGACCCCTTGCGAGCCAAAGACCGACCGTGGCTTGAGCGCATCGGGATAGAAGCGCGCCATGATCCGGGCAAAGGCATGGTAGGGCGCGGGCGATACGAGCGCGACAGTGCCCGCGGGAACACGGGCAGCGAACCGGGAAGAAACCAGGCACAGCCCCGCCGAAGTCCCCGCCAGCGCATCCGTATATTTGGGGTTGTCCATATAGGCGATGTCATCGGGCCCGGCGGCCTCGAGTGCGGCCGCGCCGGTAACGAGCCGCGTGGGCTCCACGCCCTCAGGCAGAGCAGCCCCTGAAATGGCAGCGACCTCGCCGTAGCTCAGCGAGGTCGCGATCGGGAAGAATTGAGGTTCTGACATGCAATGGATCCGTGCGGGGCGTTGCCGCCCCGCCGCGTCAGAAGCGGGTGCCGCCGGAGAAGCGGAAGGCCTGCAGACGGTCGCCGCCGTAACGGACGCCGGTGATCGGATCGCGCGTGCCCTCATCCTTGCTAAGGGCATAGGCATAGTCAAACCGGATCGGCCCGAGCGGCGACTGCCAGAGCAGGCTCGCGCCGATCGAGGAGCGGATGACGTTCTTGTCGCGAACGCAGGCCACGTTACTCTGGAACTGGGACGTGCTCGGGACATTGAACTGCCGGGGCTCCGACCCGCCCGGGCAAAGCCCGTTCGTCGTCGGGATCGGGCTGGTGATCACCTTCGAGCCGCCATCGTAGTCGAACAGCGTACCGGCATCGGCGAAGATCGCGCCGCGCAGGCCAAGGTCACGCGGCAGGCCCCAGATCGGGAACTGCACTTCGACCGAGCCACCGAAATACGACTGGCCGCCGAGAGCGTTGGCCGTCGGGTCGTTCAGCACGTCGCGCGGACCGATGCCCGACGGAGCGAAGCCACGCACCAGGCTCGGGCCGAGGAAGTAGTGATCGACCATGCGCAAGGTACCTTCCGTCGCCTGGACGTGACCGCCCTGGACCCGGAGGAAGCCGACGACATCGTCGAAGATCTCGCGGTAGTAGCGCGCATCCGCCGCGACACGAAGGAACTTCGAGTCGCCGCCAAGGCCCGCGAATTCCGGCTTCAACTCCGCAATGAAGCCGTTGCGCGGTGTCTGGTAGTTATCAAGCGAGTTGTAGTTCAGCGTCACGCCCGCAAGGGAGGTCAGCGTTTCGCCGCGGGCTTCCTTGACCGCGAGCGTCGCTTCGCCATTCGTCACGCAGTTGAAGTTCTGCGTTGCTGCAAATCCAGAGCCGGGCGCTCCAGGCGTAATCCCGGGGATCGGGAACGAGCAGTCGTTATACGGACGGCTCGACGTATTCGGGATCTTGATCTCGGTCGTGTAGAGCGAGTAGCGCGGCGTGATCGAGAACTCTTCCGTAATGGGGAAGGTGAACCGCAGCTGACCGCCGGTCACACGGCTTTCGTAGCGGCCGATATTGTAGTTGTCGTTGTACTTCGAGAACAGATCGATACCGGCCGCGATACGGCGACCGAGGAAATAGGGCTCGGTGAAGGAGAAATCGATGCCCTGGGTCCGCTGCCCCAGCGTGCCGGCAATCTTCACGAACTGGCCGCGGCCAAGGAAATTGGATTCCGACAGCGAGACTTCGCCGATGACACCGTCAGACGTCGAATAACCGCCCGCGATCGAGAAGGAGCCGGTGGCCTTGTCCTCGACGTCGATGTTCATGATCACCCGGTCAGGCGCGCTGCCCGGCTCATTGGTGATGCGAACCTTGTTGAAGAAGCCGAGATTGTTCAGGCGCCGCTCGGCGCGATCAACCATCACCTTGTTGTAGGCATCGCCCTCACCCAGATCGAGCTCCCGGCGAACCACATAGTCGCGGGTCCGCGTATTGCCGCGCACATTGATGCGCTCGACATAGACCCGCGGACCGTCTTCGACGACATAGGTGATGCCGATCAGGCGGCCAGCGGCGTCACGC
This sequence comes from Allobosea sp. P4_E12, assembly GCF_056401655.1. NCBI lineage: Bacteria > Pseudomonadati > Pseudomonadota > Alphaproteobacteria > Hyphomicrobiales > Alloboseaceae > Allobosea > Allobosea sp. P4_E12. The sequence continues at coordinate 117,873 of NZ_JBFUIY010000012.1, read as the reverse complement.
TCACCGCGGGGGCGAACCTGCGCAAAGGGATGACCACGGCGGGACACCTCGGTCGTGAGGTTGACGAGCGACTTTTCGACCGCCTCGGCATTGTACGTATCGCCAGCCGAGGTCGCGAGGAGCCTTTGCATCGTCGCCGAGTCGATATCGCTGAGCTGCGAATCCACCGCGACGTTGCCGACCTTGTACTGCGGCCCTTCATCGACCGTGACGTCGATAACCCAGCCACCCTTGGCGTCATCGAAGCGCGCGTCGCTCGCAACGACCCGGAAGTCGGCATAGCCGTTCTTCAGGTAGAAGCGGCGAACCAGATCGAGATCGGACGCGATACGGTCGGGATCATAGACGTCGGAGGTCTTGATGAAGCTGAGGAAATTCGATTCCGTCGAGCTCATCAACCCGCGCAGACGCGATGCCGAATAGGCGCCGTTACCCGCGAAATTGATTTCCTTGATGCCGGTCTTGCCGCTCTCGACAATGGTGAAGACCACGTCCGAACGACCGTTGGGCAATGGCGCGATACGCCCGGAGATCGTCGCAGTGCCGTAACCGGCCCGGCGATAGACCTCCTTCAGGCGCTGCACATCGGAGTCGATCAGCGCCTGGCTCAGAGGGCCACGCGCCTTCGATTCGACCTGTTGCAGCAGGATCTCGCTCTTGAGGCGCTTGTTGCCTTCGAAGGCGACGCGATTGATCGTGTCGTTCTCGTGAACAGAGATCACAGTCTGGTTGCCGCGGCGGCTGACCTGGACGTTCGAGAACAGTCCGGTCGCCATCAGGCTCTGCCGAACCTCCTGCGGACCACCCTGCCCTGCATAGGACCGAATGGTCTCCGCGTCGACGCGGCGGTTGCCTTGGACAATCACGGCCTGCGCAAAAACAACGCCACCGCTAACGGCCAACATAAAGGCCGAAAGTCCGACTGATCGAGAGAGCCGCATTTTGAAAGACCGGCTCTTTGGGGTCGACGTCATCGGGTCGCCTATTCCATTTAGTAGGTCACCACCCCAACCGGGGACACCTGCCTTTGGGCAGGTGCATGGCGACATTGCAGACCAATCGCTTCTACAAAGTTTCCGACGAGGTGCAAACGAACATTGTCGTTAACAAATTATTTTTAACCTCGTCGTTGCCAGGAGGCCACGCGCCCTGAGCAAAGCGCCCGATTCGACGCAGCTTTTGGGCCTATCGGCAACGAACCTTGCCGCAGGTCACAGCATTCGTGGGCTTGCCAGTCGGAGTCTACAGACGCGAGTGGACGTGGACGATGTCATTCCAGGTCACAAAGAGCATCAGCATCAGGACCAGCCCAAAACCGACCCGAAAGCCGATTTCCTGGGCGCGCTCGCTCAAGGGGCGGCCGCGGAGAGCCTCGATCGCATAGAACATCAGATGTCCGCCATCGAGCATCGGAACCGGCAACAGGTTCATCAGGCCGATCGAGACCGACAGAATCGCCGCAAGATTGATCAGCGCGAGCAGGCCTCCATTGGAAGCAACCATCCCGGAAACCTGGGCGATGCGGATCGGCCCCGAAAGCTGATCCGTCGATTCACGCCCGCTGATCAATTTGGACAGATAGTCATAGGTCCGGTCGACCACAAACCAGGTCTCGGAGAATCCAACCTTCACGGCTTCACCGAGGCTGTAATGCTGGGTCGTCCAGTCCTCGGCCCGGCGGGAAGCCTGGACCCCGATAACGCCAATGCGCTGTTTGCCGAGAGCCGTCGATGTCTCGTTCAGATCAGGCGTGACAGGCAGGGTCACCATGGTGCCCGCGCGATCGACCGTCACCGAAAGGGTCTCGTTCGGATGTGTCGAGACCACTCTTTGCATGTCGCTGAAGCTGCGGATCTGCTTGCCGTCGATCGTCAGGACGACGTCCCCGGCGAGCAGACCTGCGCGCTCAGCGGCCTTCCCGGCAATCACCTGCTCGACCCGGGGCGTCAGGACCGGGCGACCGAAGGCGTAGACGGTCCCGGCAAAGATGAGGATGGCCAGTACGAAATTGGCAATCGGGCCGGCCGCGACGATCGCCACCCGTTCAGCGATCGATTGAGCCGGGAAGGAACGCGCTCGCTGTTCCTCCGTCATGCGCTCGACTTCAGCGCTATCGGCTGCGGAGCTCGAGGGATCCGCGTCACCGGAGAACTTCACATAGCCGCCGAGCGGGATCAGCGCGAAGCGCCAGCGCGTGCCGTGCTTGTCGACGAATCCGAAAATCTCGCGGCCGAAGCCGATCGAGAACACTTTCACGTCGACGCCGCACCAACGACCGACGAGGAAGTGCCCGAGCTCGTGCACGAAAACAACGATGGTCAGGACAAACAGGAACGGCACCAGGTAACTGAGCAGGAAGCTGCCCGAGTTCCAGACGGTCGCTGCAATATCCATAAAATTCTCCCGATTCCTGCCCCTTACGTGACAGTGAAGGTGCCCTTCGACAAGAGCAGGCGAGCGCGGTTTCTCGCCTCATGGTCAATGGCAAGGGCCGCTTCAATATCGACCGGTGCCGCGATGTCAGCACCGAGCCCGCTGCAGACGGCATCGACGAGAGCCGGGATGCCGGGAAAGCCGATCCGTCCGGCAAGAAAGGCCTCGACCGCGACTTCATTGGCGGCATTGAGGATCGCCGGCACCGCTCCTCCGGTCTCCAACGCTGCCATCGCCAGAGCAAGCGCCGGAAAGCGGGCAAGATCAGGGCGTTCGAAGGCCAGCGGCGCGGTCGTGACGAGATCGACGAAGCGCGTCGCCGGCGCATCGAGCCGGCCGTCGACGCCGAGGCAATGCGCGGCCGCAACCCGCATATCCGGAATTGCCATGCCTGCAGTGACCGAGCCATCGCGGAAGGTGACGAGGCCATGCACGATCTGCTGGGGGTGTACCAGAACATCGAGCTGATCATGTTTCAGCCCGAACAGGAAACAGGCCTCGATCAGCTCAAGGCCCTTGTTCATCATGCTGGCGGAGTCGACCGTGATCTTGGCGCCCATTGCGTAATTCGGGTGGGCCAGAGCCTGCTCCGGCTTGGCCGCCGCAATTCGTTCTGCCGACCAGGTGCGGAAGGGCCCCCCCGATGCCGTCAGCGTCATGGATCGGATCGCCGAGATCGGCTCGGCTCCAAGAGCCTGGACGAGAGCATTATGCTCCGAATCCAGCGGCAGGATGCGCGCGCCCACGGCCGTGGCCTGCGCCATCACGGCGGCACCGGCGCAAACCAGGCTCTCCTTGTTGGCGAGGGCAATCACGCGGCCAGGTGTCAGCGCGGCAAAAGTCGCTTCCAGACCTGCAGCTCCTGCTATGGCACTGACGACAATGTCGCTTGGCATCGCGACGGCATCGAGAACGGCCTGCCGCCCCGCCCCGCTGTCGATACCGCTACCGGCCAGGGCCTGCGCCAGAGCTTCGCCTCCCGCCTCGTCCGCCAAGGCGGCAAAGCGGGCACCTGTTTCGACCGCCACCCGGGCGAGGCTCGCAGCGTCCCGCCCGCCAACCACGACATCGATCTTCAGGCGTTCAGGATTCTCCGACACGACGTCGCGCGTCGACCGGCCGATGGAGCCTGTGGCTCCAAGAAGAGTGACGAGACGGCGCATGACGTCTTCAGAACTCCAGATGCGCCAGGAACAGTGCAGCACCAGCGAGGACCAGGACGGCCCAGTAGCCGTCAAGCCGATCGAAAAAGCCACCATGGCCCGGGATCAACTTGCTTGAGTCCTTGGTGCCAAAGCGACGCTTGACGGCCGATTCAAAGAGATCGCCAGCCTGGCTCACGATCGAGGCCGAAAGCGAGGCGGCGATCACAAAGGCCGGACCGACGACTGCGGCCGCCCCCGGGGTCAACACCCAGACGACATAACCACCGAGTGTGCCGGCAGCGGTTCCGCCGAGTGCGCCGGACCAGGTCTTCTTCGGACTGATCGCAGGCATGAGCTTCGGCCCACCAAGAGCCCGCCCCGTAAAATAGGCGGCAATATCGGTCAGCCAACAGACCGCAAAGGTCCAGATGATCACAGCAAACCCGAAATCCGGGAGTGCACGCAGCGCCGGCGTGATCAGGGCAAAGGCGAGCGCATAGGCGACACCGCAGGCCTCCAGCCAGTTCCGCTTCTCGAGAACCGGGGTCAGGAGCGCCCCGAAGAACGCAGCGAAGGCGGAAACACCGGCGAGCGCCACTGGACTGATCGGGGCGAAGCCAAGCGCCAGGCCGGCAATCGTAACGCCGATACCTGCGGGCACCGCGTTCCGGCGGCTCACGATCGCGAGCCACTCATAGGCGACCAATCCGGCAGCCAGCGCCCAGATGAGCCTGAACGGCCAGCCCCCGACAAATGTCGCAGCCACAATGCCCGCGGCCAGCACCAGCGCGGATGCGATACGCAGCTTCAGTTCGCTCGGGCCGGCGGCCGGACCGCCGGAAGGTTGGTCACTCACGCTACGCCCACATTGCGGCCGGATGGCTCCGACACGCCGCCGAAACGGCGTTCGCGGCGGCGATACTCGGCCAGCGCTTCTTCCAACGCCGCGCGATCGAAATCGGGCCAGAGTACCGGGGTGAAGACGAACTCCGCATAGGCGGCCTGCCAAAGCAGAAAATTCGAGATCCGTGTCTCGCCCGATGTGCGGATGACGAGCTCGGGGTCGGGCAGATCTGCGGTATCGAGCCGCGCAGAGATGCTGCTCTCGTCAATGGTGGTTGCGTCGACAAGGCCTGCCGCAACATCCGAGGCCAGTTGGCGCGCCGCTCGGACGATCTCGTCGCGCGAGCCATAGTTGAAGGCGACGACGAGCGTCATTCCCGTGTTGTTGCGCGTGGTCGCCTCGGCGTGCTCGACCAGACGGCGCAGATCGGGCGCCAGATCGCTCCTGCCGCCAATGACCCGGACCCGGACCCCAGCCGCACCGAGTTCGGTAAGATCCTTCTCGATGAAATGCTTGAGCAGCGTCATCAGAAACGAAACTTCGGCAGCAGGCCGGCGCCAGTTCTCCGTCGAGAAACTGTAGACCGTCAGAATCTCGATGCCGAGATCGCTGGCGTTGCGGACGGTCCGGCGCAAGGCCTCCAGCCCGCGCCGATGCCCTTCATGTCGCGGCAGGCCGCGCAACTGAGCCCAGCGCCCGTTGCCGTCCATGATCACTGCGACATGGGAGGGCCCTGCAGCCTGGACCTCCGGACGCTGGCCTGCTGACATTCTCGTGCCTCTTTCGGCGTTGCGTCCCGGATCATAGCCAGCGGCTCAAACCCGCCGGGCGACAGGATCAGACGTGCAGGATTTCCTTTTCCTTCGTCGCCAGCGCCTGATCGATCTCGGCGATATGCTGGTCTGTGACCTTCTGGACCTGATCCGACTCGCGCGTCACGTCATCCTTGGTCAGGTGACCGTCCTTCTCGAGCTTCTTGATCACGTCGATCCCGTCGCGGCGGACATGGCGCACAGCGATCTTGGATTCTTCGGCATATTTATGCGCGACCTTGACCATCTCCTTGCGGCGCTGCTCGTTCAGCTCCGGAATTCGGATGCGCAGCACCTGCCCTTCCGTCTGGGGGTTGAGGCCCAGATCGGATTCGCGGATCGCCTTCTCCACCGCCTGGACCATGCTGCGGTCCCAGACCTGGACACTGAGCAGGCGTGCTTCAGGCACGCTGACGGTGGCAAGCTGAGTCAAGGGTGTACGTGCACCATAAGCCTCGACCTGGATCGGATCGAGAACGTTGGCGGAGGCGCGGCCGGTGCGCAGGGAGGCGAGATCGCCTTTGAAGGATTGCACCGCGCCTTGCATCCGACGCTTCACGTCGGCGAGGTCGAATGTCGTCTGGGCCATTTTAGTCAAGACCTTGCAGATAATCGAAAACCGGCGCGACCATGGCCGCGGCCCCGCTCAGGGTCAAGGATTTCATGTTCCAACAGCACCTTCCCGGGACAATCTGCAAGGGAAAAACGCCTGAGGCAGGCCGGGCATGGCGGACGGGTGATCCGGAAYGGTGGCAAGACCGGGCGCCGCTTCCTAGCTTTAAGGTCGGGCCTCGGTCGAGACGTCACGGCCGAGCACAACCGAACCACGAGGAGGCCCCTTGCCCCGTCTGAACCGCATCATTGAAACTGCGCTCTACATCGACGATCTCGATCGCGCGCAGGAGTTCTATGAGACGAAGCTCGGATTGAAGCCGATGCTGAAGACGAGGACGCTGTTCGCCTATGATGTTGGCGGAGAGAGTGTCCTTCTGCTCTTCCTTCGGGGGCAATCTCTCCTCACCCAATCATCTGCGAAGGGCAATATTCCACCGCATGACGGCAGCGGCCCCCTCCATATCTGCTTCGCGATCGACACCAGCGAACTCACAGCCTGGGAAGAGCGGTTGCAGCAGCATGGAATCGATATCGAGGGCCGGATGAGCTGGGATCGCGGCGGAAACAGCCTCTATTTCCGTGACCCCGACGGCCATCTGCTTGAGTTGATGACGCCGGGGATCTGGCCGAACTACTGAGCCTTGCAACCGCGAGGGAATCCGGCGGTCAGGGCGTCACGTAGGTTGCCCTGCCCTCGCCGCGCAGAACGGCCGCAAGCGCGCCAGTTTCGGCGATCGAGAAGACGACGATCGTCAGCCCGGCGTCGCGCGCCAGCGCAAAAGCAGCCGTATCCATCACCTTGAGATCATGCCTGATCGCCTCGGCATGGGTCAGGCTCTCATAGCGCTTGGCGTTCGGATCCTTCTTCGGATCGGCGGTGTAGACGCCATCGACCTGCGTCGCCTTCAGCAATTGCTGGCAGTCGAGCTCGGCCGCCCGAAGGGCAGCTCCGGTATCGGTGGTGAAATAGGGATTGCCCGTGCCGCCCCCGAGAATGACGACCTTGCCGTGGCTGAGATGGTCGAGCGCGCGCCGGCGAGCGTAGCTCTCGCAGAGCGAGGGCATGGGCACAGCCGACATGGCGCGGGCCGGGGCGCCGGCGATCTCGATGGCATGCTCTAGCGCAAGAGCGTTCATCACCGTGCCGAGCATGCCGATCGAATCGGCGCTTGGTCGGTCGAGGCCCTTGTTCAAGCCCTGGACGCCGCGAAAGAAATTGCCGCCGCCGACGACGATCGCAATCTCGACACCTTCATGCGCGGCCTTTGCGATATCGGCGGCGAGCGCAGTCAGCGTCGTACCGTCGAGGCCGGATCCGGCCTTCCCCGCAAGGGCTTCGCCGGAGAGCTTCACAAGAACGCGTTTGGGTCTCACCGGCTTTCTCCATGGACTGGGACGGCGCGATTCGGCACCAACATCGTCTTCTTACAAAAAAGGCCGCGCAGAGCGCGGCCTTTTTCAGATCCTATCAACCGGCTTCTCAGCCCGTCGTGCCACCAGCCGCAGCGACTTCGGCAGCGAAATCGGTCTCTTCCTTCTCGATGCCCTCGCCGAGCGCGAAGCGAGCAAAGCCCGTCAGCTTGACCGGAGCACCGACCTTGCCCTCGGCTTCCTTCAGCACCTGGGCGACGGACTTCGAGCCGTCATGGATATAGGCCTGCTCGAGCAGGCAGTATTCCTTGGCGTAGCTCTTCAAGCCGCTCTCGGTGATCTTCTCGAGCACGTTGGCGGGCTTGCCGGCATTCTTCTCGGCCAGGATCGCCTTCTCGCGCTCCAGGATCGCCGGATCGACCGAAGCGAGATCGAGCGCGACCGGATTGGTAGCGGCGACGTGCATGGCAAGCTGACGACCGAGGGCTGCGAGCTCCTCGCCCTTGCCGGTCGTCTCGAGACCGACGATGACGCCGATCTTCCCGAGACCATCGGCGACCGAGCCGTGGACGTAATGGCCAATGACGCCGGCGCTGACCTTGACCTCGGCGACGCGGCGCAGGGTCATGTTCTCGCCAATCGTGGCGATGGCATTGGCGATGGCGTCAGCGACGGTGCCGCCGCCCGGATAGTGATGGGCGAGCAGTGCCTCGACGTCGCCGCCGCGCTCCAGCGAGACGTCGGCGATCGTGCGGGCGAGCGCCTGGAACTCGAGGTTGCGCGCAACGAAGTCGGTCTCGGAATTGACCTCGGCAACGACACCGCGGTTCTCGGACACGGCCACGGCGACCAGGCCCTCGGCGGCAACGCGGCCGGCCTTCTTCGCGGCCTTGGCGAGGCCCTTGGTGCGCAACCAGTCGATGGCGGCCTCGATGTTGCCGTCGGTCGCGGCCAGCGCGGTCTTGCAATCCATCATGCCCGCGCCAGTCTTGTCGCGGAGTTCCTTCACCATGCCGGCGGTGATCGCAGCCATCTGTCGTTCCTTGCTGTCATGTGCCGGGCCTGCGCAACGACGCTGGCGGCCAACGGCACGGTCTTCGATTTCAGAGCGCGCCATAGCGCGAAGGGAAAACGCCGACGCTCCGTGACCGGCCGTCGGCGTGACTTCATTCATCTGCCGCGCATTGCTGCGCTGCCGAGGCGACGCGCCGATGACGCGCCGCCCTGAGTTTGCTCTCAGGCCTCGGCGAGATCGCGCGCCTGGGCAACCCAGCCGTCGCGCTCGATGCGACCACCGAGCTTCAGATCGGCATCAACCTTGACGACATCGGCCGGCGACATCGCAGCGATCTGCCAGAAGTGGAACAGGCCACCGTCATTGAGCTTCTGAACCAGCTCCGGACCCATGCCGGAGAGCTTCATGAAGTCGTCCGGCGCGCCGCGCGGCGCAGTAAGCAGCTCGAACACCKGGGCAGCGTCTGCGGCCGGCTCGATGATCGCCGTCTCAACGATCGGGGCCTCGGCAGCACCGAGATCGATGCCATGGTCGCCCGAGGCGCGCGAGATGCCGTCGATGGCCGAACGGGCGATCAGGTCGCAATAGAGCTGGATGGCGCGGCCGGCGTCGTCATTGGCAGGCACCGGGTAGGTGATGCCATCCGGATCCGAGTTCGAGTCGACAATGGCGGCGACCGGGATGCCGAGGCGCTGGGCCTCCTTGATCGCGAGCGCTTCCTTGTTGGTGTCGATCACGAAGATCATGTCGGGCGTGCCGCCCATGTCCTTGATGCCGCCGAGCGCCTTCTCGAGCTTGTCGCGCTCACGCGCCAGCATCAGGCGTTCCTTCTTGGTCAGGCCGGTGCTGCCGCCATTCAGGAGCTCGTCGACCTTGCGCAGGCGCTGGATCGAGGCCGAGATGGTCTTCCAGTTGGTCAGCATGCCGCCGAGCCAACGGGAGTTCACGTAGTACTGAGCCGACCTCTTGGCAGCGTCGGCGATCGAGTCCTGCGCCTGGCGCTTGGTGCCGACGAACAGGACGCGGCCGCCACGGGCCACGGTGTCGCTGACAGCCTGCAGGGCGCGCGAGAGCATCGGCACCGACTGCGACAGGTCGAGAATGTGGATGTTGTTGCGGGTGCCGTAGATATACGGCGACATCTTCGGGTTCCAGCGGTGAGCCTGGTGRCCGAAATGCGCGCCGGCTTCGAGCAGCTGGCGCATGGAAAAGTCTGGCAGAGCCATGATTCGATCGTCCTTCCGGTTGAGCCTCTGGGGTGCGAATGAACAAGGCATGGACTGCCACGTCACCGGAACGCCTCGGAAGTGAGGCGATGCTCCCCATGTGGGATGGCCTGCGCCTTACACGGGAAAGCGTGGCAACGCAAGGCTCGCACCTCACCAGGTCATCGGCGCCGTGGCTTCTTTTGCGCGCCATGCGCCCATGCCGCCTCGAGCGCTCCGGCAAGTTCAGCCAGGCCCAGCCTGGAGAGATCGGCTGTCGTCCAACCCCGCTTGCCCCAGGCATTTGGCACCGGGCTGAAGGCATCCGGCGCCATCATGCACCTGAATTCCTGCTCCTCGGGCGAGAAGCCGAAATTCGCGCTGCAACCGTCAGGAGCGAGAGTGACGTAGATTCGCGAGACCTTGAAGGCGACCCGGTCGAAGTGCGGAGCCTCGACCGTGCCGTCCAGAGCCAGCGCCAGACGGCGCAGATCATCTCCCGTCGGCATCGTCCTCACCTCCCAAGCCAGAACGAATTCAGCCGGAAGCCGGATTCGCCGGCCTCATCATGACCGGCGACCATAACCCGAGAGCGCGACCCCGGATGGCTATTTGGGCAGGGCTGCGCCCGCTTGCTTCACCACATCGCCAATCTGCTTGCAGTAGGTCGCGGCCGATGCATTCTGGGCCTTGGCTATGGCCTCGATGTCCTGAGTGACGCCCATCATGGCGATCGTCCCCTTCTTGCCCTGCGCTTCGGCGGCATCCCCGCCGCTCTTGTCGGCAGGAGCCGGGATCAGGCCGAGCATCTTCTTCTGGATCTCGACCACATCAGCTCCGATGTGACCCTTCTCGTTGCAGTAGGTCAGGATCCCAAGCTGATTGCGGCCCGATTGATAGACGACAGCGAGCTGGTCGGCCTGGCTCTGCGCCAAGGCCGGACCGGCAGAGAGAACGGAAACCAGTGCGCCAACTGCGCAAAAGGGCTTCAAAAGAAACGACATAACGGCTTTCCCTCAAGCAATGAAGATCGGATCGACGCGTACCCCGCTTCCCCAGGGTCGTGACTAACCTTGCGGGCAGGTCAAGACAATCGCGCGACTGTCATGGCAGGGTACACTCAACCGGAGGTCGCCCCGCAGCGCAGCATTCCCGATCGTCCCCTTTTGGCAAGGATCCGGACAGCCGCCCGCCTTGCGACGGCGCCGCTCGGGCGCCAGGCGTCACGCAGCTGTCAGGGTTTCCGACTCGCGAGCAGACATAGCCTGAGCGATCAGAGTGAAGTCATGAGCGCTGACGGCGACCAGCCCGAAGCGAAACAGATAGCCCCAGTTCAGCCGCCCGGATGTCAATTCCAGCCTGTCGAGCAGTGGCTTGATCGATGCCTCGGATGCGGCAAGCCAGGCGACATCGCGCCGGGACGGTCGAAGCCGCCCCCCATATCGGCGGGATAGGGCTCATCGCCGCAGACTCGGCCGATCGCGGTGAAGGCCTGCAGCCTCTCCCCGCCACCGAAGGTTTCAGTCGGCGAGTAGCAGGCGACGCCATCACCGGCTCGAATCCGACGCAAGGGCCCGGTCTTGCCATGGCAAACCTGCATGAAGCCTCCGGCCACCCCTAGCCGGACATGCTCGGCTGAAGCGACGGCGATCCAATAGCCGGTCATGCTCGCCTCCTCAGGCTTCGGTCGGAGAGAAAACACGCAGGCGATGGCCATCCGGGTCGGTCGCGACAAAGGTGCGGCCGAAATCGAGATCGACCGGCTCCTGAAGGATGGTGATGCCGCGTTCCTTCCACTCCTTATGGATCGCATCGACCTGATCGGCGTGACCGACAGGCATGCCCAGTTCTCCGCCGCCACCGGCCGCTTCCGCTCCCGGCTCGACCGTATGGCGCGACCAGAGCCCGAGCATGATGCCCGACTTCAGCGCAAACAATGCAAAGGTCGGAGAGGCTTCAACCGGTTCGGCTCCGAGCAGCGCACGATAGAACCGGCAGCTAGCAGTCGGGCTGTCGACGTAAAGGATGACGAAACTGGCGTTCTGCATCGGTCGTGTCTCCGGTTGGGCGATGAGGAGATCCTAGATGCAGATGCTGCCAATTTCCGGCAGTGTCGCTCACGATGGCGGCGGAACTCCCTCCCGCTCGCGCCACTCCTTCAGCAAGCCCTGGCGCCGGCGCGGATAGCGGATATCGAGCGGCTGAACCTGCGAGATGCGGTCGGTGCGGAAATGCCGGAAATCCTGCCGCAGTTCGCACCAGGCGACGACGACGCGGACATGGTCGAAAAAGCTCAAGGCGAACGGCCAGACGACCCTCTCGCTCGCCTGCCCGGCACCATCCCGGTAGAGGATCGAGAGCTTGCGCTCTGAACGGATCGCCTTGCGGATGGCCGAGAGATCGAAGCTCTCCGCCATGATCGCGGCACCGGGGCCGACCAACAGGGCGGACGCCTCGGCATCATCGCGCAGATCCCCCGGCAGGACGGCGAGGATCTTGGCCAGCGCATCGCGCGCAGCCAGGGCAAGGCGGCCATCAGCCCGGTCGGAAACCCAGCGCGAGCCGAGCACCAGTGCTTCGATCTCGTCCTCGGAGAACATCAGCGGCGGCAGCATGAAACCCGGCTTGAGAACATAGCCCAGTCCCGGCTCCCCCTCGATCGGCGCGCCTTGCGCCTGCAAGGTGACGATGTCGCGGTAGAGGGTGCGTATGCTGACACGGAGCTCGTCGGCGAGCCGCCGGCCGGAGACCGGGCGACGATGGCGCCGCAGCAGCTGGATCAGATCAAGCAGGCGTTGCGAGCGCGACATCTGCCTGCGTCACATTGGTAACTCCTGCGGGGCGAAGCGCCTCACCCCCAGCGCCGACATGTCGGACCAGGCCTTGGCCAGCGAGCCATTGAGATCAATGGCGCGGCAGGCCTCCTCGACAACAAAGGTCTCCAGCCCGCTCCGGGCAGCATCCTGCGCCGTCCAGTTGACGCAGAAATCCGTCGCGAGCCCGACAATGGCGACTCGCGAGATGCCGCGCTCCTTGAGATAGCCCCCCAATCCTGTGGGTGTCACACGGTCGGCCTCGAAGAAGCCGGAGTAGCTGTCGATCCCGGATCGATAGCCCTTGCGGATGATGGCTTGGGCATGCGGCAGGTCGAGGCCTGGATGAAACTCCGCGCCTCGCGTGCCCTGGACACAGTGATCAGGCCAAAGCACCTGCTCGCCATAGGCCATCGCCACACTCTCAAAATGCTTCCTGCCAGGATGGTGCGAGGCAAAGGAGGAGTGCCCCGCCGGATGCCAGTCCTGGGTCAGGACCACCGTTTCAAAGCGGAGACCGAGCGCGTTGACCAGAGGGATGATCTCGTCTCCGCCAGTAACGGCGAGACGGCCGCCCGGGCAGAAATCGTTCTGCACATCGACGACAATCAGCGCTGTCATGCTGCCCTCTCCGCCTCTCAGCGCAATTCGACGCTGACCACTCCCGGCGCCGCCCGTACCGCGTTGGCAATCTGCTGGTTGACCGGGTAGCGGCCCGGCAACTCGATCTCGACCTCCTGCGCGCCGTCATCGAGGATCATGATCACCGCAACCTTGCCCTCGGCGCGGGCGCCTTCGCGCGGGCGAATGCGCTCCGCAATGCTGCCCAGTGCCCTGTCGTCGCGCAAGTAGACCAGCAGATCCTGTTTCTGGCGAGCGGCCAGATCATCGAGCACCTCGACATCCTCGATGCGTGGTCGCACATCCTCGCCATCGAGTACCGCGCTGAGGCGCAACACCAGCGCCCGGCCCGGCTCCAGCAGATCGCGGTAACGCTGCAGTCCTTCCGAGAACAGGATCGCCTCGAACTGCCCGCTGGGGTCTGACAGGTTGACGATGCCCATCTTGTTGCCGGATTTGGTGCGCCGCTCCGACTTGTCGATGACCGAGACCGCAACTTTGGCGACGGAGGTTCCGTTTGCCCTGACCGTCTTGGCAAAATCGGCAAAGCGCTGAACGCGCAGCCGCTTCAACACATGTTCGTAATCGTCGAGCGGATGCCCCGACAGGAAGAAGCCGACAGCGTCATGTTCGCGCCGCAGCCGCTCTGCCGGCGCCCACGGCTCGGTCGGCGGGATGCGAAAGGCTTCCGCGACGGAGCCCCCACCAAAGAGCTCGGACTGGCCACCGGCAGCCGCCTCGCGCGTGCGGTTGGAGAGCGCCAGCATGCCGTCGATCGCCGCCATGGCACGTGCACGGTCCTTCTCCAGCGGATCGAGCGCACCAGCGGCGATCAGGGCCTCGATCGTGCGGCGATTGACGAGCTTGGTGTCGATGCGGCGCGCAAAATCGGCGAGATCGCGGAACGGCCCGTCCGAATTACGCGCCACGACGACGGATTCGACCGCCGTGCGCCCCACCCCCTTGATCGCGCCGAGCGCGTAGCGGATCGCGCCATCGGCCACGTCGAACTCGACGCCCGAGCGGTTGATCGACGGCGGCTCGACCGTGATGCCGAGGCGCTCGGCATCGCGCCGGAATTCCGAGAGCTTGTCGGTGTTGCCCATGTCGAGCGTCATCGACGCGGCGAGGAACTCGACTGGGAAGTTCGCCTTGAGATAGGCGGTCTGGAACGCGACGACGGCATAGGCGGCGGCATGGCTCTTGTTGAAGCCGTAGTCGGCGAATTTCGCGAGCAGGTCGAAGATCTCGGAGGCGATGCTCTTCGTCATGCCGCCTTCGACGGCGCCCTTCACGAAGCGGTCGCGCTGAGCGTCCATCTCCGCCTTGATCTTCTTACCCATGGCGCGACGCAGCAGATCGGCCTCACCGAGCGAATAGCCCGAGAGCGCCTGAGCCACCTGCATCACCTGTTCCTGGTAGACGATGATGCCATGCGTTTCGGCCAGGATCGGTTCCAGCTTCGGATGGAGATAGGTGGGATCCTCCAAGCCGAGCTTGCGGCGGCAATAGGTCGGGATGTTGTCCATCGGACCCGGCCGGTAGAGGGCGACGAGCGCGATCAGGTCCTCGATCCGGTCGGCCTTCATCTCGACCAGGGCCTTGCGCATGCCCGCCGATTCAACCTGGAACACGCCGACCGTCTCGCCGCGCGCCAGCATCTCGTAACTCTTCGGATCGTCGAAAGGCAGCTTGGCGAGGTCGATCTGGATGTCGCGCTGGGCAATCAGCGTGACGGCGGTCGTCAGCGTCGTCAGCGTCTTGAGGCCGAGGAAGTCGAACTTCACCAGGCCGGCCTGCTCGACCCATTTCATGTTGAACTGGGTCACGCGCATACCGGTACGCGGATCGACCGAGAGCGCGACGAGTTGCTCGAGCGGTCGATCGCCGATCACCACGCCTGCGGCGTGGGTCGAAGCGTGGCGGTGAAGCCCTTCCAGTTTCTGGGCAATTTCGAGCAGGCGGGCCACAACCGGCTCTTCGTCCGCAGCCGCCTGCAGCTTCGGCTCGCCAGCGATCGCCTCCGGCAGCGAGATCGGCTTCGCCGGGTTCTGCGGCACCAGCTTGGTCAGCTTGTCGACCTGGCCATAGGGCATTTCCAGCACGCGGCCGACGTCGCGCAGCACACCACGCGCCAGCAGCGTGCCGAAGGTGATGATCTGCGCAACGCGCTCCTCACCATAGCGCCGCTTGACGTAGTCGATCACCTCTTCGCGTCGGTTCTGGCAGAAGTCGATGTCGAAGTCCGGCATCGAGACGCGGTCGGGATTGAGGAAGCGCTCGAAAAGCAGGCCGAAGCGGAGCGGATCGACGTCCGTGATGGTCAGCGCATAGGCAACGAGCGAACCCGCGCCGGAGCCGCGTCCCGGCCCGACCGGGATGCCCTGGTCCTTCGCCCATTTGATGAAGTCCGAGACGATGAGAAAGTAGCCCGGGAACTTCATGCGGTTGATGATCGAAAGCTCGAAATCAAGCCGCGACTCGTATTCACCGACAGTATAGCCCGAAGCCGGGCCGTGCTTGGACAGCCGAGCCGCCAGACCGGCGCGCGCCTGGACCTCGAGCTCCTCTGCCTCGTCGCGCCCCTCCTCGCCGAAACGCGGCAGGATCGGCTTGCGTGTCGTGACGCGCC
This sequence comes from Allobosea sp. P4_E12, assembly GCF_056401655.1. Taxonomy (NCBI): domain Bacteria; kingdom Pseudomonadati; phylum Pseudomonadota; class Alphaproteobacteria; order Hyphomicrobiales; family Alloboseaceae; genus Allobosea; species Allobosea sp. P4_E12. The sequence continues at coordinate 102,367 of NZ_JBFUIY010000012.1, read as the reverse complement.
AGGTGCAGCGCATCGCGATCTCGACGGTCGCGGCCAGCGCCTCCGGCAGATCGGCGAAGCGGCGCTTCATCTCGGACCGGGTGACGAAGAAATGCCCTGGCGTCACGCGCCGGCGCTCGCCGTCGGAGACCAGCCGCCCTTCGGCTACCGCAAGCAGCGCATCATGCGCCTCGAAATCCCCGGCCTTGGCAAAGAAGGGCTCGTTGGTCGCGACGATGGCGAGTTCGGAATCATAGGCGAGCCTGAGCAGATGCGCCTCGACGGCAGCCTCGCCATCACGGCCATGGCGCTGGATCTCGACATAGAGCCTGTCGCCGAAGATTTCGGCGAGCTTTGCCAGGCGAGCGCCAGCCTGGGCTACCTGCCCGGCACGCAGCGCACTGTCGATCGGGCCGCCCGGCCCGCCGGTCAACGCGATCACGCCGTCATGATGTGCCGTCAGTTTCTCGAGCGACGAAATCGGCTGCCCGGCGCCGCCGCTTGCGAGACACGCTTCGGTGACGAGTTTCATCAGATTGCCGTAGCCCGCCTCGGACATGGCAAGCAGCACGATGTGCGGCACGGCCTGCGCCTGAACGGGCCGGCGGCCGCTATCCACCTCGTCGGCGAAATCGACCGAGAGCTGGACGCCCACGATGGGCTGGATGCCGCCACCAGCGAGCTTCTCGGAGAATTCGAGTGCGCCGAAGAGATTGTTGCTGTCGGTCAGGGCCAAAGCGGGCTGGCCGTCCGCAGTGGCTAGCTTGGCCAGCGTGCTGACCGTCATGGCCCCTTCGAGCAGGGAATAGCTCGAATGAACGTGGAGATGGACGAAACCCACCTCGGACAGAATGCGGGACCGGCCCTGCTCACGACTCATCGGGTCACCTCGTCCGCCCTTATGGAGCGGGCCGACCGGTCCAGTCGAGAGGCTTTCCGCCCGGCTGTGGATGGCTCAGACGCTAGGAGCGGCGAGCAGCGCCGCCCAGAGCCAGATCATCCCAAGGAAGAGGCCGAGCGAGGCAAGCTCCACCATTCCGACGACCAGCTTACGTGCTAAAACCATCTTGACCTCCAGATGTTCGCTATATGTCCATCATAATTCCTGTTTTGTTCTCGTCAATCGCGCAGCGTTAGTTCCATTCTGGACGTCTGGATGGAGGTTAATAACCCCTTGATGGTGGTGGAAGGCGATTAACCCTTCGGCGTAGGTCGCGTACGCTTTCCCGTCGGCGCATTCAGGCTCGTCCACGGCTGTCGGCGCCGCGGAATCTGCTAGAGAGCCGCATGGACCAAAGTTCAGATGCCTCCGGCGCTTCCGTCGCCAATCTCCGCTCAGAACCCGCCGAGGCGAACCAGCAGGACGAGCGCGCGTCAGCCTCCGGCAGCACGCGTAGCCCCGCGCTGGGCATCGTCCTGATGGCCATATCGATGCTGTTCATCCCGGGCGCGGATGCGATCGGCAAGTATCTCAGCGGAGCGCATTCCCCGGCCTTTCTAAGCTGGGCTCGTTATGTCGCGGCGCTCGGCTTCGTACTGCCTGTCGTGCTGTATGTGCAGGCGCGCGCGCCGGCGCCGCTGATTGGCCGCAACCAGATCCTGCCGCAGCTTCTGCGCACCGCCTTCCTCGTTGGCGCGATGACGCTCTATTTCACCGCAATCGCGCGCATTCCGCTTGCCGACGCTCTGGGTGCCTACTTCATCGCGCCGATCATCGCGACCCTGCTGGCCATGATTGTCCTGCGCGAGCGGCTTGATCGCCGAAAGCTGGCGGCCGTCATTCTAGGCTTCATCGGAGCCATGCTGATCGTGAGATCGGGCGCTGACGGCAGTTCCGGCACGCTGATCGCGCTGGCGTCGGGCGGACTGATGGCGTGCTACCTTGTGATGACCCGAGCGACCGCCCAGGGCAGCACACCGCTGTCGGCACTGACCATCCAGCTCGTCTTCGGCATCCTGTTGCTGACGCCTATCGTCCTGTTCCAGTGGACGGTGCCCAATCGCGAGGAGATTCTGCTGATCCTCCTGATGGGACTGCTTTCGGCCGTCAGCAACCTGCTCACGATCAGCGCCTTCAGAATGGCGCCGGTCTCGACGCTGTCGCCGCTCGTCTATCTCGAACTGCTTGGCGCGACCGCGCTGGGTTACGCGATGTTCGACGATCTGCCATCGACCGCGACCTGGATCGGCATTCTCGTGATCGTGATTGCCGGCCTTGCCGTCGTGGCGCCAGCTCGCGGAAAGCGCGGGCGCGCCCGGTAGTGCGCAACGGGAGAAGCCGTGCCCGCGCTAACGCAGCGGAACGACCAGCCCGTCCCGAATCGTCACCTGCCGGTCCATCCGCCGGGCGAGGTCGAGATTATGGGTCGCGATCAGGGCCGCGAGACCCGAAGCCCGGGCCAAGGCGACCAGCGTGTTGAAGACATGCAGCGAGGTGTGAGGGTCGAGATTGCCGGTCGGCTCGTCCGCGAGGAGCAGACGGGGCGCATTGGCGACCGCACGCCCAATCGCGACGCGCTGCTGCTCGCCACCGGAAAGCTCGCCCGGAAGATGGTCGAGCCGCTCGCCGAGCCCGAGAAAGGCGAGCAGTTCAGTCGCCCGCTCCTCGGCTTCCCGCTTCCGCAGGCCGCGAATGCGCTGCGGCAGCATGACGTTCTCGAGCGCCGTGAATTCAGGCAGCAGATGGTGGAACTGGTAGACAAAACCGATCTCGGTGCGGCGCAGCCGGGTGCGGCCCTTGTCGTCCAGCTTGCTGGTCGCGATTCCGCCGACGAAGACCTCGCCGCTATCGGGTTTCTCGAGCAGGCCGGCGACATGGAGGAGCGTCGATTTGCCGGTACCGCTCGGTGCAACAAGCGCGACAAGCTCGCCCGGCCACAGTGCGAAATCCGCCTTGCGCAGGATCTCGAGCGGAGCATCGGTCTGTGGGTAATAGCGCTCGATCTGGGAGAGGAAGAGCGCCGGTGTTTCGCGTTGCATGGCCACGGGTTCTTCTGCCTCAACCCATCCGCAGGGCTTGGACCGGGTCCAGCCGCGCGGCCTTCCAGGCCGGATACAGCGTCGCCAGCAGCGATAGGGCCAACGCCATCCCGACGACACTCGCCACTTCCCGCCAGTCGATCACGGAGGGAATGTCGCTCAGGAAGCGTACTGTCGGATCCCAGAGATTGGCCCCGGTGATCCAATTCAGGGTGGCCATGATCGACTTGATGTTGTTGGCGAAGAGAACGCCGAGGCCTAGCCCTGCCAATGTACCGAACACGCCGATGGCCGCCCCCGTGATCAGGAAGACGCGCAGCACAGTGCCGCGAGACGCGCCCATGGTGCGCATGATCGCGATGTCCTCGGTCTTGTCCTTCACCAGCATGATCAGGCCCGAGACGATGTTCAGCGCCGCCACCAGCACGATCAGGGTGAGAATGATGAACATGACGTTCCGCTCGACCTCGAGCGCGTTGAAGAAGGTACGGTTGCGCTGCCGCCAATCGGACAGCACAAGCGGCCGTGGCGCGTCGGCCTCGATCGCATCGCGCACGACCTGGGTCCGATCCGGATTGTCGATGAAGACCTCGATGACGTTCACATCGCCATCGCGGTTGAAATAGGCCTGCGCTTCTGCCAGCGGCATGAAGACAAACGAGGAATCGAACTCGGTCATGCCTATCTCGAATACCGCCTGGATCGGATAGGCCTTGATGCGCGGAGCGGTTCCGAACGGGGTCGAGGCTCCCTTCGGAGAAACGAGCGTGATCGTGTCGCCAGCGGTCAGCGAGAGCGCCGCGGCAAGCCGACTGCCAATGGCGACGCCGGCGGCGGCGTCGAAACCATCGAGCGTACCGCGCTTGATATTGTTGCCGATGAAGGGGATCGACTTCAGATCCGCCTCGGAAATGCCGCGCACCAGCACGCCGCCATTGGCGTATTGCGACGAAGCAAGCGCCTGGCCTTCCACCAAGGGGATTGCGAGCTTGATGCCGGGAACCTGCCGCAGCCGTGCCGCGACCGCTTCGTAGTCATCGAGCGGGCGATCAATCGGCGTCGCAAAGATGTGGCCGTTGACGCCGACGATCTTCTCCAGGAGTTCCTTCCGGAAGCCGTTCATCACCGACATCACGATGATCAGCGTGGCGACCCCGAGCAAAATGCCGAGGAACGAGAAGCCCGCGATGACCGAAACAAAGCCTTCGCGCCGACGCGTGCGCAGGTAGCGCCCGGCCAGCAGCCATTCGAAACCCGCAAAGGGGCGTGTGCCGGTGGGCTGCTCTGCTTCGGTCGACATCGACTCCACCGCCACGTTCATCGGCGCCTGCTCCGCTCCGCGATCATGCCGCTCCCACTCAAGCCGAGCGGCCCGGGAAGCGTTCCAGCGCAGCCGCGAGCGAGACGAGTTCGCGCTCTCCGCCGGCGCGGCGTTTGATTTCCACCTTGCCCTCAGCCAGGCCCTTAGGCCCGACGATGACCTGCCACGGTACGCCGATCAGGTCTGCCGTCGCGAACTTGGCGCCTGGCCGACCGTCTGTATCATCATAGAGCGTGTCATAGCCCTTGGCGGAGAGCGCTCTGTAGAGTTGCTCGCAGGCGCCGTCGGTCGCTGCGTCACCGATCTTCAGGTTCAGCACCGCGATGTCGAACGGTGCGATCTCGTCCGGCCAGACGATGCCGGCATCGTCGTGACCGGCCTCGATCAACGCTGCGACGAGACGGCTCGGGCCGATGCCATAAGAGCCCATATGCACCGGCACCTGCTGCCCGTCCGGCCCGGTCACCGTCGCGCCCATCGGCTCGGAATACTTCGTGCCGAAATAGAAGATATGCCCGACCTCGATACCGCGCGCCGACAGTTGCTGGCCGGCGGGAACCGCGTCGAATGCCGCCTTGTCGTGCATCTCCTCGGTCGCAGCGTAGAGGCTCGTCCATTTGTCGACGATGGCCTGCAATCCGTCGACGCTATCGAAGTCGGTGTCGACCTTCGGCGTCTCGAAGCTGAGATAGTCCTTGTGGCAGAATACCTCGCTCTCGCCGGTGGAAGCGAGGACGATGAACTCGTGGCTGAGGTCGCCACCGATCGGGCCCGTATCGGCACGCATCGGGATTGCCTTCAGCCCGAGCCGGGCGAAGGTCCTGAGATAGGCGGTGAACATGCGGTTATAGGCGTGCCGCGCGCCGGCCTGGTCGAGATCGAAGGAATAGGCGTCCTTCATCAGGAATTCGCGCCCACGCATCACGCCAAAGCGCGGCCTGACCTCATCCCGGAACTTCCACTGAATATGGTAGAGATTGAGGGGCAGGTCCTTGTAGGACTTCACATAGGACCGGAAGATGTCGGTGATCATCTCCTCGTTGGTCGGCCCGTACAGCATGTCGCGGTCGTGCCGGTCCTTGATGCGCAGCATCTCCTTGCCATAGGCGTCATACCGCCCGCTCTCGCGCCAGAGATCGGCCGACTGAATGGTCGGCATCAGAACCTCGATAGCGCCCGAACGATTCTGCTCCTCGCGCACCACCGCGTTGATCTTGTTGAGCACCCGCAGGCCGAGTGGCAGCCACGAGTAGATTCCTGCCGATTGCTGGCGGATCATACCGGCGCGCAGCATCAAGCGATGCGAGACGATCTCGGCTTCCTTGGGCGTGTCACGCAGGATCGGCAGGAAATAGCGGGAAAGGCGCATCGGAAAACTCGTTCGAGGGCAGTACGCGGCTCAGCGCGCAGCGAGTCATGTTGTCCCAGAGACACCATCGCCGCCGGCAAAATGCAAACGCAAATCCGCAGAATACGGAGGAAGATGCCAAACGATCGGCTCGGCTCTCGACTATCGCTAGGTCAGCGCTTCGGGAACTTCGCCTTGAGTTGGCCGCTGACCGCGGATGGCACGAAAGCCGAGACATCGCCCCCCATGGAGGCGATCTGCCGCACAAGCGTCGAAGTGATGTGGCGCGTCCTCGCGGAAGCCGGCAGAAACACGGTCTGCAACTCGGGCACCATGGCCTGGTTCATGCCGGAAAGCTGCATTTCGTAGTCGAAATCGGTGGCGTCACGCAGGCCGCGAATCATGATCGTCGCACCTGCCTCCCTGGCCGCCTGAACGGCGAGATAGTCGAAGGTCACGACTTCGATCGCGACTTTGGCAGCAGCAGCAATCGGGCTTGCAACCTCCCGCAGCAGATGAGCGCGCTCGTCTGCCGAGAAGATCGGGGCCTTGCCCGGGTGGACCCCAATAGCGAGCACCAGCCTGTCGCATAGCCGGCAAGCACCAGCGATCACATCGGCATGGCCATTGGTGATCGGGTCGAAGGATCCAGGATAGAAAGCGGTTCTGCTCATGGGACAGCGTTACCCTCGGGGCATCCTTGCGGCAAGCGCGGCAGCGAACCGGCTCTATCTGAACGACGTCGTCCCGGCATCCTGCTGCGGCACGGACTGCCAGGTCACGGACGGCTCGGTGCGACGATCGACCAGAAGCGCGCTCAGCGCACCGGCGCTGCCCAGGATCAGAGAGACGATCGCCAGGGCAGCTGCGGTCGTGGAGAAGCGCCGCTGAACCATATGCCGGGGGCTGAGATGCATCGGTTTCTCTTTGCGAATCATGGATATAGACGCAATCCCATGGCTGAAGGGCAGCTCCGGCGGAGCCGTGGCTGCTTCATGTCAAAAACATGATTGGTCTTTCGATCGCGTTAGCCCGCAGCGTTAACCATTGCTTGCCATGGCTCCAGGCCCTAAATCCGCGCCATGCTCACGCTCAACGATATCACCTACAGGCTCGGCGAACGGCTGCTCCTGGACCGGGCCAGTGCGGCCCTGCCGGACGGATCACGCGTCGGCCTCGTCGGTCGCAACGGCACCGGCAAGACCACGCTCTTCCGGATCATTACCGGCGATCTCTCGCCTGAGGGCGGTTCGGTCAGCGTGCCGAGGGGCATGCGGATCGGTGGCGTCGCCCAAGAAGCCCCCGGTGGCCCGGAATCGTTGATCGAGGTCGTGCTCGCAGCCGACACCGAGCGCGCGGCCCTGATGAAGGAAGCCGAAACCGCGACCGACCCGCTGCGCATCGCCGAGATCGAGACCCGGCTCGCCGATATCGGCGCGCATGCCGCCCCGGCCCGGGCAGCGACCGTCCTGCACGGGCTCGGCTTCGATGAGGCCGCGCAGCAACGCCCCTGCTCCGATTATTCGGGCGGCTGGCGCATGCGCGTTGCTCTCGCTGCCGTGCTCTTCGCCGAACCGGATCTGCTGCTGCTCGACGAGCCGACCAATTATCTCGATCTCGAAGGCACGCTCTGGCTCTACGACTATCTGGAGCGCTATCCGCACACCGTCCTGGTGGTGAGCCACGACCGCGAACTGCTCGACACCTGTGTCGATCACATCCTGCATCTCGATCAGGGCAAACTCACCATCTATCGCGGCGGCTATTCCTCGTTCGAACGCCAGCGTGCCGAGAAGCAGATGCTGCTCGCGAAGCAGCGCGAGAAGCAGGACGCCGAGCGTAAGCATCTCCAGGCCTTCGTCGATCGCTTCAAGGCCAAGGCCTCGAAGGCGCGCCAGGCGCAATCGCGCGTCAAGCGGCTGGAGAAGATGGAATCGATCGCGACCATCGTCGACCGTGACGTGCAGCCATTCAGCCTTCCGGGGCCGGAGCGGCCGCTCTCGCCACCCATGGTGGTGCTGGATGATGTCAGCGCCGGCTATGGCGAGCGCAAGGTGCTGTCGCGGCTCGACCTCACTTTGCTGCCGGACGATCGGATTGCGCTGCTTGGCTCGAACGGCAACGGCAAATCGACCTTCTGCAAGCTGATCGGCGGGCGGCTCCCACCCCTGTCAGGCGATCTGCGACGTTCGTCGAAGCTTCAGACCGCCTATTTCGCCCAGCATCAGCTCGACGAGCTGCGGATGGAGGAAACGCCGGTCGCGCATCTGCGCGACCTGATGCCTGATGCGCCGGAAGCCAAGGTGCGCTCGAAAGCGGCTCAGATCGGCTTTCCCGCCAGCAAGGCGGATACACCGGTCAAGAACCTGTCCGGCGGCGAAAAGGCGCGGCTGATGCTCGGAATCGCGGCCTTCGGTGGCCCGCATCTGCTCATCCTGGACGAACCGACGAACCATCTCGACATCGACAGTCGCACCGCCTTGGTCAAGGCTATCAACGACTATCCCGGCGCTGTCATCCTGGTCAGCCACGACCGCTTCCTGATCGAAGCCTGCGCTGACCGGCTCTGGCTCGTCGGCGACGGCACGGTGAAGAATTTTGACGGCGACATGGAGGATTATCGCGCCTTCGTCCTCGGAGGCGCCAAGGCAGCCCGTCGCGAGAAGCCCGCAGAGACGGCGAATACCAACAGCAAGGCCGAAGAACGCAAGGGCGCAGCCGTCAAGCGTGTGGCCCAAGGGCCGCTGCGTCAGAAGCTCAACCTGGCCGAGGCACGGATCGCCAAGCTGACCGGATTGATCGAGAAGGTCGATGGCGTGCTAGGCAACGGTGCAGCATTCGCCCGCGATCCGGAAAAAGCCCTGCAGCTCTCGCGCCAGCGTGCGGAATTGTCGGAGGCACTGACGACCGCGGAGGAAGAATGGCTCGGACTGAGCGAGGAACTCGAGAACGCCTGAAGCGGCCCAGACGATAGGCTCGGGCGAAATCCGAACTATCGTCCGATGCGTAGATCATCCGATCGGATCGCGTATCCGGTCCGATGATCTAAGCTCCTGTGGTGGAATCGGCTTGCTCGAACACCGCAATCCACTGTTCGGGCCGATGCTTCAGCCCTCCCCTTGTCCCGGCTTTACGATTCGGCTGAGGCGGTTGTCGGTGAACATATAGATCTCGCGGCCGCCGGGCTCGGAATAGAGCACCTGCACCTCGCGCTGGCCCTTGCCGCTCTCACCGATGAGGACATCGGTCGGCCGGCCCCCCTTCAATTTCACGAGTTCGCATTCGGTCACGCCCAGCGCGATCTCCCTTGGCAGTGGACGCGTCGACGGATCGAGCGAAACCTCCGCCTCGCAACCGCCATCGGCGGTCAGCATGGCTTCCTGAGTGGATGCGCGGGCTGAAGCGCTGCTGGTTCGCGTACCGCTGGAATCCTGAGTGAAGGAGAAACCGCCAATATCGACGGAACATCCGCCCAGAGCCACAGCGCACACGAACAGAACAGGCACTCTCACGCTTTTTTCTCCCAGCGACCGGTTTCGTCCTGCTGCCAGTAGCTGGCCGTCGCGCCTGTGGCGCGAACTGCCTTCCAATCCTCGCGCGCAGCCGCAAGCGCGTCGGGGTCGTCGCCGTCGAAGATGAGGACGACGCGCTCGTAGTCCTGCAATGCGTCGGGAATACGGATGCCGTCAGCGCAGATTCTAACCTGGGCCGCGTTGGGATTATGGGCCTGTGTCGTCAGCACGACCGGATTGGTCGGTGCATCCGGCTCGCTCGCCATGACATGCGGCAGGAAGCTGTCATCCGCGTAGGTCCACAGATGATCGTCCAGCACGCTCGCCCGCTCGGAACTGGAGACCTCGATGACCACCTTCTGGCCGCGCGACAGCGCCCGATCGAGGATGGTCGGGAGAACCTGCTCCAGCGGACGCGACTGAAGATGGAAGAACAGGACTTCCGTCATGAAAGCCCTTTCTTATCAGAGCATTGCGAAACAATGTTTCGAGTGAATCAGGACTCGTAATGATTCGCGACGAGCCGGTCGAGGAGGCGCACGCCCCAGCCCGAGCCCCAGGAGCGATTGGTCTCGCTGTTTGGCGAGCCCATGCCGGTGCCGGCGATGTCGAGATGCGCCCAGGGCGTTTCATTGACATGCCGCTGCAGGAACTGCGCAGCAGTGATCGAACCGCCATAACGCCCGGCCGAGTTCTTCATGTCCGCGAACTTTGAATCGATCATCTTGTCGTAGGCTGCGCCAAGCGGCATGCGCCAGACGGTTTCGCCGGTGGCCTTGCCAGCGACTGCCAGTCGCTCGCACAACTCGTCATCATTCGAGAACAGCCCGGCATTCTCCTGCGCGAGCGCTACCAAAATCGCTCCTGTCAGGGTTGCCAGGTTGATCATGAAGCGCGGCTTGTACTTGTCCTGCGTGTACCAGAGCACATCGGCGAGGACGAGCCGCCCCTCTGCGTCGGTATTGATGATCTCGATGGTCTGCCCTGAAAGCGAGGTGACGATGTCACCGGGGCGTTGGGCGTTGCCATCCGGCATGTTCTCGACCAGCCCAATCACGCCAATCGCATTGACCTTGGCCTTGCGCGCTGCGAGCGCATGCATCAGTCCGGTGACGCAGGCGGCTCCGGCCATGTCCCCCTTCATGTCCTCCATCCCGGCGCCCGGCTTCAGCGAGATGCCGCCAGTGTCGAACGTGACGCCCTTGCCGACGAAGGCGACGGGCCGAACTCCGGGTTTGGCGCCATTCCAGCGCATGACGACGACGCGGCTCTCCCGGCGCGACCCCTGGCCAACGCCAAGCAAGGCCCGCATGCCGATCTTCTTGAGTTGCTTCTCATCGAGAATCTCGACCTCGACACCAAGCTTCTCAAGTTTGGCGGCGCGTTCGGCGAATTCTTCGGGATAGAGCACATTCGGCGGCTCGTTCACGAGATCGCGAGCAATCTCGACGCCGCCGGCGACAGCTTCGCAGGCCTTGAGGGCCTTCTTGAGAGCGGCAGGGTCGGGGGTGCGCAGCGTCACGGTGATCGGATCGGCATCGTCGGCTTCGCGGGTCTTGGTTTTGTAACGGTCGAAGACATAGGCCCGGAGCCGCAACCCGAGAGCGACCGCGGCTGCTTGCTCGGCACTGATTTCAACGTCAGGCAGAGCGATGATCACATCGGCCGAGCGGCCACTGCCAAGCTTGCCCGCAACAGCCCCGCCAAGCTTGGCGAAATCGAGCTTATCGTGATCTGCATCAGGTCCGACCCCGATGACGACCAGCCGCTCATACCCGGCCCCGTCCGGCGCCAGCAACGTCATCCCGGAAAACACCTTGCCCTTGAACTTGTCGGCTGCCGCAGCCCTGGCGAGCAGTGCATGAGCGCCCTCTCCGAGCCAATCCTCGGCAAGCTTCGCCGGGGTCAGCTTGTCCGACACGAAAATGACGAGGTCCTGCCCGCCGATGGTGTTCAGGGCTTTGACCTCAAGCTTCAGGCGCTGCGACATAAGCTGCTCACAATTGGCGGGAATAGGGCTCTTCAGGAAGGTCGTGAACATGATGCGAACGATTCCCGTTTGCGCCATGATCGTGGCTATACCATAGGGAGTGTTTGGCGAACCGTCCAAGGGGAGCCTCGAACTGCCCTCGGTTTCACCGGAAGCTAACGCGTGCGTCTTCTCCGTCTCGACCGCTACATCCTGAAGATCGCCGCGGTCGCAGCGATCGTACTTCTGATCGGGCTGACCAGCGTGATCTGGGTGACGCAGGCCCTGCGTGAGGTCGACCTGATCACCGGCAAGGGCCAGACCATCTACATCTTCTTCACGGTGACACTGCTTTCGTTGCCGGCGCTGATCGCGGGCATCGCACCGGTCGCGCTGTTCATGTCGACGCTCTACACGCTGAACCGGCTGAACGGCGATTCGGAGTTGATCGTCATGAATGCGGCCGGAGTCGCGCCCTACCGGCTGACCCGCCCGTTCATCGTGCTGACGCTGGCGACCTCCCTCCTTGTCGGCTGGATGGCGATTTCGGTCATGCCGTCGGGGTTCCGGGCGTTGCGGGACCTGATCACGCTGATCAGGGCCGATTTCGTCGCCAATGTCGTGAAGGAAGGCCAGTTCGTCTCACTCGATTCCGGAGTGACGTTTCACTACCGCGAGCGTTCGGGTGACGCGCTGCTCGGCATCTTTATGCAGGACCGCCGCGACCCCAGCCAACCCTCCGTCTACATCGCCGAGCGCGGCCGGACAGTGGAATCGGACGGCAACAGCTTCCTGATGCTGGAGAAGGGTACCATCCAGCGCGAAGCCAAGAACAAGGAGTCGACTTCGATCATCTCCTTCGAGCGCTACGCGCTCAACCTGTCGGCTCTATCGGGCGAGTCGACAGGCGGCGATGGCGAAGGCAATGGCGACAGGGTGATCTACAAGCCACGCGAACGCACGACCTGGGCCTTGCTGCGACAGGACCCCAATGAAGCCTATTACAAGCTGCAGGCCGGGCGGTTCCGCGCCGAACTGCACAATCGTCTTTCGGCGCCGCTCTACCCGATCGCGTTCATGCTCGTCGCCTTCGCCGCCCTCGGCGAAGCGCGTACGACGCGTCAGGGCCGCAATGTCGCGATCCAGGCAGCGATTTTGATTGTCGGTGCGGTCCGCATCGGCGCCTACGCCGCGTGGACCGCCAGCGTCAGATCGGGTTTTGCAGTCGTCCTGCTCTACCTTCTGCCCCTGGTCACAATCATCTGCTCTACGGCCCTTATCATGTTTGGCGCGTCGCTGAGGCCGCGGCTCAACAAGCTGTTCGAGCCGATCATCCTGTCGCTATCCGCCCTGCCCTCTCGCCTGCGTCGCGCCTGATGCTGCTTGTCTCGACCTTCGGCCGATACCTGACGAAGCGCTTCACACGCGCCATCATCAGCGTGTTCAGCACCTTCTTCTTTCTGATCCTGACGCTCGATTTCGTCGAGCTGATGCGCCGTGCCGGCGATTCGCCGCTCGCGACGACGCCGCAAATCATCAGGCTCGCGCTGTTTCGCGCGCCTGCGGTGGCGGAGCAGATCTTTCCCTTTGCCGTGCTGTTCGGTGGCATGTTCGCACTGCTGACGCTAAGCCGGAAGCTTGAGCTCGTGGTGGCCCGCTCCGTGGGCGTCTCGGCCTGGCAATTCCTGCAGCCGGCCGCATTGGTCGCAGCAGTGATCGGCTTTGTCTCGATCATGATCTACAACCCGCTCGCAGCCGAACTGAAGCGCAGCGCGACGGCCCTCGAAGCCAGGCTCTTCGCGAGGAGTACCCAGGCGTCCGGAGCGCAGGAAATCTGGATTCGCCAGCGCAGCGTCGACGGGCAGGCGATTATTCGCGCTGCGGCAGCCTTGCCGGACGCGTCAGGCCTCTCCCAGGTCGCTGTCTTTAGCTTCGATGCGAATGGCGGCTTCAACGAGCGCGTGGAGGCAAGGGAAGCGATCCTGCATCGCGGCTATTGGGAATTGACCGATGCACGCGTCGTGTCTGCCACGGAAGAGCCACAGAGCTACACGACCTATCTGCTCGCGACGACTCTGGAGCCCGACCAGGTGCGGCAAAGTTTCACCCCGCCCGACGCTGTTGGGTTCTGGTCGATGCCGACAGTGATCGAACGGACGCAGAAGGCCGGCCTTGATTCCACGCGCTACGAGCTGCGCTATCAGTCGCTCAAGGCGCGGCCGCTTCTGCTCGTTGCCATGATCCTGGTGGCGGCATCCGTTTCCTTAAGATTTTTCAGATTTGGTGGTGTTACGAGATTGGTGATAGGTGGCGTGGCGGCCGGGTTCGTGCTCTATGTCGCGACGCAGCTGTCGGAAGAGCTCGGGGCATCAGGGATCGTCAATCCCATGGTGGCCGCGTGGTTGCCGGCGGTTGTGGGGACGATGCTTGGGGCGCTCGCTCTCCTTCACCAGGAAGACGGGTAACTAGTACTGTGCCTATGGTTAATTTTGGATTGAGCATATGGCCTCTGGCGTGAGACGCATGGCTCGTTTTGCCGCGGCGACCGCCCTCGCCTCGAGTTTGGCCTATTGCCTGACGGCAGGAGGGAGCGCTTTCGCGCAAGCTCCGGCGAAGCCGCAGGAACGCATGGTCGTCGACGCGCGCGAGTTGGTCTACGACAACAAGAACAACAGCGTCTCGGCTGTCGGCGACGTCCAGATTCTCTATCAGGGCCGTACGATCGAAGCCGACAAGGTCACCTATGACCGCGCCAGCAAGCGCGTCATCGCCAGCGGCAATGCCCGGATCACCGAATCGAACGGTACCGTCATCACCGGCGACCGCTTCAATCTGACGGACGATTTCCGCGACGGCTTCATTGATTCGCTGCGCGTCGTGAACCCGGACAAGACGCGGTTTACCGCTCCGCGGGCTGAACGTACGGACGGCGAGACCTTCGTCTTTGAGAAGGGCATCTACACCGCTTGCGAGCCCTGCAAGGACAAGCCCGAAAAGCCGCCGCTCTGGCAGGTCCGCTCGGCGCGGATTATCCATAAGAAGTCCGAGCAGACGATCTATTACGAATCGTCCCGGCTGGAATTCGCCGGGGTTCCGATCGCCTATATCCCGTACATGTCGGGCCCGGACTCGACGGTGAAGCGCAAGAGCGGCTTCCTGTCGCCGGCCTTCATCAACACCAGCGCGCTCGGCTTCGGTGTTGGCCTGCCCTATTTCTTCAACCTCGCCCCGAACTACGATCTCACAGTCACGCCAACCTATCTCTCGCGGCAGGGATTCCTTGGCCAGGCCGAGTGGCGTCACCGGCTCGTCAACGGGTCCTATAACATCCGTGCAGCCGGCATCTTCCAGGCGGAGCCGGATGCGTTCCAGCCGACGCCGTACGGCGCGCGCGACAGCGATTTCCGCGGCTCGCTGGAAACCACTGGCAAATTCTATTTGAATCCGCGCTGGACCTACGGCTGGGACGTCGCGATGTCGACGGACCGCTGGTTCTGGAAGAACTATCGCATCCGAAGCGAGAGCATCAGCTCGACGACCTACCTGCAGGAATCGATCTCTACGGGCTATCTCAACGGCCAGAGCCCGAATGCCTGGTTCGACCTGCGTGGCTATTATTTCCAACCCCTGACGTCGTCCGATTGGCAGAAGCAGCAGCCGCTCGTCCTGCCGGTATTCGACTACAACAAGCGGGTGCACAAGCCGGACGTCATTGGCGGTGAACTGGCGTTCAATGTGAACGTCACAAGCCTCACGCGGGACGCCGCTGCCTTCCAGCAGATTCCGGCCCAGAAGAACTTCCTGATCACGACGCCGAACCCGCTCTATGATGGCTGCGCGGTCTACCAGAAAGACCAGTGCCTGGTGCGCGGCATCGGCGGTTCGGTGGCGCGCGCAACAGCGGAAGTGTCCTGGCGGCGCAATTTCATCGATTCGCTCGGCCAGGTCTGGACGCCGTATGCGTCGGTTCGCGCGGATATCTTCTCGGTCAATCCGTCGACGACCGGCTTTTCCAACGCCAACGTTTCCTCGATCTTCAACACATCCGACGATGTCTTCGGGCGCGTCATGCCGGCGGTCGGCCTGATGTACCGCTACCCCTTCGTGGCCAAGACCTCGTGGGGCACGCATATCATCGAGCCAGTCGCCCAGTTCGTTGCACGTCCGAACGAGACGAATGTCTTGCGGGTCGCCAACGAAGATGCGCAAAGCCTCGTCTTCGACGACACCAACCTGTTCGAGTGGAGCGGCAAGTTCTCCGGCTATGATCGGGTCGAGGGTGGCACGCGAGCGAATGTCGGCGCGCTCTACACAGGCCGTTTCGGCAAGGAGGCCTACGCCAATTTCCTTGTCGGCCAGTCCTTCAATCTCGCCGGGCGCAATTCCTTCGCACAAGCCGACCTGGTCAATACCGGCCTGGATTCAGGTCTCGAAACGACGCGGTCCGATTTCGTCACCCGCGCGCAAATCTCGCCGTTCAAGAACTTCTTCCTGTCCGGCGCGGCGCGGCTGGACGAATCGACGTTCGAGGCGCAGCGGATCGATGCAGGCGCCACCTACAGCAATGGCGTGGTATCGACCTCCGTGACCTATGGCCGCTATGAGCCCCAGCCCGAGTTGGGCATTCCGCGGCGGCGCGAGGGTCTCGGCCTGAACGGCTCGCTCGGGATCGCGCAATACTGGCGCGTCCGCGCCGGGGTCCTGTTCGACCTCGACAAGTACAAGTTCGACCGCGAGCGGTATCGTGATGCCTTCGTGGCAGCCCAACTCGATCCCGTAGCCCTTGCGGCACTCACCTATCCCAAGACGGGCCCGTTCCAGCCCGCCTCGATGAGCTTCGGCATCAACTACACCGACGAATGCACCGTGTTCGACATCTCCTATTCGCAGTCCTATGCCGACCGGCAGTCCGGCGCCACGAAGGATACGCGGACGGTGATGTTCAAGCTCGAACTGCGCACCTTGGGCGAGATCAGCTACTCGCAGAACCTGGGCCAGGGCTCGACAGGCGACGGCGTCGCCGCTCGCTGAGGGTAGAATCAGGATTACTGCGAGCGAGCCGGTGCGGGTGGAGAAGAACGTGTCACCGCGACTGCTCGCTCTCACGCAAGGTGATCCGGCAGGGATCGGCCCTGAGCTGGCCTTGAAAGCCTGGGTGCTGCGGGAGCCCGCAGCTCTTCCGCCGTTTGCTTGCATTGCCGACCCCGGTCTTTTGGAAAGCCTGTCACGACGGCTGGGCCTCGATGTGCCCATCGTTGGCTGCGCCTGGCATGAGGCAGAGGCGCTTTTCGAACAGGCCCTGCCCGTCATTGCGCTTGAGAAGACCGCGATCGTGGTATCCGGACATCCTGATCCGGCCACGGCTGCGGGGACTATCGAGGCGATCGATCGCGCCGTCGCCGCGGTGCGCGAAGGACATGCGGCCGCGCTGGTCACCAATCCCATTGCCAAAAGCGTTCTTTACGCCGCCGGTTTCAGGCATCCCGGCCATACGGAATATCTGGCGCATCTTGCGGCGGATGGAGGCAGGACGCCCCACCCCGTGATGATGCTCTGGTGCGAAGATCTGGCGGTTGTTCCGGTAACGATCCACGTGCCGCTCAGTGCAGTACCATCGCTGCTGACGACGGATCTGATTGTCGAGACGGGGCGAATTGTCGCTCGCGAACTGGCCTCCCGCTTCGGAATTCCGCAGCCACGGATCGCACTGAGCGGGCTGAATCCGCATGCGGGAGAAGGTGGAGCGCTGGGCGAGGAGGATGCTGCGGTGGTGGCGCCAGCCGTCGCGCAGCTCAAGGCGTTGGGAATCGACGCAAGCGGTCCTTATCCTGCCGACACGATGTTCCATTCCCGCGCCCGTGCCGGGTACGATGCGGCACTGGCGATGTATCACGATCAGGCACTGATCCCGATCAAGACGATTGCCTTCGACGAGGGCGTCAACGTGACACTTGGCCTGCCCTTCATCCGTACCTCACCGGATCACGGAACGGCCTTCGACATTGCAGGCCGCGGCATTGCCCGCCCCGACAGCCTTTGCGCCGCGCTGCGGCTGGCAGCCCGCATGGCGGCCCATTCCGAAAGCCGCCTGCCATGAGTCAGATCGACACGCTGCCGCCGCTGCGCGAGGTGGTCGAACGCCACGGCCTGATGGCGCAGAAGTCGCTGGGCCAGAACTTCCTGTTCGATCTCAACCTGACAAGCAGGATCGCCCGCGCCGCCGGGCCACTCGATGGCGAGACTGTGGTCGAGATCGGCCCTGGCCCAGGTGGACTGACGCGTGCTTTGCTCGCTAACGGGGCTGGACGTGTCATCGCGGTCGAGCGTGATCGACGTTGCCTGCCGGCATTGGCCGAGATCGCCGCACATTACCCGGGACGGCTTGAGGTGATTGACGGCGATGCGCTTGCCGTCGACCTCTCCTCTCATCTTGGCGGCTCGCCCGCCCGGATCATCGCCAACCTGCCCTATAATATCGGCACGCCGTTGCTCGTTGGCTGGCTCAGCCAGGAACCCTGGCCCTCCTGGTGGAACTCGCTCACGCTGATGTTCCAGCGCGAGGTGGCCGAGCGCATCGTTGCAACCCCGGAGCAGCGCGCCGATTATGGCAGGCTGGCCGTTCTCGCGAACTGGCGTTGCGAAACCAAGATCCTGTTCGACGTGCCCAGGTCCGCTTTCGTGCCGCCGCCGAAAATCACGTCCTCTATCGTTCAACTCGTGCCGCGACTGAGGCCGGAGCCCTGCGAACAGAGATTGCTGGAGCGTGTCACGCTGGCTGCTTTCGGCCAGCGCCGGAAAATGCTGCGCCAGAGCCTCAAGGCCGTGACGCCTGATCCGCAGCCGATGATCGAGGCCGCCGGCCTGTCGCCAACGGCGCGCGCAGAGGAAGTGCCCGTTTCAGGATTCGTGCGCCTCGCCAACGCCCTGGCTGGGCTGAAGGCCGGATAGCGGCGCACCCTACGCGATTGCTTCGCTGAGGAGCCCGGCGACAAATTCACTCATACCAATCGCGCGCGAACGCTTCAGGCGTTCGGCGGTGAGGATCGCGCGGACCGATTCATAGGCAGCACCGAGATCGTCATTGATGATGACGTAGTCGTAGACGCTCCAACGAGCGATCTCGTCGCGGGCGTTGTCGAGTCGCTTGGCGATGACCTCAGGCGCATCCTCGGCGCGACGCACGAGCCGAGAGCGCAGTTCCGCCATGGACGGCGGCAGGATGAAGATGGCGACGACATCCTCGCGCGCCTTTTCGAGGATCTGCTGCGTGCCCTGATAGTCGATGTCGAAGAGCACATCGCGGCCGGCCTTCAGCGCATCCTCGACGGGCTTGCGCGGGGTCCCGTAGCCATTGCCATGGACCTCGGCCCATTCGAGCAGATCATCGCGCTCGCGCAACGTCTCGAAGGCAGGGCGGTCGATGAAGTGATAATGGACGCCATGAATCTCGGAGGGGCGCTTGAGCCGGGTCGTGACCGAGACCGATAGATCGAGATTGGTTTCCTTCTGCGACAGCGTTCGCGTCAGGGTCGATTTGCCCGCTCCCGAGGGAGAGGACAGGATCAACATCAGGCCACGACGGGCCGGGCGCACCAGATCGGCCATCAGCCGTCACTCCACATTCTGAACCTGTTCGCGCATCTGGTCGACGACCGTCCGCAGCTCGAGCCCGATGCGCGACAACCCGGCATCACCGGCCTTGGCGCAAAGCGTCGAGGATTCTCGCCCGAATTCCTGCGCAAGAAAGTCGAGCTTCCGGCCGATCGGCCCGCCCTGATCGAACAAGCCCCGCAACGCGGCAACATGAGCATGCAGCCGGTCGATCTCCTCGCGGATATCGGCTTTGACCGCTAGCAGCGCGGCCTCCTGATGCAGGCGCTGCGGATCGAGTGCCGGGCTGGCATCGAGCAGGGCCTGCACCTGCGTCGCGAGCCGTGCGCGGATCGCTTCCACACTCCGCCCGGGATGCTGCTCCGCCTCATCGGTCAGACGGCCAATGCTGGCAAGGTGGCCTGTGAGAACGGATTCAAGCGCTCTCCCCTCGGCGGAGCGCGCCTCCTTGAGACCCAGGACCACCGCGTCCAGGCCAGCAAGCAAGGGGGCCTCGAGCTGCGCCAGGATATCCTCGTCCTCGTCGGCAATCTCGACCACGCCGCGAATCCCAAGCAGCGCGTCAAAGGACGCCGGACGGATGCTGTCGGAGGCGGGCAGCCTCGCGACGGATTCCAGCAGGCCCGCAAGCACCGCCTCGTTGATACGAGGCTTCGCCGGCCGGGCATCGCTGTTGATCGAGAGATTCACGTGCAATGTACCGCGAGAAAAGGCGGCGCCGAGGCGCTTGCGCGCCGCCTCGGCCAGGGCTTCGAACCCGGAAGGTACCCGGACGCGCACATCGAGGCCGCGCGCATTGACACTGCGGATTTCCCATGCCCAGGCATGAAGACCTGCGGTGCCGGCTGCGCGGGCAAAGCCGGTCATGCTCTCGATCGCCATGGACGCTGAAACTCCCCCCGACGGCTCACCGTGCGATCACAATGCGCAGGATCACCGCTCGACGCTGTATCTGATGCGGCGGGACCGTAGTGAGGCGAAACACCGCTCGCAAGTCGCGCTGCACACATAGAAGCGCGAAGATGGGGAGAAATCGGGCGTGACTGCCCATACTCGCCAGAGCCGCTCAGGGGCGCAGTGCTGGAACCTGCTTCGACGAGTTGAGATCGTAGCTTCGGTTCAGCAGCGGATCGCGGTTCGTCCCTTCCGACGCATCGAAGGCGCGCGCGCGCGTTCCCGCCGGACCATCCGCCGACGCACGCCGGCTGCCCCCCACCGTCTCGCTGTCCCCGGACGTCGCATCGGCCGCTCGCGAGGCCCCAGGCGCTTCGGTGCGATTATCCGGCGAGGGCGGCGGTTCCACCTTGTCGACATTCGAATCCGGCGAGGGCTTGCCAGCCTCGCGCCGCTGCGACTCGACCTGCCGCCAGCGGGCGACATTGCGGTTATGCTGCTCCAAGGTCTCGGCGAAGGCGTGCCCACCACTGCCATCAGCCACGAAGTAGAGCTCCTTGGTCCTGGAATGGTTGACCACGGCCTCCATTGCGGCACGGCCCGGGTTGGCGATCGGGCCCGGCGGCAGTCCGTCGATGACATAGGTATTGTAGGGCGTCGCCTGGGTAATCTCGTTACGCTGGATCGCGCGGCCGAGCGTGCCCTTGCCGCCGACGAGCCCGTAGACGATCGTCGGGTCGGATTGCAGCTTCATCTTGCGGTTCAGACGGTTGATGAAGACACCGGCAACGCGCGGGCGCTCGTCGGCGCGGCCGGTTTCCTTCTCGACGATCGAAGCCAGGATCACCAACTCCTGCGGCGTCTTGATCGGCAGGTCGGCAGGGCGGCGACTCCAGACATCGTTGAGGATACGGCGTTGATCGCGCGTCATCCGGTCGACGATCGCCTGCCGTGTGAACCCGCGTGGAAACTTGAAAGTGTCGGGCAGGATGGTCCCCTCGCGAGGCACCTGAATGACGTCGCCCGTGAGGAGATCATTGTCGCGCAACCGCGCGATGATCTGTTCGCTGGTCAGACCTTCCGGCACGGTGATCGAATGCTCGACCGCCTTGCCCTCGGCAATGATGTCGAGAATGTCCTGCTGGCTGGCGCGAGCCTTGAACAGATACTCACCCGCCTTGAGCTTGGTCCAATTGCCGGAGATCAGCGCCGAAACCTTGAAGGTCCAGGGATGCTCGATCAATCCCTCGCGCTGAAGGAGCTCGGCAATTTCGGTGAGGCCGCTTTCTTTGGGAATGATCAGCACACGGTCGCTCGCGAGCGGCCCTGGCGCCTTACCCTGGCTGCCGACCACAGCGATTCCAGCACCGACGACGCCGGCCAAGACGAGCGCAGTCGTGAACAACCCGCTGAGCATGCCGATGAAGGGATTGCGCCTCCTGCGACGCGCCTTCGGCGGCGGAGCAGGCGGCGCCACCGGCTTCAACGCCTCGCTCGGGCTCTTCGGGGCGACGCGGGGCGAAGTGTTCACAGTGCTGGCGCTCGCGTTCTGGTGTCGTGAGGTTCGCCGCAATGCCCTGGCGATGCGACGCATTTCGAGCCTGCCCCGAAATCCGGTGACAGACTAGCAGAAATTATGGCGAAAGCGCGCTGAGCCTCATCGGCCGGTGCGTCAGTCGACGAAACGCCGGATCACCAGCGAGGCGTTCGTCCCGCCAAACCCGAAGGAATTGGAGAGAGCGATCTCGATGCTGCGCTTCTTCGCGACATTCGGCACCAGGTCCAGATCGGTCTCGACGGATGGGTTGTCGAGATTGATCGTCGGCGGTGCGATCTGGTCGCGAATCGCGAGGACCGTGAAGATCGCCTCGATCGCGCCTGCCGCGCCGAGCAGGTGTCCCGTCGCCGACTTGGTCGAGGACATGGCGGGCTTCCGCGGAGCGTTGGCGAGCAGCCGCTCGACTGCCCGCAGCTCGATTTCGTCGCCGAGCTGGGTCGAGGTGCCATGCGCGTTGATGTAGTCGAGATCACCCGCCGTGACCCCGGCACGATCGAGCGCCGCCGACATGCAACGATAGGCACCGTCGCCATCCTCGGCCGGCGAGGTGATATGATAAGCATCACCCGACATGCCGTACCCGACGATTTCGGCATAGATGCGCGCACCGCGCGCCTTGGCATGCTCGAGATCCTCGAGAACGACGACCCCTGCCCCCTCGCCCATGACGAAGCCGTCGCGATCCTTGTCATAGGGACGCGAGGCTTTCTCAGGCGTGTCGTTGAAGCCAGTGGACAGCGCGCGACACGCGCAGAACCCGGCAATGCCGATGCGGTTGATCGCCGATTCGGTGCCACCCGCGACCATCACCTTGGCATCGCCGAGAGCGATCATCCGCGAGGCATCGCCAATGGCATGAGCGCCGGTCGAGCAAGCCGTGACCACTGCGTGATTCGGCCCCTTGAGGCCGTGCGTGATCGAAACATAGCCGGCGGCGAGATTGCTCAACCGGCCGGGAATGAAGAAAGGCGAGAGGCGGCGCGGGCCGCGCTCCTTGAGCAGGATCGACGCTTCATAGATGCCGCCGAGCCCACCAATGCCGGACCCGATCGCGACACCGGTCGCGATCTGGTCCTCGTAGCTTTCGGGTTTCCACCCGGCATCATTGAGCGCCTGCGTCGCAGCCGCCATTGCGAAGACGATGAAATCATCGACCTTCCGCTGTTCCTTCGGCTCCATCCAATCGTCAGGATTGAAGGTGCCGTCGGAACCATCGCCGCGCGAAATATTGCAGGCGATCTGGGCGGGAAGGTCGCTCGCGTCGAAGCTCGTGATCGGACCGGCGCCGCTGGCGCCGGAGATCAGACGTGACCAGGTCGGCTCGACGCCGCATGCAAGCGGCGTCACCATGCCAAGCCCGGTCACCACGACACGTCGCATGGTGTAGCTGCGTGGGCTCATGATGCAGTAACGGCCAGAGGCCGATCAGGCGCTCTTCGAGAGGAACTTGACGGCGTCGCCGACCGTGACGATCGTCTCGGCAGCATCGTCCGGAATCTCGACGCCGAACTCTTCCTCGAAAGCCATCACGAGCTCGACCGTATCGAGGCTGTCGGCACCCAGATCTTCAATGAAGTTGGCGCCTTCGACGACCTTCTCGGGTTCGACGCCGAGATGCTCGATCACGATCTTCTTCACGCGCTCGGCGACATCGCTCATGGATCTTTTCCTCAAAGCTTGAAACGCATCGCTGGATCGCGATGCGTGTAGGGAACCGCTCCCGCCACCCGGCACCCCTTCCGGAATGCCGCCGGGGCGGAACTCTTAAGGCTGCACAAACGCAACAACAGGGTTCGCGTCAAGTCCCCCCGAGCACGCGCGCTGCAGCGCGACGGCGCTAGTTAACACACTCGTCGATAGCTGACGAGAGCCGCAAACCGATCTGGGAAGGTTACAAAGAACCTTCTCAAGACCTTCAAATCATTGCCATTCCACCGTTGACGTGAAGCGTCTGCCCGGTCACGTAAGCGGCCTCGTTGCTGGCGAGATAAGCGACAGCTGCAGCAACATCGTCACCCACACCCAATCGGCCCATCGGCACGTCGGCGAGGATGCCTTCGCGCTGCTTGTCGTTGAGCGCCTGCGTCATCGGCGACTCGATGAAGCCCGGTGCAACGACATTCACCGTGATGTTGCGGCTGGCGACTTCCGCCGCCAGCGCCTTGGACATCCCGATCAGCCCGGCTTTCGAGGCGGCGTAATTGCCCTGCCCGGGATTGCCGGTGACGCCGACGACCGAACCGATCGAAACGATGCGGCCATAGCGGCGGCGCATCATCGTCTTCACGGCCGCCCGCGACAGCCGGAATGCTGCGGTCAGATTGACGGCGATCACGCTGTCCCAGTCCTCGTCCTTGAGGCGGAGGAAAAGATTGTCGCGCGTCACGCCAGCATTGTTGACGAGGATATCGAGCCCCCCGAGCTTCTCCTCAGCAGTCGGGACGAGCGCCTCGACCGAATCCTTGTCCGACAGGTTGCAGGGCGCAATCACGACGCGCTCGCCAAACTCGGCTGCGAGAGCCTCGAGCGCCTCGACCCGCGTGCCGGACAGAGCGACGCTGGCACCGAGGCCGTGGAGCGTGCGGGCGATCGCGCCGCCCAGCCCTCCGGTCGCGCCGGTGACCAGGGCTTTCTTCCCCGTCAGGTCAAACATGCTGCCTCCTCTTTATATCGACCCGGCATCCTGCCGGCTCACCCGTTCTGGGCACTGTAATTGCGGATATCGTCGGCGGCGCCGAGCGAAACCGCACTCGTGCCGGCTGCGATACGCTTGACCAAGCCGGCCAGCACCTTACCGCTGCCTGCCTCGACGAAACGGGTCACGCCGGCATCGGCCATAGCCTGCACGCATTCGCGCCAGCGCACGGTTCCCGTCACCTGCGCCACCAGCGACGCGCGGATCGCATCCGGGTCGCTCAGCGGAGCAGCTCCGACATTGGCCATCACCGGAACAACCGGCGCCGCCAGAGCGACCCTTGCCAGGGCCTCGCGCATAGCATCGGCGGCAGGTTGCATCAGCGCGCAATGGAAGGGCGCTGATACCGGTAGTGGCAGGGCGCGCTTGACGCCGCGCTGCCCGGAGAGCGCAATAGCCCGCTCGATCGCCGCCTTGCTGCCGGAGAGAACGACCTGTCCGCCACCATTGTCATTGGCAGCTTCGCAGGCCTCGCCTTGCGCTGCATCCCTGGCAATCTCGCGCGCCTGTTCGAGCTCGACCCCGAGCAGTGCTGCCATCGCCCCCTCGCCTGCCGGCACAGCCTTCTGCATGGCGTCGCCGCGAATCCGCAACAAGCGCGCAGCATCCGCAATCGAGAAGCTGCCGGCAGCCGCCAGCGCAGAATACTCGCCGAGCGAGTGGCCGGCCACGAAGGCCGCATCGCGCTGCAGCGACAGGCCCGCCTCCGCCTCAAGGACGCGGATCACGGCAAGACTCACAGCCATCAGGGCAGGCTGAGCATTGGCGGTCAGCGTCAACTCCTCGGCAGGACCATCCCACATGATCGCCGAAAGCTTCTGCGACAGGGCGTCGTCGACCTCGGCAAAGACTGCCCTGGCCACCGGAAAGGCGTCGGCCAAGGTCTTGCCCATGCCGACGGCCTGAGAGCCCTGGCCGGGAAAGATGAACGCGGTTGTCATGCTGAGAAAATCCCGATGTTCATAAATTAGTCATCGCGACGGCGCTCTCACATTGCTTGGGAGGCCAAGTCAAGCTTTGCTGGCGAATTCGCGGCCACCTGTGCAGTGATTTGGCTTGCGGAAATGGCCACGACGCTGTATCAGCCGCCTCCTGTTTGTTCGGCCGGAGGCTGAACGGATGGCGGGCGCTTATCAAGCATCCGCAGGTTCGGCTCTCGAACCG
Source organism: Allobosea sp. P4_E12 (assembly GCF_056401655.1). Taxonomy (NCBI): domain Bacteria; kingdom Pseudomonadati; phylum Pseudomonadota; class Alphaproteobacteria; order Hyphomicrobiales; family Alloboseaceae; genus Allobosea; species Allobosea sp. P4_E12. The sequence continues at coordinate 77,337 of NZ_JBFUIY010000012.1, read as the reverse complement.
CCATCCCGTGTCTCCGCCTTCGATGAAATCCTGTCGGGCCTTATCCAGGGCTCGGAGGGCTCCGCGCCGAGCGAAACAGGGTAAAACAAAGGAAGGCCATAATGGCATTGTACGAGCATGTGCTGCTCGCGCGGCAGGATGTCAGCGCGCAGCAAGTCGAAGCTCTTGTCGAACAGTTCAAGGGCATCATCGAGGCGAATGGCGGCTCGGTCACCAAGACCGAGTACTGGGGCGTGAAGTCGCTCGGGTATCGCATCCGCAAGAACCGCAAGGCTCATTACTCGCTGCTGAACATCGACGCTCCCTCCGCCGCCGTGCTGGAGATGGAGCGCCAGATGCGCATCAACGAAGACGTCCTGCGCTTCCTGACGATCCGCGTCGAGGAGCTCGAGGAAGGCCAGTCGGCCATGCTGCAGAAGCGCGATCGTGACGACCGCGGCGAGCGCGGCGGTGACCGCTTCGAGCGTGGCGGCGACCGTTTCGATCGCGGCCCGCGCCGTGACCGTCCGCGTCGCGAAGACGAGACCACCGAAACCACCGGCACGGAGGCCTAAGCCATGTCGACCGCTTCCGCCGGCGCCCGCCGCCCCTTCTTCCGCCGCCGCAAGTCCTGCCCGTTCTCGGGCGAAGGCGCTCCGAAGATCGACTACAAGGATGTGCGCCTGCTTTCGCGCTACATCTCCGAGCGCGGCAAGATCGTGCCGTCGCGTATCACGGCCGTTTCGGCCAAGAAGCAGCGTGAGCTCGCCCAGGCGATCAAGCGCGCCCGCTTCCTGGGCCTGCTGCCCTACGTCATCCGCTAAGCGGATTGCGACCCATCGCCGGTGCCTTGCACCGGCGATGGCCGAACCCCTAGTCGCCCAGCGGTGAAATCCCGCCGGGTATGTTGAGGCAAGATGCCTCTCACCCTGCCATTTTCGAGCAGCGGGACAGCAGGACGAAGAATGCTTCCGATCGTCGGCATCGGTGCGGGCCTTGTCTCGGCCCTTCTTTTCGCAGTGGTGATCACCGGATCGCCGCTGGCTATTCTGCTGTATTCCGCAGCCCCTCTTCCGATCTTCATCGCGGCACTCGGCTGGAATCATCGCGCCGGGCTTGTTGCGACCGCAGCCGGCGCGATCGCCGGCATGATCGCGCTCAGCTTTGCCGCCGGGCTGAATTATGCGCTGATCGTCGCGCTGCCAGCCTGGTGGATTGCCTACCTCGCGCTTCTTGCCCGTCATGACGGCACGGGCGGTGCCGAGTGGTATCCGCTCGGTCATCTTCTGGTCTGGATCGCCGCAATAGCCGCGCTGACAACCGTTGGCAGCGCTCTCGTGATGACCACGGACTACGACACCTATCGCACGGTGATCGCACGCGTCATCGAGAACCTGCTCTCCGAGATGGTGCGCAGCCGCCTCATCGCCTTGCCAGCAGATGTGAAGGTTTCCGAGCTTGCGCTGACGCTCGCGCCCGCGGTCCCCGTCGGGATCGGCGCGTCCTTCGTCACGACGATCGTCGCCAATCTCTGGCTTGCGGCCAAGGCAGTGCAGGTCTCCGGCCGGCTGCCGCGCCCGTGGCCTTTCATTCCGGCAACGACGGTTCCCCGCCAGGCGCTGATCCTGCTTGGCCTGGCAATGGCGATAGGCACGCTCGGCGGTTTCATCGGCGTCGCCGGAGCTGCGATGACCGGCGCACTCCTCGCTGCCTTCATGTTCAGCGGGCTGGCCACCATCCACGATCTGACGCGCGGCAAAGCCTGGCGCGGGCCGGCGCTGATCTCGGTCTATCTCGCGCTCGTCATCATGCAGGCCCTGCTGACACCGCTGCTGTCGCTTGCCGGCATCGTCGATTCTCTGCTGGGGCGCCGAAAGGCCCCACCCACCGTTCCACCCATGCCTAACGCCTGACATCAAACACAAGAAGGAGAAGACCAATGGAAGTGATCCTGCTCGAACGCGTCGCCAAGCTCGGCCAGATGGGCGAAGTCGTCCGCGTGCGTGACGGCTTCGGCCGTAATTTCCTGCTGCCCCGCGGCAAGGCGCTGCGCGCCACCGAAGAGAACAGGAAGCGCTTCGAGACGCAGCGCGCCCAGCTCGAGACCCGCAATCTCGAGCTCAAGAAGGAGGCCGATTCGGTCGCCGAGACGCTGAACGGCCACTCGGTCGTGATGCTGCGTCAGTCGGGCGAGTCCGGCGTGCTCTACGGTTCGGTCTCGACCCGCGACATCGCCGAGGCCCTGACCGCGGACGGCTTCAGCGTCGACCGTAGCCAGATCACCCTGAACGCGCCGATCAAGACGCTCGGTCTGCACACCGTTCCGGTCGTGCTGCATCCTGAGGTTTCGGTCACCGTCACCATCAACATCGCCCGTTCCGCTGAAGAGGCCGAGCGCCAGGTCCGCGGTGAGAACGTCACGGCTCGCGAGGAGTTCGATCTCGACGATCTCGGTCTCGAGGTCGGCGCGGCACTGGCCGAGGCCGGCGACAACGACGATCGCTGAGACGACCTCGTCTAACCATGAGTCAAGGGCGCCGTGGCAACACGGCGCCCTTTTCGTTGGAGGGGTGTGAAGATCGGGAGGAAGCCGCATTGCCTGCTGGCATCGGGCGTCAGGGTGCTAGAGTACATTTTATCCGACTCATCTCAGCCGAGCTTGCCCGCAGATCATGGCCACTGCCACCGCCCTCGTTGCCCGTCTCGACAGTCAAGAGGCGGAGTATCGCGTCCAGCCCCATAATATCGAGGCTGAGCAGGCGCTGCTGGGTGCAATCCTGGTCAATAACGACGCGTTCTACCGCGTCTCGGACTTCCTGCTGCAGGACCATTTCTTCGAGCCGATCCACCAGCGCATCTTCGAGTTGACCGCGAGTTTGATCCGAGCGGGCAAGATCGCGACGCCGATCACGTTGAAGACATTTCTCGCCGAGATCGATCTTGGCGGCATCACGGCCTCGCAATATCTCGCGCGCCTCGCGGCCGAGGCCACGACCATCATCAACGCGCAGGATTACGGGCGCACCATCTACGAACTCGCCATCCGGCGCCTGCTCATTGGCGTCGGTGAGGATCTGGTCAACGTCGCCTATGACGCACCGGTCGAGATGGCGCCTCGCGAGCAGATCGAGGAAGCCGAGCGTCGGCTCTATGAACTGGCCGAGAAGGGCCGCTACGAGGGCGGGTTCCAGAAATTCGATGGCGCGCTTCGCCTCGCGATCGACATGGCGGCGAGCGCCTACCAGCGCGCCGGCGGTCTCTCAGGCATCTCGTCCGGCCTCCGCGATCTCGACGCGCGCATGGGCGGCCTGCAGCGCTCGGACCTGATCGTGCTGGCCGGTCGCCCGGCCATGGGCAAGACCTCGCTTGCGACCAATATCGCGTTCAACATCGCCAAGGCCTGGCGCGGCGAGCGACAGGATGACGGTTCGCTCAAATCCGTCGACGGCGGTATCGTCGCCTTCTTCTCACTCGAAATGTCGGCCGACCAGCTCGCGACCCGTATCGTCGCCGAACAATCGGGCATCTCGTCATACAAGATCAGGCAGGGCCGCATCTCCGAAGGCGATTTCGCGCGGCTGGCCGATGTCGCAAACCAGATCGAGAAACTGCCGCTCTATATCGACCAGACCGGTGGCCTCTCGATCGCCCAGCTGATGGCGCGCGCGCGACGGCTGAAGCGCCAGAAGGGGCTCGATGCTCTCTTCATCGACTACCTCCAGCTGCTCTCGGGCTCGGCCAAGAAGGGCGAGAACCGCGTGCAGGAACTGACCGAGATCACGACCAGCCTGAAGGCGCTGGCCAAGGAACTCTCGGTACCGATCATCGCGCTCTCGCAGCTCTCGCGCCAGGTCGAGAACCGCGACGACAAGCGGCCCCAGCTCTCGGACCTGCGCGAATCGGGCTCGATCGAGCAGGACGCTGACGTCGTGATGTTCGTCTATCGCGAGGAATATTACCTCAAGGGCAAGGAACCGCGTGCCGGCACGCCGGAACATGCGACCTGGCTCAACGAGATGGAGGTGGCCCATGGTCTCGCCGAGTTGATCATCGGCAAACAGCGTCACGGCCCGACCGGCACCATCGCCCTGCAGTTCGATGCCGACGTCACACGCTTCTCCGACCGCGCCGAAGAAGCCCATTTGCCGGAACAGATATGACCGCCTTCGATACCCCGGATGCCGGCATGGCCGGCGCGACACTGACGATCGATCTCGGGGCGCTGGTAGCGAATTGGCGTGCGCTCGGACAGCGTGCCAGCGGGGCCGAGACCAGCGCCGTGGTCAAGGCCGACGCCTATGGCATCGGCATCGAGCCAGCGGTCACAGCTCTCGCCAAGGCCGGCTGCCGGACGTTCTTCGTCGCCCATCTGTCCGAGGGCATTCGGGCACGAGCCGTGGATCCGGACGCGGCGATCTATGTGCTGAACGGCCTCTTGCCGGAAACCTGCGGCCACTTTGCCCTGCACGGCCTGTCACCGGTGCTCGGTTCGCATGAAGAACTGCTCGAATGGGCCGCTTTCCGCCAGGGCGGAGCCGCGGTCAGGTCGGCGGCACTGCATGTCGACACCGCGATGAACCGGCTCGGGCTCTGGGCCGGCGAAGGCTTGAACCTCGCGCGTGAGCGCTCAGGCACGATCACGGCCGCAGGCATCGGTCTTGTGATGTCGCATTTCGCCTCATCCGAGGATGAGGCCGATCCAGCCAACGCGCGACAGGCCGCAGCCTTCGCCGATATTGCAGCCGCCTTCCCCGGCATTCCCGCCTCGCTGAAGAACTCTTCGGGTCATTTCCTCAAGGATGTCCCATCCTATCAGCTCACCCGGCCGGGCTACGCACTCTATGGCGGCAACCCGACGCCGAACCAGCCGAACCCGATGCAGCCTGTCATCGGGCTGGAGGCACGCATTCTCCAACTGCGCGAGGTCCAGGCCGGCACGCAGGTGGGCTATAACGGCCGCTGGACCGCACCGGGGCCGCGCAAGCTCGCCACGATCTGCCTCGGCTATGCCGATGGCTACCCGCGCAATGCGAGCTGGACGGATAGCAGCACCGGCGGTTCGGCGATCGTTGGCGGCGTTACCTGCCCCTTCGTCGGCACGGTTTCGATGGACCTGATCATCATCGATGTCACGGATGCGCCTGCCGCTGCCGCCGTGCGGGGCGCGCCGGTGACGCTGATCGGCGGGCCGCTCGACATCGAGACGGTGGGCGCTGGAGCCAAGACCATCGGCTACGAGATCCTGACCGGGCTGGGCGGGCGCTATGCGCGCCGCTATGTCGGGCTCTAGTGCCGAATGGCGAAACGCGGTCCAACCTATACCTGCCAAGCCTGCGGCGCAGTCTATCATCGCTGGCAGGGCAAATGCGACGCCTGCGGCACATGGTCGTCGCTCAGCGAGGAAGCGCAGGCTGCGCCGGTGCCGGGCGGACGCGGCTCGTCGAACGGCCGCGCGCGGGGCCGTGTCTTTGCGCTCGAGACGCTCAAAGGCGAGACACAGGATGCTCCCCGCATTGTCGCCGGCATCGGTGAGCTCGACCGCGTCACCGGTGGCGGTTTCGTGCCCGGCTCTGTGCTGTTGATCGGCGGCGATCCCGGCATCGGCAAATCGACCCTGCTGATGCAGGCTTGTGCGGCGCTCGCCAATGGCGGCCATCGCGTCGTCTATGTCTCGGGCGAAGAATCGACCGGGCAGGTCCGCCTGCGGGCCGAACGCATGGGCCTCGCCGATGCGCCGGTCGACCTCGCTGCAGAAACCAATGTCGAGGACATCGTCGCCACCCTCAATCAGGGTCAGCGTCCGGCCCTCGTCGTGATCGATTCGATCCAGACCATGTGGTCGGGCGAGGTTGAAAGCGCGCCGGGCACAGTGACGCAGGTACGAGGCTCGGCCCAGGCATTGATCCGCTATGCCAAGACCAGCGGCGCCTGCCTGATCCTCGTAGGCCATGTCACTAAGGACGGTCAGATCGCCGGGCCGCGTGTGGTCGAGCATATGGTCGACGCCGTTCTCTCCTTCGAGGGCGAAGGCGCACATGCCTTCCGCGTCCTGCGCGGGCAGAAGAACCGCTTCGGAGCAACTGACGAGATCGGCGTCTTCGAGATGACCGGCAAGGGATTGTCGGAAGTCACCAATCCATCGGCCCTTTTCCTGGCGGGCCGGGATCAGGCCGCCCCTGGGGCCGCGGTCTTCGCCGGAGTTGAGGGCACGCGGCCGGTGCTGGTCGAGATCCAGGCGCTGGTCTCGCCGACCTCACTTGGCACGCCGCGGCGCGCTGTCGTCGGCTGGGAGAACAGCCGTCTCGCGATGGTGCTTGCCGTGCTCGAAACCCATGGCGGCCTAAGGCTCGGCCAGCATGATGTCTATCTCAACGTAGCCGGCGGCCTGCGGGTCAACGAGCCGGCCGCGGATCTGGCGGTTGCCGCCTCGCTGATCTCCTCGCTGACCGGAGCGATTCTGCCGGCCGAAGGCGTTTATTTTGGCGAGATCGCACTGTCGGGGGCGATTCGTCCGGTTTCCGTCACGGCTGCCCGCTTGCGCGAGGCTGCCAAGCTCGGCTTCGAGGCTGCACTCTTTCCCGCAGGTGGAGCAGATTTCGGCGATGGCAGCGGGCTGGGACTGCGCCGTTTCGGGCATGTTGCGGAGCTCGTCGCCGATATCGCGGCTCGCGCTCCTCGCAGGGATGTGAAATGAACCGCCCCCAAGGGTGACGGAACCCCTTCGAACGCGTATAGCAAAATCGTTGCGGCCAGCCCATTTCTTGCGGGCCACCCCTAGATGCTAGAGAAGCGGCTTCCTACATGCCTGTCACAATCCTCGATCTCGTCGTCATCGGCGTGGTTCTGATCTCGGCGTTGCTGGCCGCTGTGCGCGGGCTGACACGAGAAGTGTTGGCTATCGCGTCCTGGGCGACGGCAGCTGTGGTGGCTTGGGTGTTTCATCCCCAGCTCCTGCCGCTGGCGCAGCAACATATCCCGAACCAGACCATCGCGTTGGTCGCCGTGATCGCGGCCCTGTTCCTGGTAACCTTGATCATCGTGTCGCTCGTGACTGCCCGGATTTCCGATTTCGTCCTCGACTCGCGTATCGGCGCGCTCGACCGGACGCTCGGCTTTGTCTTCGGCGCCGCCCGCGGGCTGCTGCTGGCGGTGATCGGTTACGTGTTCTTCACCGCGCTGATGGGCGACAAGAATCTCCCGACCTGGGCAAAGGACGCCAAGGCCAAGCCGATCCTCGAAGAGACCGGCCGCTCGCTTTTGACGATGCTGCCGCAGGACATCAATTCTGACTTCGTCAAGAAGCTGCTGAAGCCCAAGACCGGCGAAGAGCCCGCCGAGGCGCCGGCCGAGGAGCCGCGCCCACCGGCGAGCCCGACCGCTGACCCGCAGCGCCGCACTGAAGTGCCGAACGCCAACGACCGCCAGGCGCTACAGCGTGCGATCGAAGGCACCCGCCCGGGAACGCCTGCCCAAACTCGTCCGTAATTGGAGCGTAACGCAGCCGTGTTACAGCGTATGGAGCCCGTAATGACGTCTCAACCCGAGACCCACGACGCCTTCGATCCCTATGCCGACCGGCTGCGCGAGGAATGCGGCGTCTTCGGCATCTTCGGTCATGCCGATGCCGCCGCGCTGACCGCGCTCGGCCTGCATGCTCTCCAGCATCGTGGCCAGGAAGCGGCTGGTATCGTGACCTTCGACGGCAGGCGCTTCCATTCGGAGCGGCGTCTCGGCCTTGTCGGCGATGCGTTTTCGGAAGCCTCGGTCATCGACAATCTCCAGGGCGCGCAGGCGATCGGTCATGTGCGCTATTCGACAACGGGGGAAACGATCCTCCGAAACGTCCAGCCGCTCTTCGCCGAGCTGCATGGCGGCGGCTTTGCCGTTGCGCATAACGGCAACCTCACCAACGGCCTGACGCTGCGCCGCAACCTTGTCCGTGACGGTGCGATCTATCAGTCGACCTCCGATACGGAGGTGCTGCTCCATCTTGTCGCCCGCAGCCGCAAGACCCGCTTCATCGATCGTTTTGTCGATGCCATCCGCCAGATCGAGGGCGCTTATGCCTTCGTCGGCATCACCAACAAGAAGTTGATTGGCGCTCGCGATCCGTTGGGCATCCGCCCGCTCGTGCTCGGCGAGCTCGACGGGGCACCGATCCTGACCTCCGAGACCTGTGCGCTCGACATCATCGGCGCCAAGTTCGTCCGTGAGGTCGAGAACGGCGAAGTCGTCGTCATCTCCGAGGACGGCATCGAGAGCCACAAGCCCTTCCCGCCGGTTGCGGAACGCCCCTGCATCTTCGAGTATATCTACTTCGCCCGGCCGGACTCGATCGTGAAGGGCCAGAGCATCTATGAACGTCGCAAGCGCATGGGCGCGCAGCTGGCCTCGGAAGCGCCGGCAAATGCCGATGTGATCGTGCCCGTACCGGATTCGGGCGTGCCGGCGGCGCTGGGCTTTGCCCAGGCAAGCGGCGTTCCCTTCGAGCTCGGCATTATCCGCAACCATTATGTCGGGCGCACCTTCATCGAGCCGACCCAGAAGGTCCGCGAACTCGGCGTGCGGCTGAAGCATTCGGCCAACCGCAGCGTGGTCGAGGGCAAGAGTATCGTTCTGGTCGACGACTCGATCGTGCGCGGTACGACCTCGTTCAAGATCGTCAAGATGATGCGCGAGGCTGGAGCGCGCGAGGTGCATTTCCGCATCTCGTCGCCGCCGATCACCCATCCCGACTACTACGGCATCGACACGCCCGACCGCGAGAAGCTGCTGGCGGCAACGCATACCCTTGAGGAGATGCGCCAGTTCGTCGGCGCGGATTCGCTCGCCTTTCTCTCGGTCGACGGTCTTTACCGCGCCATGGGGCATGAACGGCGCGATCCCGCCCGGCCGCAATTCACCGACCATTGCTTCACCGGCGACTACCCGACCTCGCTGACCGACGTCATCGGCGAGAGCGCCAAGCAGGAATTGTCCCTCTTGGCCGAAGCCGGCTGATCACAAGAGTCTATGATGACCAAGCCTCTCGCAGGGCGCGTCGCGCTCGTCACTGGCGCGTCGCGCGGTATTGGCCGCGCCGCAGCCCTCGCCTTCGCCAATGCCGGCGCCCATGTCGTTGCTCTGGCGCGAACCTCCGGCGCGCTTGAAGAACTCGATGATGAGATTCAGGGCATTGGCGGCAGTGCGACGCTGGTTCCTGTCGACCTCGGCGATGCGGCTGCGATCGAGAAGCTTGGCCCCGCTCTGCTGCAGCGCTGGGGCAAACTCGACATCCTGCTCGCCAATGCCGGCATCCTCGGCCCCCTGACCCCGCTCACCCATGCCTCGCCGAAGGAATGGGCCAAGGTGTTCGAAACCAATGTCACGGCCAACTGGCGCCTGATCAAATCGGTCGAACCGGCCCTGCAGGCCTCGGATTCGGGCCGGGTCATCGTGATGTCGTCAGGTGCGGCGCATAAGTGCCTGGCCTATTGGGGCCCGTACTCGATCTCGAAGGCGGCCGTCGAGGCCATGGCGCGCACCTATGCAGCCGAGACCGTGACGACCCCGCTCAAGGTGATGATCGTCAACCCCGGCCCCCTGCGCACCCGCATGCGGGAAGAAGCGATGCCGGGCGAGGATCCGCTGACGCTGAAGACCCCGGAAGACCTCGCTCCGCATCTCGTACGCCTGGCCTCGCCCGATTGGGCGGAGACCGGCAAGATTTTCGATTTTCCGCAGGGCAAGGTACTGAGCCCGCAAATGCCGGCCTAAATTGGCGCGCGTCCTGGGGGGCGCAAAGTGGCGATCCCTCTCTTTAGGCAGCATCGGATTTTCCCCGAGAGGTGGATTCCACTTTTCGGTCTGATGCCCTGCTCGAGAGCAATCAGTCTCCCGCGCGCGGCGCCGCACGCGCCAGCGTGATCAGATCGGGGATGGTGAGGTTTGGCAGCGCCGCCATCTCGTCGAGCGTAAACCAGCGTATCTCGACATGCTCGTCGCAGAGGTTGACCGCGTCCCCGCCCGCCCAGGCATGCACGACGTAGATGTGGTGCAGCGCCTCGCCATTGCGCTCCGGAAAGCGCTCCGGCTCCGACAGCACCAGCTGATACCGTGTCGGGACAAGGCCAACTTCCTCACGGCATTCGCGCAGAAGCGCTTCCTGGAGGCCTTCCCCCGGTTCGACCCGGCCACCGATCGCATCCCAGTGATCGGCCCATGCGCGCTTCCAGGATGCCCTCAAGCCGAGCAGAACCTTGTTTTCCGGGCTGACGAACAGGGCGCTGACCGTCTCGAGCATCCGCCCCTCCATCTGGCCTACTCCGCCCGCAACCAGCGGAACAATGCGGCGTCGTCTCCGCTCTCCAGAGCAGTCGCGACCCGTCGACCGACCGCGGCGCCAAATTTGTAGCCATGCCCCGAACATGCGGAGACCGCGAGCGCCTTGCCAATCCGGCGCGCGAAGAATGTGCCATCCTCGGTGAAGGTATAGGCGCAGGTCGCGGTACGCTTGACGCGATACTCATCGAGCCGAGCGAGCGGCGGGGCAAAATAGTCGCGGGTCTGCTCGCCCTCCCCGGGACGAGGCTCGCGCTCCTCGTCGGGCTCTCTCGGGCGGCGATGGATTCCTGCGCCCAGCTTCAGTTCGGTCCCGTCCACCGGCGGCAGGATGTAACCGTGTCTGTCGCCACCGACGCTGACCATGGCAGGCGCACGCTGCCAGGCGTCACGGAGATCCCCGGGCGGATCGAGATAGACGACCGCAGTGCGGTAGGTCTTCAGCGCATCGCCGAGTTCCGGGAACAGGCGCAGCACCCAGGCCCCAGCCGTCACCACGACCTGGTCGGCAGCAATCCGCGCCCCATCGTCAAGGATGGCGACGCCGGCATCCGGCTCCACGGCAGAAACACGCGCATTGGCCTGAATCGCGACGCCGCGTTCCGCCAGAAGTCGGAGCAGATCCGCCGCAATCCGTGCCGGAAAGAGAGCGCCGCCGTCGGCACTGAAATAGGCGTAGCGGAGGCTTGCCGCATCGAGAAAGGGCCAGCGCGTCGCGGCTTCGGCAGGCGCATGCAGCGTATAAGGCTGTGACGTCCGGTCGAGCCCGTCGCGATACTGCTCGCCCTCGTCGCCCTCCTGCAGCGAGACGCCGAGAACGCCGCAATTGGCGAGGTGGGACCGGCCGAGATCAGCCCACATCTCGTCCCATGCCGCGAAGGCCTCCGGGATGGTGCGGGCATAGCCATCGGCACTGCCATAGGCGCGACGGATGATGCGATGCTGGTCGCCCGAGGCGGCGTAGGGATTGGGAATCACCGGCGCCTGCTCGAGCAGCGTTACGTCATGGCCACGTCCGCTGAGAGCCCAGGCCGTCGCAAGGCCGCCAATGCCCGCGCCGACGACGGTGACCTTCACTTGCGCTTGTTGCGATCGTAGGGATTGTCACCGCCGCGCGTATGCAGGCGGATCGGTGTGCCCGGCAGCTCGAATGCCTCGCGCAGATTGTTGACGAGATAGCGCGTATAGGACACCGGCAAATGGTCGAGCTGGTTGCCGAACAGCGCGAAAGTCGGCGGGCGCGCCTTTGCCTGCGTCATATAGCGGATCTTGATGCGGCGTCCGGCGACGGCCGGAGGCGGGTGAGCCGAGAGCACGCCTTCGAGCCAGCGGTTGATCCGCGCCGTGGAGACGCGGCGATTCCAGACGTCATAGCTGGCGAAGACAGCCTGCATCAGCCGGTCGATACCCTCGCCCGCCAGACCTGACAGCGGAACGATCTGCACGCCGCGCACCTGCGCCAGCAAATGGTTCGCCTTCTCCTTGAGCTCGGCCAGCAGGCCTTGCTTGTCGGCAACGAGATCCCACTTGTTCAGCCCGATGACAACCGACCGGCCTTCGCGCTCGGTCAGGTCGACCAGCGTCAGGTCCTGTTTCTCGAAGGGAATGGTCGAATCGAGCAGGACGACGACGACTTCGGCGAACCGAATGGCCCGAAGCGCATCGGCGACCGAGAGCTTTTCGAGCTTCTCCTCGATGCGGGCGCGCTTGCGCATGCCCGCCGTGTCGAAGAGCTTGACCGGGCGGCTGCGCCACTCCCAGTCAACCGAGATGGTGTCTCGGGTGATCCCGGCTTCCGGTCCCGTCAGCAGCCGGTCTTCGCCAATCATCCGGTTGACCAGCGTCGACTTGCCGGCATTGGGGCGGCCGATAATGGTGACGCGCAGCGGCTTGTTGGGGTCGCTGTCTTCATCGAGATCCGCGGCGGGAGCTTCGGCCCAGGCTTGATCGTCCTCGTCTTCGTCTGGCTCGTCGGCAATGAATGGCACGAGCGCTTCGAGCAGATCCGCGGTGCCTTCGCCATGTTCGGCCGAGAACGGAACGGGGTCGCCGAGCCCGAGCGCATAGGCCTCGAATGTGCCGTCCTTGCCCTTGTTCCCTTCCGCCTTGTTGGCGAGCAGGATCACAGGCTTTCCAGAACGGCGCACCAGATCCGCGAAGGGTTGGTCCATCGGCGTCAGGCCAAGCCGCGCATCGATCATGAAAAGGATCACGTCGGCCTGAGCGATCGCGGTCTCGGTCTGAGCGCGCATGCGGCCCGCAAGGGAGTCCTTGTCGGCCTCCTCGAGTCCGGCGGTATCGATGATGCGGAAGCGCAGATGGCCGAGTGAGGCATCACCTTCGCGCCGGTCGCGGGTCACGCCCGGCCGGTCATCGACCAGAGCGAGCTTCTTGCCCACGAGCCGGTTGAAGAGCGTCGATTTGCCGACATTCGGCCGGCCGATGATGGCGACGGTCGCGGTCATGGTGTTCAAATTCGTCCTGTTACGCGCCGGGATCGGCGCGTCGGGTCAATTCTTGGTCTCGACGGCGCCGCCGCGCACCAGCGCAAGATAGAGATCGGTACGCTGGCGCAGCACCTGCGGCGATTGCGGATCGGTCACGATGGCATCGAACCAGCGGCCGGCATCCTCGAACAGATTGGCCTTGAGGGCGGCAATGCCGAGAAACTCACGGGCCGAATGGCGCCAGACGCCCTGCGGAGACGCGAGCGGCTCAAGCGCGGCGCGGGTCTCGGCATAGGGCGCAAGATCGACGCGCAACATCCCGGCACGAAGCCGGGCAAGATCGCGATAGAGCTGATCGAGAGAGCTGTCATTCGCCAGTGCGTCGAAGGCCGTTGCGCCCGCGGCAGCGTCGCGCTTGCCGGTTTCGGCAGCCAGGCGGAACCGCGCGATCTGGCGGTATCCCACCGGCGCGTTGGCCGCGAGGTCAACGAGGATCGACTCCGCCTCGGCGCCGCGATTGTCGCGCGAAGCCCTCAGCGCCTCTTCCAGCCGCGCACCCACGGCCTGCGAAGCCTGCTGCTCGCGATACAGCCAGACCTGCCAGGCTGCGACGGCCACGACAGCAGCCACGGCCAAACCGATCAGCAGGTTGCCATATTTCTTCCAGAGCGCCGCCGCCTTGTCGCGCCGGACCTCCTCGTCGATCTCACGAAAAATATCGGCCATAGGGTGTCACAATCCTCTTCACCCTGCCGGGTAGCATTTTCGCTGGCCGATTGCGAGCCGGATCAAGCGTGGCGTGGCGTGGTGGGTTCAGCCCTGAACAGCAAACTGCCGTCACCATAGGAATAGAACCGATATTTCTCCGCGATCGCATGGGCATAGGCCTGTTTCATGAGGTCGAGCCCGCAGAAAGCCGAGACCAGCATGAACAGTGTCGAGCGCGGCAGGTGAAAGTTCGTCATCAGGATATCGACGGCCCGGAAGCGATAGCCTGGCGTGATGAAGATGGCCGTATCACCGGAGAATGGCGCGACGACCCCGTTCTCACCGGCAGCGCTCTCGAGCAGCCGCAGGGCCGTGGTCCCAACGGCAACGATGCGGCCTCCCCTTGCCTTGACCTGGTTCAGCGCTGCTGCGGTCTCAGTGCTCACGCTACCCCATTCGGCATGCATGCGGTGTTCGCGCGTATCCTCGGCCTTGACCGGGAGGAACGTGCCCGCGCCGACATGAAGCGTCACGAAATGGCGGGAAACGCCGTGCGCGTCGAGGGCTGCAAACAGCTCCGGCGTGAAGTGGAGACCGGCGGTCGGGGCGGCCACGGCTCCATCCATACGGGCGTGAACCGTCTGATAGTCGTGGGCATCGGCCAGATCGGTCGGCCGCTTGCCCGCGATATAGGGCGGGAGCGGCAACTCACCCAGCCGCGCGATCGCTTCATCGAGCACCGGACCGGACCAGGCAAAGCGCAACTCGACCTCGCCGCCCTCGCCCTTTCCGACGACCTCGGCATGCAGCGCGCCGAGCTCGCACGCATTCGATGCCGCATCCGAGCCGAACACGACCGTCTCGCCGAGAGCGAGCTTCTTGGCCGGCCTGGCAAACGCGAGCCATCGGTCGGATGCTTCGCGCTTGTGCAGCATGATCTCGACGCGCGCCGAGGCCTCTCCCCTGACGCGCCGGCCGTAGAGCCGGGACGGGATCACGCGCGTATCGTTGAGGACGAGCGCGTCGCCGGGTTGAAGCAGGCTGGCGAGTTCGCGAACGCCGCGATCCTCGAATGGTTCGGCTGCATCCGGCCGCACCACGAGCATCCGCGCAGCATCGCGTGGGCTGACGGGCCTCAGCGCGATACGTTCTTCCGGCAGGTCGAAGTCGAAAAGTTCGACATCCACGATCGAATCCGCCTCACAAAACTGCGAACCAGAACAAGATGAGCCCCCATCCGTCGGGACGCGCCTGCGGCGCTGCCGGGATGAGGGCTCATCTGAACTCAGGCCCCGTTCGAACGGGGCCCGTGGCGATATCAGGCCGCGTCGGCCATCACCTTCATCGAGACGATGGAGTCCGGCTCACGCACCGGCTCGCCCCGCTTGATGTTGTCGACATTCTCCATGCCTTCAACGACCTGCCCCCAGACCGTGTACTGCTTGTCGAGGAAGCGGGCGTCGTCGAAGACGATGAAGAACTGGCTGTTGGCCGAGTTCGGGTTCTGCGAACGGGCCATCGAGCAGATGCCCCGAACATGCGGCTCGGCGTTGAACTCGGCCTTCAGGTCCGGCAGGTCGGAGCCGCCGGTGCCGGTGCCATGCGGGCAGCCGACCTGCGCCATGAAGCCATCAATGACGCGGTGGAAGACGATGCCGTCATAGAAGCCCTGGCGCGCCAGCGTCTTCAGGCGCTCGACATGGGCAGGGGCGAGGTCGGGGCGCAGCTTGATGACAACGCGGCCCTTTGTGGTTTCCATGACGAGGGTGTTCTCGGGATCGAGCGACATCAGATCGGCCTTTCATTGGACGGCGCACGGCCGTGGAAGCGAATGGTGAAGGGTCGCCCCGCGATACTCGCTCCGAAGCGCGGCGACAACCTCACAGGTGCGCAGTTTCGGATGGCGTCGATCACGGAGGCGGTGAACCGTTCCCGCAGATCGGGGTCGGTGCGGCGCGTTTCCCAGGTGACGCGCGGCTGGCCAAAGATGGTGCCGTCGCGCCGCAGGCTGAAGCGGACAGTCGCCATGGCGCTGTCGCTGGAGCCGGTCATCGCAGGCGGATTCCAGCAGCGTCGAAACGCTGGACCGAGCTCCGAAACGCGATCGACGGCGTCGCCTTCAAAGCTCCGCGTCACTGGCGAGACCGAACCGCTCAGCCCCGAATCGACAGGAGGCGGCAGGCTTGGAATGGCGCGGCGTGGCGCGTGTTCCCCGAACGGCCCGCCGATCCCCGGCAGGTAGCGCTGCCCCGTCGGTGGGGGCAGCACGGGATTCTGCGAGCCGGAAGGCGGAGGCAGAACCGGGTTCTGCGAGCCGGAGGGCGGTGGCAATCCCAGGTCGCGTGTGTCCTGTGCCGCGCCAGCGCCGACCATGACGATCGACAAGCCGGCGACGAACAGGGGCAGGACACGCGACATGCAGGTAGCCGCTCGTTGCTATTTCGCGTCGGACTGAAGACGCATGCGCACGATCTTGTCGGGGCCGCTGACCTGGCCATTATTGGCCGAGCTGCCCTTCTTGATCTTGCGCGCCACATCCATGCCGGACACTACTTCGCCGAACAGCGTGTACTGCCCCGTCAGCGAACCGCAGCCTTCGTAGCAGATGAAGAACTGGGAATTGGCGGAATCGGGCGAGGCGGAACGCGCCATGCCGACCGAGCCGACCTTGTAGGGCGTGGGGCTGAATTCAGCCGGGAGATTAGGCAGGTCTGACTTGCCCGTGCCGGTGCCGGTGGGGTCGCCGGTCTGGGCCATGAAGCCGTCGATGACGCGATGGAAGACGATACCATCATAGAAGCCACGCTTGGTCAGCGCCTTGATCTGCTCGACATGCTTGGGCGCCAGATCGGGACGAAGACGAATCGTGATGTTGCCGTCCTTGGTCTCGAGCACGACCGTATTGTTGGGATCGGAGGCCGGCGCTTGCGCCTGAGCGCAGCCAAGCGACGCAGCAAGGGCGAGAATGGCGAGAGAACTGCGCAGCATGTGAAGCATCTCCGTCGTTGCCGGAGGATCCGGCCGATCATCACCGGCGTCGTAACGGCATCCTTTGACGGGAACAAGGCGTTGAGCCGCCACATCTGGAGCATGCTGCACTGCACAAGAGCAAACTTCATTTAACTTGCAAAAAGATCAGGCTAGCGCTGCCTAAATGGGTGACAGCCCTGTCACAATCGGATACTCATCTGGCGCTGGGCTCGCTCGGGGAAACCTTGAGCGCCGCGGACCAGGTCTCGGGAGGAACAAACGCCCGCCTAGTATATGAGTCGCACGCAACCAGATGTGCGCCGTTACTGCGGAAAAAACAGACTCCAGGGCAAGGCTTCGGCCTTGCCCTTTGTTTTTGGCGTTACCGTCCGCGGCCGATCAAAGATCGTAGGCCGACCAGATATACCAGACGAACACGAAGATGATTCCGGCCAGGATCGTTGTGATCAGCGCCTTCTTGGCGAGGCCCGGAAGCACGGGCGCGCCTGGCTCGGTGCCCTGAACGACCTCCCCGTCCTCCGCCTGACTGCGGACCCCGAACGGCAGGGTCACGAACAGAACCGTCCACCAGATCACGAAATAAACGGCGAGACCGCCAGCAATGGTCATGGCCTGATCCTTTCTCGGGCGGAGGCGGTCATCTCATGGCAAGCCAGCGGGATTGCGGCAAGGCTCCTCGCTGCCGCAGCCCCTCGCAATCCACGCGAAAGCCTATCCGACCAAGGCGACGCAGGAGAATGCGACGCGCGCTTCCGTGGGCACGCCGAAGCGCGCGGTATGGCGCGCCGGCAGGCCGCCGGGGAAATGCTTCACATATTCAGCATTGCAGGCGACGTAGTCGGATGGGTCGGTGATCAGCATCGTCATCTGCACGACACGGTCGAGGCTGCTGCCCGCTTCCGTCAGAATCTCGCTGATCCGCCCCAGCGCATTGCGAACCTCATCGACCGGTGTCGCACCGCGGTGGATGCCGTTCGCAGGATCATGCGGAGCCGAATGTCCGGAGACAAAGATAAGCCCCGCTGCCCGCGGCGCCGCACTGAACGGGCGTGGCGAGCCCGCTTCGGGCTCACCGAAGAACTCGATCATCAATCGTCTCCCGCTTGTTTCGCGCCGTCGGATCTCAGGCCTGTTCCAGTTCGACAAGCGTTCCGCAGAAATCCTTGGGGTGCAGGAACAGGACTGGCTTGCCATGGGCGCCGATGCGCGGCTCACCGGAACCGAGCACGCGCGCGCCCGTTGCCTTCAGCCGGTCCCGCGCAGCCAGGATGTCGTCGACCTCGTAGCAGATGTGATGAATGCCGCCATCGACATTCCGCTCGAGAAATTTCGCGACAGGCGAATCCGCTCCAAGGGGCTCGAGCAACTCGATCTTGGTGTTGGGCAGCTCGACGAAGACGACCGTGACGCCGTGCTCAGGCTGCGGCAGCGGCTGGGAGACGCGTGCACCGAGCGTATCGCGATAGAGCGCACTCGAGGCCGCAAGGTCCTTTACGGCGATGGCGACATGGTTGAGGCGACCAATCATTCAGAGTTCCCTTGCATCCGGCGAGAACACCGCCGTCCATACTGCCGATGATCTAGCCTTCCGCGCTGGCATCGGCCCGAAAACCGCAATCCAGTTTTCGGGCCGATATCTTAGACTTCGATCACCAGCGCATGCACCAGCGGCTTCTTGCCCCATTCCTCGTTGACGGTGCTACGCAGGCCACGCTCCAGCGCGTTGCGCAGCGCTTCAGGATCGCGGCGACGCGCCTTGGGGATGTTGTCGAGCAGGTCGGAGACCGCATCGGCGACCAGTTCGTCGAAGGGCGTGCCGTCGCGCGCGGCCGGCGGCAGGCCCAGCACGGCAATCTCTGGCTCGCCGGCGATACCGCCCTTGTCGTCAACCGCAACCGCGACCGAAATCATGCCGGCAAAGGAGAGCCGGCGGCGCTCCTGGATCGTCTTCTCCATGGCATTCACCAGGAGAGCCCCGTCCTGATAGAGCCGGCCATGGGGTGCTTCATCGATCTTGCCGGCGCCATCGGCCGTAATGGCGATGATGTCGCCATTGCCGGCACGAACGACGTTCTTGACGCCGAGCCCGCGTGCGAAGGCCGCGTGCTCGCTCAGATGCAGATCCTCTCCATGGGCGGGAATGGCGATCTTCGGTCGGAGCCAGCCATAGAGCCGGGCCATTTCCTCGCGGCGCGGATGGCCCGAGACATGGACGAGATGCGTGCGGTCCGTGATGATCTCGATATTGTCCCGTGCCAGTGCATTCAGGATGTTGCCGACCGCCTTCTCATTGCCCGGAATGGTGCGGGACGAGAAGATCACACGGTCGCCTGGCGACAGGGCGATCTCGGGATGATCGTCGGACGCAATGCGCGAGAGCGCGGCGCGCGGCTCACCCTGACTGCCGGTGAGCAGCGCCACAACCTTGTCGCGCGGCAGGTAGCCATAGTGCTCGACGGAGCGGAATGCCGGAATGCCGTCGAGATAGCCGCATTCGCGCGCGACATCGATGACACGGTCCATCGCACGGCCGACCACGACGACATCGCGATGACCGGCCATGGCAGCTTCGGCGACGGCCCGCAGCCGGGCCACATTCGAGGCGAATGTCGTGACGGCGACTCGGCCGGGCGCGGAAGCGACCAGTTCCTTCAGCTTGGCTGCGACGTCCGCCTCGCTCGGGCTGATGCCGTCACGCATAACGTTGGTCGAGTCGCAGATCAGGGCGAGCACGCCCTCGTCGCCGAGCTCGCGCAGTCGCTTCTCGTCGGTTGGCAGGCCGACCTGCGGCGTCGGGTCGATCTTCCAGTCGCCGGTATGAACGACGAGGCCGACCGGAGTACGGATCGCCAGCGCGCAGGATTCCGGAATGGAATGCGCCACCGGCACGAACTCGATCTCGAAGGGCCCCAGCGTAACATGTCCGCCCTGGGCGACGACGTTGATCGGCACCTTCGGAGCGCCGGGCTCGCCCAGCCGCCGCGTGGCAAGCAGCCCGGCCGCGAACTGTGTGCAGTAGACGGGCGCGCGCAGGGAGGGCCACAGCGCCGCGAGCGCGCCAATATGATCCTCATGCGCGTGGGTGATCACGATGCCAAGCAGATTGGCCCGCTCCTCGATGATGTAGCGCAGGTCGGGGAGGACGATGTCGACGCCCGGAACATCGGGACCGGCAAATGACAGGCCGCAATCAACCAGGATCCATTTGCGCCGCCCTTCAGGCCCGAAGCCATAGAGTGCCGCATTCATACCGATCTCGCCTAGGCCGCCGAGGGGAACGAAGACGAGTTGGTCGCTGGAACGGGTCACGGGAAATCCTAAGGCAAAAGGCAGGGCGCAGAGCGCGCCGGATGAGTGGCAAGGCCTAGCATGAAGGCCGTGGAAGCGCGACAGGAGCCGCTCTGGGACAGGCGTAGCCGTTCAGCCGGGAGGGCCGAAATAGAGATCGCCTGCGTCAACCAGATGTCGCGCGCCTGCGACATCGAGCTCGAGCCGACCCGAAGCATCGAGGCCAAGGAAGCGACCGCTCAGCGGCCCCTCCGCCAGGCGCAGGGTGATGGTCTCGCCGAGGAATGCTGCACGTTCGAGCCAGGCCGCCCGGGCCGGGCCAAAGCCGCCCGGCAATGACCAGGCATTGAAGCGGGCAACCCAGGCGTCGCTGAGCGCGGCCAGCAGAGCCTCGATACTCGCAGCCTGGTCTTCGGCCTTCAGGAAGGTCGCGGGATAAGGGGTATCGTCCGGTCGGCTGGCGACATTGACGCCCATGCCGATGGTGACCGCAAAGCGCCCTGCCCGGCTCTCGCCTTCGAGCAGCAGCCCCGCCGTCTTGGCGCGGTCGATCAGCAGGTCGTTGGGCCATTTCAAAACAAGGCGCGGAGCAGAGAGGCCGGTCACCCTGGCTGCGGCGTCATGCAAGGCGAGGCCGGCAACAAACCCGAGCTGCGGCGCCAGCGCAGGTTCGCAGGGCTGCACGAGCAAGAGGCTGGCGTAGAGATTTCCGGGCGGTGAGCCCCAATTGCGGCCATGACGGCCACGCCCGGCGCTTTGGCTGCGAGCCACGATCCAGAGTAAGCCAGGGTCGCCCTGGTCGGAGGCGCGACGCGCCTCTTCCATGGTCGAGCCTACCGCGTCCCGCACGATCAGCCGGTAGCCGGCGGCGCGTGCCGCCTCGCCGAGCACGCCGCCCGCCCCCTTAGAACAGCGACTTGGCGGCAGCAGCAGCCGAGTCGAACAGCGGGGCCGGCACGAACGAGAGCATCAGCACGAACAGAGTCGAGACCAGCAGCACGCCGCGCACGCCGATGTCCCCCTTCTCGAAGGCCGGCTTCGCCTCGTCGAAATACATCACCTTGATGACGCGCAGGTAGTAGTAGGCGCCGACCACGCTGGTCACCACGCCGATCACGGCAAGTGCGTAGAGCTTGGCATCGATCGCGGCATAGAAAACGTAGAACTTCGCCCAGAAACCGGCCAGCGGCGGAATGCCGGCGAGCGAGAACATCATCATCGCCAGCGCGAAAGCCATCCAGGGATTGGTACGCGAGAGCCCGGCAAGCTCGGAGATGTCTTCGACCGGCTTGCCGTTGCGGCGCATCAGCAGAACGCAGGCAAAAGCGGCAAGCGTCGTGGCGAGATAGATCGCCATATAGGTCATCACGCCCTGGACGCCCGCTGCCGTTCCTGTCGCAAGGCCAACCAGCGCATAGCCCATATTGGCGATCGAGGAATAGGCGAGCAGGCGCTTGATGTTGCGCTGGCCGATGGCAGCGAAGGCGCCGAGCGCCATCGAGGCGATCGACATGAAGATAATGATCTGCTGCCACTCATGCAGCGCGCCCGGGAACGCCCCGACGAAGATGCGAACCATCATCGCCATCGCAGCCATCTTGGGCGCAGTCGCGAAGAAGGCGGCGACCGGCGTCGGCGCACCCTCATAGACGTCCGGTGTCCACATGTGGAAGGGCACGGCCGAGATCTTGAAGGCAAGGCCGGCGGCGACGAAGACGATGCCGAAGATCAGCCCGAGGCTGATATGCTCGCCGTGGACGGCCTGGGCGATGCCGGAATAGGTCACGGTGCCGGTGAAGCCATAGACCAGCGAGCTGCCATAGAGCAGCATGCCCGAGGACAGCGCGCCGAGGACAAAGTACTTCAGGCCCGCTTCGGTCGACCTGGTATTGTCGCGGTCGAAGGCGGCGACGACATAGAGCGCAAGGCTCTGCAGCTCGAGACCGATATAAAGGCCGATCAGGTCGCTGGCCGAGATCATCATCATCATGCCGATCGTGGCGAGCACGACCAGCACGGGGAACTCGAAACGCATCGAGCCGTCGCGGCGCATGAAATCGCCTGCGAGCACGATCGCCGCGCCGGCACCGATCAGGGTCAGTGCCTTCATGAAGCGCGCGAAACCGTCAGCGACGAAGCCGCCGTTGAAGGTCACCGCCTTGCCGGTGCCCGAGAGCACCATCACGAGCGCTAGCGCGAGCAAGGCAAGTCCGAAGGCTTCGAGCGTACGGGTCGCGCCCTCGCCGCGGATGGCGCCGTAGAGCACCATGGCGATCGCGCCGATGGCGAGGGTGATTTCCGGCAGAGCTGGGCCGAGGGCGGGCAAGGTCATTGCTGCCAAACCTTACTGTACGACCAGCATCGCCGTTTTCGCGGCGGTGAGTGCGGCCTGATAATTCTTGATGAGGGCTTCGGTCGGCGCAGCAAAGGCGTCGAGGATGGTACCCGGCGCAATGCCGTACCAGATCGTCAGCAGCATCAGCGGAGCGAGGATGACGACCTCGCGGGTGTTGAGATCGGTGATGCTCTTGAGCTCGGGCTTCACCAGTTCGCCGAACACGACGCGGCGATAGAGCCAGAGCGCATAGCCGGCCGAGAGGATGACGCCGAAAGCTGCAAAGAACGCGACCCAGGGATTGGCCTTGAAGGCCCCCAAGATGGTCAGGAACTCACCGACGAAGCCGGCCGTGCCGGGCAGCCCGACATTGGCCATGGTGAAGACCATGAAGGCGACGGCGTAACGCGGCATCCGGTTGACCAGCCCGCCATAGGCGGCGATCTCGCGGGTATGCATGCGATCATAGATCACGCCGACGCAAAGGAAGAGTGCGCCGGAGACCAGCCCGTGGCTGACCATCTGGAACATCGCACCCTGAATGCCCTGCGGCGTCAGGGTGAAGAGGCCCATGGTGACGAAACCCATATGGGCGACGGACGAGTAGGCGATCAGCTTCTTGATGTCCTCCTGCATCAGCGCCACCAGCGAGGTGTAGATGATGGCGATGACGGAGAGCGCGAAGACCAGCGGCGCAAACATCGCTGAGGCTTCTGGGAACATCGGGATCGAGAAACGGATGAAGCCGTAGCCGCCCATCTTCAGCAGGATCGCCGCCAGGATGACGGAGCCCGCGGTCGGTGCTTCCACGTGGGCGTCAGGCAGCCAAGTATGGACCGGCCACATCGGCATCTTCACGGCGAAGGATGCGAAGAAGGCGAGCCAGAGCCAGGGCTGCATCGAGACCGGGAACTTATGCGCAAGCAGCGTCGGGATGTCGGTGGTACCGGCATTCCAGTACATCGCCATCAGCGCGAGCAGCATCAGCACCGAGCCGAGCAGCGTGTAGAGGAAGAACTTGTAGGACGCGTAGACGCGGCGCTTGCCGCCCCAGATGCCGATGATCAGGAACATCGGGATCAGGCCGGCTTCGAAGAAGACGTAGAACAGCACGAGGTCGAGCGCGACGAAGACACCGATCATCAGCGTCTCGAGGATCAGGAACGCGACCATGTATTCGCGAACCCGCTTCTCGACCGACGTCCAGGACGCGAGGATGCAGAACGGCATCAGGAAGGCGGTCAGCACCACGAACGGGAATGAGAAACCGTCGACGCCGAGCTTGAACCTGATCGCATCCGAGACCCAGCCATGGGTCTCCACCAGCTGGAAGGCCGGATTGGCCGAGTCGAACCGGCCCCAGGCGACGCAAGCCAGGAAGAAGGTCGCGATCGTCGTCGCCAACGCGACATAGCGAGCGTTGGAGCTGACCGAAGCCTCGTCGCCGCGCTGCGCCAGGATGAAGGCGGCGCCAACCAGCGGCAGGAGGAGTAGACCGGTGAGGATACCGAAACCGAACATCATCTCACCCGCGAGTCAGCAAATACCAGGTCACCAGGCCCGCGACGCCGATCAGCATGGCGAAGGCATAGTGATAGACAAAACCGGTCTGCAGCCGGACGACGCGGTTCGTGACATCGACCACCCGAGCCGAGACGCCATCGGGGCCGAAACCGTCGATGATGAAGCCGTCGCCCTTCTTCCAGAGGAAGCGGCCGAGCCATTTCGCCGGGCGAACGAACAGGAAGTCGTAGATCTCGTCGAAATACCACTTGTTGAGCAGGAAGCGGTACAGGACAGGGTTCGCCTTCGCGAGCTTGCCTGGCACGTCCGGGCGCAGCACGTAGCAGTAGAGCGCGCCGACGAAGCCGAGCACCATCGCTATAAAGGGCGAGGCCACGACCCAGCCGGGAACCTCGTGCATCGCATGCAGGATGTGGTTGTCCTTGCCGGTGAACAGCGAGGCCTTCCAGAAATGCTCGTAGTCGTGGCCGATGAAGGCTTCCTTGAAGACGAAGCCCGCGGCAACGGCACCGAGCGCGAGCACCGCAAGCGGCACGAGCATGCTGAGCGGGCTCTCATGCGGCTGGTGCGCGTGATCGCCGTGACCGTCATGGCCATGTCCGACATGGGCATGGTCATCGTGACCATGCGCGTGCGCGGCATGAGCGTGATCGTCATGACCATGCGCGTCATGGCCGTGGTCGGCCCAGCGTGGACGCCCCTCGAAGGTCATGAAATACAGGCGCCAGGAGTAGAACGAGGTGAAGCAGGCAGCCACGACCAGCAGCACGAAGGCGTAGTCGGTGGCGAAGCCATGCTTGGCCGCAAAGGCGCTCTCGATGATCGCGTCCTTCGAGAAGAAGCCCGCGAAGCCGAACATGGTGCCGGGAATGCCGAAACCGGTCAGCGCCAGCGTGCCGATCGTCATCGCGGCCGCGGTGAAGGGAATGTATTTCCGCAGCCCACCCATGCGGCGCATGTCCTGCTCATGGTGCATCGCGTGGATGACCGAGCCGGCCCCGAGGAACAGCAGCGCCTTGAAGAAGGCGTGGGTGAAGAGGTGGAAGATACCGGCGGAATACGCTCCGACGCCCAGCGCGACAAACATGTAGCCGAGCTGCGAGCAGGTCGAATAGGCGATCACGCGCTTGATGTCGTTCTGCACCAGACCGACGGTCGCCGCGAAAAAGGCGGTGGTTGCGCCGATGACGACGACGACGGTCATTGCGACCGGCGCATATTCGAAGATCGGCGACAGGCGCGCCACCATGAAGACGCCGGCGGTGACCATGGTCGCGGCATGAATCAGTGCCGAGACCGGAGTCGGGCCTTCCATGGCGTCAGGCAGCCAGGTGTGGAGCAGGAACTGCGCCGACTTGCCCATCGCGCCCATGAACAGCAGCAGGCAGGTCAGGGTCAGCGCGTTCCACTCATAGCCGAGGAACCGGAAGGTCTGGCCGGTCAGTTCGCCCGCCTTCGGGAAGATGCTGTCGAAGGTGACCGAGCCGAACAGCACGAAGACCAGGGCGAGGCCGAGGAGGAAACCGAAATCGCCGACGCGGTTGACGACGAAAGCCTTGATCGCAGCCGCGTTCGCCGAGGGCTTCTGGTACCAGAAGCCGATCAGCAGATAGGAGGCGAGACCGACGCCTTCCCAACCGAAGAACATCTGGACCAGGTTGTCCGCCGTCACCAGCATCAGCATGGCGAAGGTGAAGAGCGAGAGATAGGCGAAGAAGCGCGGCCGGTGCGGATCCTCGTGCATGTAGCCGATCGAGTAGAGGTGCACGAGCGAGGAGACGGTGTTGACGACGACCAGCATGACCGCTGTCAGCGTGTCGACGCGGAAAGCCCAGTCGACGCGCAGATCGGCGGATGCGAGCCAGGTCGCCACCTGGATGCGCGTGGTGCCCGCGCCGAAGCCGACATTGAAGAAGGCGATCCAGGACAGGACGGCCGAGACCATCAGCAGCGAGGTGGTGACGATCTCCGAGGCGCGTGATCCGATCAGCCGGCCGAAGAGGCCGGCGATCAGGAAGCCGAGGAGCGGGAGGAAGACGATCGCGTGATACATGGCAGCTAGCAGGGCGCGCAGGCGCGCTCAGCCTTTCATCATGTTGATGTCTTCCACCGCGATCGTGCCGCGATTTCGGAAGTAGACGACAAGAATGGCGAGGCCGATCGCGGCTTCCGCCGCCGCGACAGTCAACACCAGGAGCGCAAAGACCTGGCCGACGAGATCGTTCATGAACGACGAGAAGGCCACGAAGTTGATGTTGACCGCGAGCAGGATGAGCTCGATCGACATCAGGATGACGATGACGTTCTTGCGGTTGATGAAGATACCGAGCACGCCAAGCGTGAACAGGATCGCGCCGACCGCGAGATAATGTCCCAGGCCGATCATCAGACGGTCTCCTCAGGCAGGCCGGCGCGCGAGGGCACCTTGCGCACTTCCATCGCGGTTTCCTTGGTGCGGGCGTTCTGGGCGACGACATTCTGGCGCTTGACGCCGGGACGGTCGCGCAGCGTCAGGACGATCGCGCCGATCATGGCGACGAGCAGCACCAGACCGGCCGCCTGGAAGTAATAGACATACTGGGTGTAAAGCACCTGGCCGAGCGCCTCGGTGTTGCTGATATTGGCCGGGATCGCGGCGACGGGCGTGCTGACGATCTTCGGATCGATCACCCAGGCGCCAACCACCAGCAGCAGTTCGACCAGGAAGATCAGCCCGACCAGCGCCCCGACCGGCAGGTAGTTCAGGAAGCCCTGGCGGAACTCGGCGAAGTCGACGTCGAGCATCATSACSACGAASAGGAASAGCACCGCSACCGCGCCGACRTAGACGACGACSAGCAGCATCGCGAGGAACTCGGCCCCGAGCAGCAGGAACAGGCCAGCCGCATTGACGAAGGCCAGGATCAGGAACAGCACCGAATGAACGGGGTTGCGCGACGACACCACCATGAACGCCGAAGCGACGGTGATGCCAGAGAACAGATAGAAGAATGCCGCTGCGGCGTTCATCTCGGTCAGCCCTTCCGCCCTTGCGGGCGGCCCTCGTTTCAAGCGTGCCCGAGCGAGTCAGGCACAGTTTTGAGCGTCTATAGAGAGGCCCGCCGGACGCGACAACCGCGCGACGCTCCCCATCCCTCGTCATCCCTGCCCGCTGCCCCGGATGCCCGGAGCCGCGGAGGTCTTCACCGCCTCAGCGATACGGCGCATCCATCGCGATGTTGCGCGCGATCTCGCGCTCCCAGCGATCACCGTTCGCCAGCAGTTTTGCCTTGTCGTAGAACAGTTCTTCGCGGGTTTCGGTCGCGAATTCGAAGTTCGGCCCCTCGACGATGGCGTCCACCGGGCAGGCTTCCTGACAGAAGCCGCAATAGATGCACTTCGTCATGTCGATGTCGTAGCGCGTGGTGCGACGCGTGCCGTCATTGCGTCGCGGACCGGCCTCGATCGTGATGGCCTGGGCCGGGCAGATCGCCTCGCAGAGCTTGCAGGCAATGCAGCGCTCCTCGCCATTGGGATAACGGCGCAACGCATGCTCGCCGCGGAAGCGCGGCGAAAGCACGCCCTTCTCGAAGGGATAGTTGAGCGTCGCCTTCGGCTTGAAGAAATAGCGCATCGACAGGAAGAACGCCGAAACGAACTCCTTGAGAAGCAGCCCTTTGGCGGCTTGCGCGAGTGACATCGCTCTCATCCTCTTCACAAACTCAACCGAACAGCAGACGGCCGAGCAGGTAACCCAGAATGGGGAAGAACCCCATGGTGCCGATCAGAAAGACGATCCTGAACAGCCTGATGCGCCGTTCGTAATCGTCCTTCTCCTCGCGTGTCGTCGAGGTGTCCGTCCGGCGCAGCGCGCGCTCGACGAGATCTCCGACGACCTTGTAGTCCACCCACCCCAGGACCAGACCGACGGCAGCGCCGATCAGCCCCGCAGCGGATAATTCCATCAGCGCACCGGCCCCCAGCCAGTGATCTGCAGCACTGCCGCCACGACCACCACCGAGACCAGGGAGATCGGCAGGAACACCTTCCAACCGAGGCGCATCAGCTGGTCATAGCGGTAGCGCGGCACGAAGGCCTTCACCATGGCGAACATGAAGAACACCAGGCAGATTTTGAGCGCGAACCAGAACATGCCGGGCAGCCAGGTGAAGGGCGCGATCGGGAACGGCGGCAGCCACCCCCCGAGGAACAGGATCGTGGTCAGCGAGCACATGGTCATGATCGCCACGTATTCGCCGAGCATGAACAGCAGATACGGCGTCGAGGAGTACTCGACCATGAAGCCGGCGACGAGCTCGGACTCCGCTTCCGGCAGATCGAAGGGCGGCCGGTTCGTCTCGGCCAGGGCCGAGATGAAGAAGACCACGAACATCGGGAACAGCGGCAGGAAGAACCAGCGCAGCATGCCCCAGCTCGTGTTCTGCGCCTCCACGATGGCTGACAGGTTCAGCGAGCCGACGCAGAGCAGGACGGTGATGATGACGAAGCCGATCGAGACTTCGTAGGAGACCATCTGGGCCGCTGAGCGCAGGGCGCCGAGGAACGGGTATTTCGAGTTCGAGGCCCAGCCGCCCATGATCACGCCATAGACGCCGAGCGACGAGATCGCGAAGATGTAGAGGATGCCGACATTGATGTCGGCGATCGCCCAGCCATCCGCGACCGGGATGACCGCCCAGGCCGCGAGCGAGAGCACGCAGGAGACCAGCGGGGCGAGCAGGAAGACGCCCTTGTTGGAGCTCGACGGGACGATCGGCTCCTTGAAGACGAATTTCAGCAGGTCGGCGAAACTCTGGAACAGGCCGAACGGCCCGACCACGTTCGGGCCGCGCCGAAGCTGCACCGCCGCCCAGATCTTGCGGTCCGCCAGCAGGATGAAGGCGATGAAGACGAGCAGGCAAACCAGCAGCAGCAGGCTCTTGCCGAGAATGATCGCGAGATCGAGGACGATATCCCAGTTCATCTGGCCTTACTCCGCCGCCTGCCGCATCCGGCCGGAGGCCAGCGCCGAGCATTCCGCCATCACGGCCGAGGCACGCGCGATAGGGTTGGTCTGGTAGAAATCAGCGACCGGCGAGGCGAAGCCAGCCTTGTCGGTCTTGCCGCCAAGTCCCGCAAGGGCGCCAAGCGAAGAGGCGTCAGCCGCCGGAAGCGTATCGAGCCCGGCGAAATGGGGATGGGCAGCGTAGAGTGCCTGGCGCAGCGCCGCGAGCGAGTCGAAGGGCAAGGTCTTGCCGAGCACACCGGAGAGCGCCCGCAGGATCGCCCAATCCTCGCGGGCATCGCCCGGCGGGAAAGTGGCACGATCGGTCATCTGCACCCTGCCCTCGGTGTTGGCATAGGTGCCGGACTTCTCGGTATAGGTGGCGCCCGGGAGGATGACATCAGCGCGATGCGCGCCACGGTCGCCATGGGTACCCTGATAGATCACGAAAGCCCCGGCCGGGACTTCGACCTCGTCGGCGCCGAGCAGGAACAGCACATCGAGTGCGCCGGGCGAAACCATGCCGGCGACATCGAGTGCACCCTCGCCCGGCACGAAGCCGAGATCGAGCGCACCGACGCGGGCGGCTGCGGTGTGCAGCACGCCGAAGCCGTTCCAGCCGTCCTTGACCGCGCCCAGCACCTGTGCCGCCTTGGCGGCGAGCGAGAGGATCGCGTCGCCGTCCGCGCGGGCGAGAGCGCCCTGCCCGACCAGAACCATCGGCTTGTCGCCGGCAGCCGGAGCGCGCTTGACGAGATCGGCGAGGGTCTCGGGACCAGCGCCGAGATAGTCATGGGCGTAGGTCAGATCGGCCTGTTCGCCGATCAGCGAGACCTTGAAGTCACCGCGCAGCCAGCGCTTGCGGATGCGGGCGTTGAGGATCGGCGCTTCCCTGCGCGGATTGGCGCCGATGATCAGCAGCGAGGTTGCATCCTCGATCCCGGCGATGCCGGCATTGAGGAGGTAGCTGGCGCGACCATGCTTGGGATGCAGCTTCGTCCCATCCTGGCGGCTGTCGATATTGCCGACGCCAAGCGCGACCATCAGGCTCTTCAGCGCGAAAACCTCCTCGACCGCGGCAAGGTCGCCGACGATCGCGCCAACGCGCTCAGGCCCGGTCGCGTTCAGCCGGTCCGCGATCAGCGCAAAGGCCTCGTTCCAGCTTGCAGGCTTCAGCGCGCCGTTCTGCCGGATATAGGGCCGGTCGAGACGCTGCGTGCGCAGGCCGTCGACGACATGGCGGGTCTTGTCGGAAATCCACTCCTCGTTCACCGCCTCGTTGACGCGCGGCAGGATGCGCATCACCTCGCGGCCGCGGGAATCGACCCGGATGGCCGAGCCGACCGCATCCATCACGTCGACGGATTCGGTCTTGGTCAGCTCCCAGGGTCGGGCCTTGTTCTGGTAGGGCCGCGAGGTCAGCGCGCCGACCGGGCAAAGATCGACGATGTTGCCCTGGAGTTCCGAACCCATCGCCTGTTCGAGATAGGTCGTGATCTCCATGTCCTCGCCGCGGCCAATGGCGCCGAGATCGGTGCCGCCGGCGACTTCGGTGGTAAAGCGGACACAGCGCGTGCAGTGGATGCAGCGCGTCATCGTCGTCTTCACCAACGGGCCGATATACTTGTCCTCGACCGCACGCTTGTTCTCGGCATAGCGGGAATTGTCCACGCCATAGGCCATCGCCTGGTCCTGCAGGTCGCATTCGCCGCCCTGGTCGCAGATCGGGCAGTCGAGCGGGTGGTTGATGAGCAGGAACTCCATCACCCCTTCGCGCGCCTTCTTGACCATCGGCGACTTGGTCGAGACGACCGGCGGCTCGCCATTCGGGCCGGGGCGCAGGTCCCGCACGCCGATGGCGCAGGAGGCCTGGGGCTTCGGCGGCCCGCCCTTCACCTCGACGAGGCACATGCGGCAATTGCCGGCGATCGAGAGGCGCTCATGGAAGCAGAAGCGCGGCACCTCGGCGCCGGCAGCCTCGCAGGCCTGGAGCACGGTGTAATCGGCCGGGACGTCGACCTCGATGCCGTCGATGACGAGTTTGGTCATGGTCTTACTCCGCCGCCATCAGCCGCGCCGGCTCGGAATGCGGATTGGCGGCATAATCGTCGATGCGCTTTTCGATCTCGTGACGGAAATGCGCGATCAGCCCCTGGATCGGCCAGGCCGCGGCATCGCCGAGCGCGCAGATCGTGTGGCCTTCGACCTGCTTGGTGACGTCCAGCAGCATGTCGATCTCGCGTTTCTGCGCCCTGCCCTCGGCCATGCGGTTGAGCACGCGCCACATCCAGCCCGTGCCCTCGCGGCACGGCGTGCACTGGCCGCAGCTCTCATGCTTGTAGAAATAGCTGATGCGGGCAATGGCGCGGACGATATCGGTCGACTTGTCCATGACGATCACCGCGGCGGTGCCAAGGCCCGAGCGCAGCTTCGAGAGCGAATCGAAATCCATCGGCGTGTCGATGATCTGCTCGGCGGGCACCATGCGCACGGAAGAGCCGCCGGGGATGACAGCGAGCAGATTGTCCCAGCCGCCGCGGATGCCGCCGCAATGGCGGTCGATCAGCTCGCGGAACGGGATGCCCATCACCTCTTCGACGTTGCAGGGCTTGTTCACATGGCCCGAGACGCAGAACAGCTTGGTGCCGACATTGTTTGGATTGCCGAGCGAGGAGAACCAGCTCGCGCCGCGGCGCAGGATGGTCGGCGCCACCGCAATCGACTCGACGTTGTTGACGGTGGTCGGGCAGCCATAGAGGCCGACATTGGCCGGGAATGGCGGCTTCAGCCGCGGCATGCCCTTCTTGCCTTCGAGACTCTCCAGCAGCGCCGTCTCTTCGCCGCAGATATAGGCGCCGGCGCCGTGATGCACATAGAGATCAAATGGATAGCCGTGCTTGTTGTTCTTGCCGATGAGGTTTGCCGCATAGGCCTCGTCGACGGCGCGCTGCAACGCCTCGCGCTCACGGACATACTCACCGCGAATATAGATGTAGGCCGCATGCGCGCCCATCGCGAAGGAAGCGATCAGGCAGCCTTCGACCAGCGTATGCGGGTCGTTGCGCATGATCTCGCGGTCCTTGCAGGTGCCGGGCTCCGATTCGTCGGCATTGACGACGAGGTAATGCGGACGCCCGTCGTTCTGCTTCGGCATGAACGACCACTTGAGTCCGGTCGGGAAGCCGGCGCCGCCGCGCCCGCGCAGGCCCGAGCGCTTCATCTCGTCGATGATCCAGTCGCGCCCCTGCTCGAGCAGGAACTTGGTGCCGTCCCAGGCGCCACGCGCCATGGCGCCCTTCAGCGACAGGTCGTGCCGGCCGTAGAGGTTCGTAAAGATGCGGTCGCGATCTGCGAGCATGTCTCGCCTCACTCTTTCGGCTTGTCGCTGGGCTTGGCAGCGCGCGTACGGCGCGCCGGCGCATCGGCCGGCTTCGCAGATTCAGCAACGGCGTCCTTGTCGACCTTGCCGCCGGCTGCCGGTGTGTCCTGCGCGGAGCCCGCAGGCTGGGCCGGGGAAGAAGGCTTCGGACGGGCGGGAGCCGCCGTCTCGGTAGCAAGCTTGGTCGCAACCGCTGCCGGCGTCGCCTCAGCCGCCTTGGCCGCTGCCTCCGCCGCAGCCGTGGCAGCTGCAGCCTCGGCCGCTGCCTTGCGCTGTTCGGTGACGCGAGCCTGCCAGTTGCCGGCCCMGATCACGGAGCCGTCATAAAGGCCCGGATCCTTCAGCGTTTCGCCACCGCCGACCGGTTCCGAGCAGGAGCGGTCGATCTGCGGGCCGGGCTTCGTCGGCCGATCATGTCGCAGATCGTCGAGGAGCGCGCGGAAATTCTCGGGCGTCAGGTCTTCGTAATAGTCGAAATTGACCTGCGCCATCGGGGCGTTGCAGCAGGCGCCGAGGCATTCGACCTCGAGCCAGGACAGCTTGCCATCGGCAGATACGGTCGATTGCGGGCCGATGACGTCCTCGCAGACCTTCTTCAGCGCCTCGGCTCCGCGCAGCGCGCAAGGGGTCGTGCCGCAGAGCTGGATGAAATGGGCTCCGACCGGCTGCAGATTGAACATGGTGTAGAAGGTCGCGATCTCCAGCACGCGCATCGGTGCCATCGCGAGCTTCTTCGCCACGGCCTCGATCGCGGCGCGCGGAACCCAGCCGTGATGCTGTTCCTGGGCCTTCCACAACAGCGGAATCACGGCGGAAGCCTGCCGGCCTTCCGGATATTTGGCGATCTGCTGATCAGCCCAGTTCTCGTTCGCCGCAGTGAAGGCGAAGGACGCGGGTTGAACGTGATCGGGCGCGAGACGACGGACGGACATTAGCGGTCCACCTCACCAAAAACGATGTCGAGAGAGCCGAGGATTGCGGAGACGTCCGCCAGCATGTGCTTGCGGCACATGAAATCCATGGCCTGGAGATGGGCGAAGCCCGGAGCCTTGATCTTGCAGCGATAGGGCTTGTTGGTTCCGTCGGAGACGAGATAGACGCCGAACTCGCCCTTTGGCGCTTCGACGGCGGCATAGACCTCGCCTTCGGGGACCTTGTAGCCCTCGGTGTAGAGCTTGAAATGATGGATGAGCGCTTCCATCGAGCGCTTCATCTCGCCGCGCTTCGGCGGCACCATCTTGCCGTCCAGCGAGGAGACCGGGCCGCCACCATCGGCAGCCAGCAGCTTCTCGCAGCACTGCTTCATGATGCGCACGGATTGGCGCATCTCTTCCATGCGGATGCAGTAGCGGTCGTAGCAGTCGCCGTTCTTGCCGATGGGGATGTCGAATTCCATCTCCTCATAGCATTCGTAAGGCTGGCTCTTGCGCAGGTCCCAGGCGGCGCCGGAGCCGCGCACCATCACGCCCGAGAAGCCCCATTTCCAGCAGGTGTCGAGATCGACGACGCCGATATCGACATTGCGCTGCTTGAAGATGCGATTGTCGGTGAGCAGTCCTTCGAGGTCGTCGCAGACCTTGAGGAAGGGGTCGCACCATTCGGCGATATCGTGGATCAGCGAGGGCGGCAGGTCCTGGTGAACGCCGCCCGGCCGGACATAGGCCGCATGCATGCGCGCGCCACAGGCCCGCTCATAGAAGATCATCAGCTTCTCGCGTTCCTCGAAGCCCCAGAGCGGCGGCGTCAGCGCACCGACGTCCATCGCCTGCGTGGTGACGTTGAGGATATGCGAGAGGATGCGGCCGATCTCGGAATAGAGCACGCGGATGAGCTGGCCGCGCCGCGGCACGGTCACCCCCATCAGCTTCTCGACCGCGAGCGAATAGGCATGCTCCTGGTTCATCGGCGCGACATAGTCGAGCCGGTCGAAATAGGGCAGCGCCTGCAGATAGGTCTTGGCTTCGATCAGCTTCTCGGTGCCGCGATGCAGCAAGCCGATATGCGGATCGACGCGCTCGACGATCTCACCGTCGAGCTCCAACACGAGGCGCAGCACGCCGTGTGCCGCCGGGTGCTGCGGCCCGAAATTGATCGAGAAATTGCGGATGTTGTGCTCGGTCATTCTCAGCCCGCCTGTTTCGCGGCGAATTCGGCGACGACCTGCGCGCCGGTCTTGCGCGGCCGCTCTCCTGCAAAGGCATAGAGCGCTGGCTTCTCGTCGATGAAGATTTCTTCGGTGAAGGCAAAGGGCGAAAGGTCGTCGAAGCTCTGCAAGGAGACGGCGACATGCCCCTCTCCGCCGCGCAGCCGCCAGAACAGGCTGGAGCCGCAGGTCCTGCAGAACACGCGCTCGCCCCAGTCGGACGACGGATACACGCTGAGCGACGCGTCATCGTCTACCGTGACCCCGGTGCATGGCACGGCCATGAAGGTGCCGCCGCTCCATTTCCGGCACATGCCGCAATGGCAGACATCCATTTCCAGCTTCTCCGGCACGGCCGCAAAGCGGACCGCACCGCAGAGACAGCCTCCGGACAGGGATTTGTCGGCAGCAGCCATCGCGTTCAGGCTCCCTTCGCCTTCTCGTCACCTGGCAGCACGTAATCCGTGCCTTCCCAGGGACTCAAAAAGTCGAAATTCCTGAATTCCTGGCTGAGCTTCACGGGTTCGTAGACGACCCGCTTCTGCTCGTCGTCATAGCGAACCTCGACGAAGCCGGTCAGCGGGAAGTCCTTGCGCAGCGGATAGCCCTCGAACCCGTAATCGGTGAGGATTCGACGCAGATCCGGGTGCCCCGAGAACAGGATTCCATAGAAGTCATAGGCCTCGCGCTCGTACCAGTTCGCGGCCGGGAAGACATCGATGATCGACGGAACCGGGATCGCCTCGTCGGTCTGCACCTTGACGCGGATACGCCGGTTATGGCGCGGCGACAGCAGATGATAGACGACGTCGAAGCGCTTCTCGCGTGCGGGATAATCGGCGCCGGCGATATCGGTGAAGTTCACGAAGCGAAAGCGCGGATCGTCGCGAAGCGTCGCCATGACCTGGACGATCGACGCAGCCTCGGCCTCGACCGTCAGCTCATCGAAGGCGACGACAGCGTTCACGACCGCGCCGGGCAGCGCAGCCTTGATCTCTTCACCGAGTGTCACGAGCTCTTCGCTCATCTCAACCTCAACCTTTTCGCCGCTCGCATCGTCACGACCGGAGCAATCCCCGCCAGGGTGCGGGGGCGTTAGCGTTCGATCGTGCCGGTACGCCGAATCTTCTTCTGCAGTAGCAGCACGCCATAGAGCAGCGCTTCCGCAGTCGGGGGGCAGCCGGGCACATAGATGTCGATCGGCACGATGCGGTCGCAGCCGCGCACCACCGAGTAGCTATAGTGGTAATAGCCGCCGCCATTGGCGCAGGAGCCCATCGAGATGACGTAGCGCGGCTCGGGCATCTGGTCATAGACCTTGCGCAGCGCCGGAGCCATCTTGTTGGTCAGCGTTCCGGCAACGATCATCACGTCGGACTGGCGCGGGGACGCGCGTGGCGCGAAGCCGAAGCGCTCGACGTCATAGCGCGGCATCGACAGCTGCATCATCTCGACGGCGCAACAGGCGAGGCCGAAGGTCATCCACATCAGCGATCCGGTACGCGACCAGTTGATCAGGTCGTCGGTCGCCGTGACGAGGAAACCCTTGTCCGCGAGTTCGTTGTTGATCTCGACGAAGAAGGGATCGCGCGCACCCACCGGCTTCCCGTCCGGGCCGAGCAGCCCCCGGGGCGCGGGCGCGACGAGCGGATCGCCGCGGTCGATCGCTGTGATTGCCATGAAACTACCCTTGTGAACCCGTTACCGTCAGATCAACACCGAGGCGGCGCCTCGCGAGCCGGCGGTTAGTCCCACTCCAACGCGCCCTTGCGCCATTCGTAGACGAATCCGACGGTCAGGACGCCCAAAAAGATCATCATTGACCAAAAACCATACCAGCCGAGATCGCCGAACGCGACCGCCCAGGGAAACAGGAAGGCGACCTCGAGATCGAAGATGATGAACAGGATCGAGACCAGATAGAAGCGGACATCGAACTTCATGCGCGCGTCATCGAACGCGTTGAAACCGCACTCATAGGCGGAGAGCTTTTCAGCGTCCGGTTTTGAATACGCGACGGCGAACGGTGCGATCAGCAGCGCAAGACCGATGACCATGGAAACGCCGATGAAGATGGCCAGCGGCAGGTAGTCGCTCAGCAAGGACGGTACAGGTAATGCTTGCATGGACAACCTCGCTTCGCGGGCCCAGACCCGCGGCACACGCATCGGCAGTCGATTAGCCCCTACTCTAGAATCACGCAAGGGTTCGCCGCGTCGCACAACCGCGCCACGGCAATGAACCAGACGCATTGCACGCAATTTTTACCGCAAAACCGATAGCTCGCACCAAGTAGCAGGCGCACGCCGCGACAAGATGGTTACGAATCGGCTTTATTGCGGGAATCAGCCGCCCCAGGAGCGAGACGCATGGTCCGACCACTCCACCGTATCGCGGCGCTCGCGACTCTGGCCGGGAGCTTGCTCGCCCCCGCCGGCGCAACACATGCCGAGAGTATCGATCTCGCCCGCGCGACCTGCGCCGAGTTCAGCGCCATGATCAGCAACGACCAGAGTCAGCTCGTGCTGTGGCTCGCCGGCTATTATGCCGGCGGTGCGCAGCGTCCGTTGCTCGACGTCGAGAAGGTCACCGCGGCGCCTGCCGAACTTCTCTCGCTCTGCGCAAAGACGCCGCAGCTTCCGCTCCTCGGCGCCGAGACACGCGCCGTCTTCCTGCCAGCGCCCACCCCCTGAGATGCCTTTGCCTAAGCCCTTGCCTACAGGAAATATCGGATCGCCTCTGCCGCTCAGGTTCCCGTTGCCGCTGCTCGCGATCGTCTTCGCCTTGTCGGCATCTCACGCCGGCGCAGAGGACGGCCAGATGATGCTGGCGCCGCTCCCGCCCGGACGGCCCTTCGATCTGGACCTGCCGGCAAAGGCGGCGATGCCTGCCATCGTGGTCCCTCCCCCGGCCGCCCCGGTTCTTACTCCCGTGCCAGTCGCCGAGCAGGCCGATTCTCCGCCGGCCCCGAATTCGCCTGCCGTCACGGAGCCCGATGAAGATGAAGGCCCGGAATGGCCGAAGCTGACACCCGGCCAGAAGGCCGGAGCGGAGCCGGCCTTCGATCCGGACGAAAAACCGGACCGGCCGGGCATCTCGACTGACCCCGGCACCTCGACCGCCTGCCTGCCGCAATTGCTCAAATCGATTCTCGGCAAGATTGCCGACAAGTACGGAGCCGTGAAGGTGACCTCGACCTGGCGGCCGCCCTGGCGCGCCCGGCGCGGCTCCTATCATAAGCGCTGTGAGGCCATGGATTTCCGCGTACCCGGCGTGCGGCCGCGCGTCGTGCTCGACTATGCCCGCTCGCTGCCGGAGGTCGGCGGCCACAAGGTCTATTGGAACGGACTTATCCACATCGACACCGGACCACGCCGGCCCTGGTGAGACTGGTGAGGCCTTATCCTGGCTTCCCCCGCTCTCAAGGCTTGAAGGCGCGGCGATGAAGCCTTAAACCGCAACTCGGAGGGGCGGTTAGCTCAGTTGGTAGAGCATCTCGTTTACACCGAGAGGGTCGGCGGTTCGAGCCCGTCACCGCCCACCAGCGCCCAGCACCATGAATTCAGGCCAGTTCCCGCCCTGCTTCCGGCAGAGCGCGCGGCCGGTGTGCTCATCTAGCCCCATTCCGTCCGCGATTGCCGCCCCCAGGAATTCGTTCAGGCTGTCGCGGCAACGGGTGTCGATCCTGCCCATAGCCCTGTTCTGCACGCTCGATCGGCTGGGTGGTTGATTGCACCGTACATGCGACGGCCCTTTGACCCTTTTGCAAGGCACCGGCCGTGAAGTGTCGTCATCCTGTGCGCGCGGATAACGCCGCAGAGGTCGCCGAGCCGTTCACAGGGACGCCGTTCTCGTGACGTGCACGATGATCCAGGGAGCCACCCACAGCAGCAGCAAGACGAGGATCAACAGCCACGCTCGCTGCCATCCGCACAATCCGACCAGTCCAGGGCCGGGGAGATGAGAGCTGCTGGCGCCTCCCCTGGACCGTGCCCCGTCGTTTCGCTCAGCTGTTCGAGCAGTTTTCCGATCGTGTCGCCCCGCACCGATCATCGCCGGGAGATCTGACGGATCGCGCCATCGAGACAGCCCAGTATGTGAGCGTCGCGAGCCTCTGAACGGAGCAGCGCCGGGTGGTCGCCAGCCTGCTCCACAGGCTCACCCGGCGGCCAGCTGGTTACCATCCCGATCGGGTCGATCATCTGCGCTGCCCGCGGATCTGCGACGCCATGCGCCTCAAGCCGGAGGCAGAGTTCCGCTCGCAATTGTCGAATGCGCGTCGCGTCCGTCATCGTTTCGCCCCCGCCCGGGACTGTTGGTTAACCACAGGTAAGCATGAGCAGATTTCGGCCGGCAAGCGGATTCATGTGCGAACAAAAAGCCGGCAATGGAGCCGGCTCGCCGCTCCGCGATGCCATGAAGCCGCCCTCTCCAATGGGGGTGGCCGTTGCGAGCGTGTTCGAAAGTTGTCGGCCGAACCGGCCTGTTGATAACTCGGCTGAGGTGCTTCGGCTGAGGAGCCCGCCGAATCCATCTTTGGACCGGTCCCCGGCCCTTTTTAGGGGTTCTGGGCCTCTGCCCGGTTCGAGCTTTCACGGCGCGCGACGGATCATGCGAGCAGCCGAAAGTGCCGATGAAATCGAGTTTGAGGCGACTTGTGTCTCGTTTTGCACTGCAAAAGTCAGCGGCTTGCGCCTGCCGGCGCACCCGACGGTTTGGAATTTGGGGAAGATGAATTTTGCCGGCACCTCGCGCTTGACACCGCCGGCCCGGCACCCTAATCCCAACCTCGCTGAGGCCAAGACGCCTTAGCCGCCCAGCGCGGGCGTAGCTCAGTTGGTTAGAGTGCCGGCCTGTCACGCCGGAGGTCGCGGGTTCGAGCCCCGTCGCCCGCGCCATTTATCTCAAGCAGATAGATGAAAATTCGCATCCACCGTTACAAGCGGTTTTTGGATGATGTTGGGCCCCGGGATGACTGCTCCTCCCGCCTTTGCCTCTCATTGTTTTCGGTGTGGTCCAAGCACGGTTTCGAGCGGCCCGTCACGACCTGCTTGATGCGTCGAAGTGACCGCCGCAGGCGCTGCAGATTCGCCGTCAGCACGCGCCGTCGATTCTCGCTTCGAATCGGAAGACGCTCTCGCGCCTATGGCACTGGTCGCAGCCACAGGGTGTGAATCACGCCGTCGTCAGTCCAGCCGATTCCGCATTCCAGCACGCCGGGCGCGGCGAAGCGCGCCTCATAGACATCGACCCCACTCTGTCCGACGCCGTTGAAGCGCAGCGCCTCCAGAGCCCCCTTGGCCAGCAACGCAGCGCTCACCAGGGAGAACTGCTCCTCGACGGCCACAGCCAGCTCCGGGCTCATCTTCTCGACATAGCGATGTCCAGCCTGATGCTCCTCGATGACGCGGCGCAGTGTCGTCTCGCTGTCGGGATGCGGGAGGTTGGACTGGACCCTGCGGCCCAGCGCCTCTGCGATCCTCCGGGCCTCGTCCGCGCTAATGCGCTCGGCCATCGATTCGTGGCCATCCTGATGGAGGACCAGGGCCTCGGCGCGCCCGCCAGGACCGGGAACAAAGCTGACCTGCGCTGCTGGAAACTTCAGAAAGAACTTCGTGGCGCTCTCGGCAAAGAGTTCCACGGGCATCTGCCCCGACGATTCCAGAAGAAGCGCATCGCCTCTACGGCTGATCGACAGGATCAGCCCGGAGGTGAGCCGGTAGTCCCCGACATAGCCGTCGAGCAGGGCCGGATCGATCGTGATAGCGGAGCGCGGCCGCGCTTGCTCATAGCGCCGCCAGGCGGCTTCGTCGGTCTGCGTTTCACTCATCGTGGCCTCCTTCGCCAGCTTGATCAGTTCGTCGGTCGACAATGAGCCGCCGGTCGACAGCTTCGCCCGCGCCGCCCCGACCAGGGACAGCCCACGCTCGGTACGGCTGTGCTGCTCCCGCAGGGCGGCTTGCTGCAGCGTCAGGATGCGATCGAGATCGACCGCCTTGCCCTGCAGCAGCGCGGTGATGCGTGCCAGGCTGAGCCCGAGCTGCTTCAGCGCAAGGACTTCATGCAGGCGGGCGATCTCGTCGGCGCCGTAGAGCCGCCACCCCTTCTCGCTGCGGCGCGGCTTGATCAGGCCGCGCTTCTCGTAGAGGCGTAGCGCACGCGCCGTCAGGCCAATGCGCTCGGCGCATTCCTGGGCGGCCAGCAGGTTGTTTCTGTCGGATCGGTTGCTCATCTCTGCTCCTCGCCCCCGGCGTAAGCTATGACCCAGGGACCGGCTCAAGCGCCTTCTTCGGCGAACGGTGGTCGAGCGGAGCCCAGCGCAATCACGATAGCCATCCGGAAACGAGAAAGGCCGGCAGCGATGCTGCCGGCCTTCTGGTCACTCGTGTGTCGTGCGGGATGACCGCGTCAGTGGGCGACGAGTCCGCCCGAAGCGTCATCCTCGGCCGCCTTGGGGCGAACCGCCGAGAGGTCCTCCTCCCAGACGATCGGCACCGGCTGGCGAATCA
The DNA here is from genome assembly GCF_056401655.1 of Allobosea sp. P4_E12. Taxonomy (NCBI): domain Bacteria; kingdom Pseudomonadati; phylum Pseudomonadota; class Alphaproteobacteria; order Hyphomicrobiales; family Alloboseaceae; genus Allobosea; species Allobosea sp. P4_E12. Next base: position 36,730 of record NZ_JBFUIY010000012.1, on the reverse strand, counting down.
GCGCGTGCTGGAGCACCTGCTCCATGCGTGCGACCGGCACGATCTCCAGGCCGCTCTTCACCGACTTCGGCAGGTCGATCAGATCCTTGGCGTTGTCCTCGGGGATCAGCACCTTCTTGATGCCGCCTCTCAGCGCAGCCAGGAGCTTCTCCTTGAGGCCGCCGATCGGCAGCACCCTGCCCCGCAGCGTGACTTCGCCGGTCATGGCAAGATCACGACGGGTCGGAATGCCGGTCAGCACCGAGACGATCGCAGTCGCCATGGCGATACCGGCCGACGGACCGTCCTTCGGGGTCGCCCCCTCGGGAACGTGGACGTGGATGTCGCGCCGCTCGAAGAGTGGCGGCTCGATACCGAAATCGATGGCGCGCGAGCGGACATAGGATGCCGCTGCCGAGATCGATTCCTTCATCACGTCCCGCAGATTGCCTGTGACGGTCATCTTGCCCCGACCGGGCATCATGACGCCTTCGATCGTCAGCAGTTCGCCGCCGACCTCCGTCCAGGCAAGACCCGTGACGACACCAACCTGATCCTCGGTCTCGGCTTCGCCATAGCGGTAACGCGGCGGGCCGAGATAGTCCTCGAGCACGGTCGGGGTGATCGCGACCTTCTTCTTCTTGGTCAGGATGATGTCCTTCACCGCCTTGCGCACGGTGTTGGAAAGCTCGCGCTCGAGGTTGCGGACGCCGGCCTCGCGCGTATAGCGCCGGATCAGCGTCATCAGGGCCTCGTCATCGATCGACCATTCCTTGGATTCAAGGCCGTGCTTCTTGATCGTCTCCGGGATCAGGTGACGACGAGAGATCTCGACCTTTTCTTCCTCGGTGTAGCCAGCGATGCGGATCACCTCCATGCGGTCCAGAAGGGCCGGCGGAATGTTCAGCGTGTTGGCCGTGGTCACAAACATGACGTTCGAGAGGTCGTAGTCGACCTCCAGATAGTGGTCGTTGAAGGCGGCGTTCTGCTCGGGATCAAGCACCTCGAGCAGGGCCGCCGAGGGATCGCCACGGAAGTCCTGACCCATCTTGTCGATCTCATCGAGCAGGATGAGCGGATTGGCGGTCTTCGCCTTCTTCATCGACTGGATGATCTTGCCGGGCATCGAACCGATATAGGTGCGCCGGTGGCCACGGATCTCGGCCTCGTCACGCACGCCGCCGAGCGACATGCGCACGAACTCGCGGCCGGTCGCCTTGGCGATCGACTTGCCGAGCGAGGTCTTGCCGACACCCGGAGGGCCGACGAGGCACAGGATCGGGCCGGCGAGCCGGTTGGCGCGCTGCTGCACGGCGAGATATTCGACGATGCGGTCCTTGACCTTGTCGAGACCGTAGTGATCGTCGTCGAGCACCTGCTGGGCGACGGCGAGGTCCTTCTTGATCTTCGACTTCTTGCCCCACGGAATGCCGAGCATCCAGTCGAGATAGTTGCGGACCACCGTCGCCTCGGCCGACATCGGCGACATCTGGCGAAGCTTCTTCATCTCCGCCATCGCCTTGTCGCGGGCTTCCTTGGAGAGCTTGGTGTTGACGATGCGCTCTTCCAGTTCGGCCAGCTCGTCGCGGCCTTCCTCGCCGTCGCCAAGCTCCTTCTGGATCGCCTTCATCTGCTCGTTGAGATAGTACTCGCGCTGGGTCTTCTCCATCTGGCGCTTGACGCGCGAGCGGATGCGCTTCTCGACCTGCAGAACCGACATCTCGCTTTCCATCAGCGAGAGCACCTTCTCCAGCCGGTGCGCAACATTGACGATCTCGAGCACGGCCTGACGGTCGGCGATCTTGACGGCCAGGTGCGAGGCAACCGTGTCGGCAAGCTTGGAGGGCTCGTCGATCTGCGAGACGGCGGCGACGATCTCGGGCGAGATCTTCTTGTTGAGCTTCACATAGCTCTCGAACTCGCTGACGACAGAGCGGCCGAGCGCCTCGACCTCGACCTTCTTGCCTTCTTCCTCGGAGAGCCCGATCGCATCAGCCTGATAGAAGGCTTCCTCGGCGACATAGGACGTCGCCTTGGCGCGGCCGACGCCCTCGACCAACACCTTGACGGTGGAGTCGGGCAGCTTCAGCAACTGAAGCACGCGGGCAAGCGTGCCGATCTCATAAATGTCCTTGGTCGCCGGATCGTCATCGCCGGCGTTCTTCTGCGTCGCAAGCAGGATCAGGCCGTCGGTCTTGACCACTTCCTCAAGGGCGCGAATGGACTTCTCGCGCCCGACGAAGAGCGGGACGATCATATGCGGGAAAACGACGATGTCGCGCAGGGGGAGAACCGGATAGGTGCCGGTCTCGCCGGGAACGAAAGGAGCGCGGGGCGCCGAGCCAGTCATGACTTATCCTTTGCAGTTGCGCCCGGCGAACCCCCTGATGGGCGGAACGATCGGACGTAAGCGGCAAGACGACCATTCGCCTGACCGCCCCCGCGGGCCCCGCCCTTAGAAGGCGCGCGACTCTCGCAGGTGCACCTAAAGTGGAGGCTTCTGTGCCGGCTTTCAAGCAAGCCGAAGACGTCTTCCAACGTTGCTTTGTCGCAAGGAGCGTTCCGGCAAGGCAACCGCCTCTCGAACGCAAAACGCGCGCCAACAGGCGCGCGTTCCCGAAATGGCCAAATTCAGCGGAGCTCAGGCCGAGGCCGACTTCGTTTCTTCCTCGCGTTCCGCATAGATGAAGAGCGGACGCGACTTGTTCTCGACAGCCTCCGGCCCGATCACGACCTGCTCGACGCCTTCCAGCCCTGGCAGTTCGTACATGGTCTCGAGCAGGATGCTCTCCATGATCGAACGCAGGCCGCGTGCACCGGTCTTGCGCTCGATCGCCTTGCGCGCGATCAGGCTGACGGCCTCATCGGTGAAGGTGAGCTCGGTATCCTCCATCTCGAAGAGGCGCTGATACTGCTTCACCAGCGCGTTCTTCGGTTCGGTCAGGATCGTCTTCAGCGCCGCCTCGTCGAGATCCTCGAGCGTCGCCAGAACCGGCAGACGGCCGACGAATTCCGGGATCAGGCCAAATTTCAGCAGATCCTCGGGCTCGACCTCACGGAAGATCGCGCCGGTACGGCGGTCGTCCGGAGCCTTCACAATCGCGCCGAAGCCGATCGAGGTGCCCTTGCCACGGCTGGAGATGATCTTGTCCAGCCCGGCGAAGGCACCGCCGCAGATGAACAGGATGTTGGTGGTGTCGACCTGCAGGAATTCCTGCTGGGGATGCTTGCGCCCGCCCTGCGGCGGCACGGAGGCGACCGTGCCTTCCATGATCTTGAGCAGCGCCTGCTGGACGCCCTCGCCCGAGACGTCGCGGGTGATCGAGGGATTGTCTGACTTGCGGCTGATCTTGTCGATCTCGTCGATATAGACGATGCCGCGCTGTGCCCGCTCGACATTGTAGTCGGAGGCCTGGAGCAGCTTCAGGATGATGTTCTCGACATCCTCGCCGACATAGCCCGCCTCGGTCAGCGTCGTCGCATCCGCCATCGTGAAGGGCACATCAAGGATGCGGGCGAGAGTCTGCGCGAGCAGCGTCTTGCCCGAACCGGTCGGCCCGATCAGCAGGATGTTCGACTTCGCCAGCTCGACGTCGTTGTGCTTCGTCGCGTGCGAAAGCCGCTTGTAGTGGTTGTGAACCGCGACCGAGAGCACCTTCTTGGCGTGGTCCTGGCCGATGACATAGTCATCCAGCACCTTGCGGATCTCGCGCGGGGTCGGGACGCCGTCCTTCGACTTCACCAGCGCGGATTTGGATTCCTCGCGGATGATGTCCATGCAGAGCTCGACGCACTCGTCGCAGATGAACACGGTCGGTCCCGCAATCAGCTTGCGAACCTCGTGCTGGCTCTTGCCGCAGAAGGAGCAGTAGAGCGTGCTCTTCGAATCGCCGCTGCTGACCTTACTCATCGTTCATCTCCATTTCCGGAGTCGGTCCACACCAGCCGAAGCGGATGCGGGCGTCGTCTCTCCGTCATAATAGGCCGCTCAGTTCGCGATTATTAGGTTAACGCGTCAGGTCGAGACATCCGACCTGAAAACCTGACCCAAAACCGGACACCAGCTGCGCCTGTCCGCTCACCCGAGTCCCCATGCAAGCATGGGGCCGCTTTCCAAATCAATATGGGACGCCCGGCTGATCAAGCCAACCCACAGATAGCGGGGCGGCTCGTCGCAGCCGACACCAGACGGGGGCCGAAACGCCCAAGGCGTGTTTCGGCCCCTGCCCGGTTCTCCATTCCGGCCCGATCAGGCCGCGGCGTCTTCCGGACGCCGATCAATGACCTTGTCGATCAGGCCGAAATCACGGGCCGCCTCGGCGGTCATGAAGTTGTCGCGCTCGAGCGCAGCCTCGACCTCGTCGTAGTTGCGGCCGGTATGCCTGACATAGATCTCATTCAGCCGGCGCTTGAGGTTCTCGACCTCGCGCGCGTGGATCAGGATATCGGTGACCTGGCCCTGAAAGCCGCCGGAGGGCTGGTGCACCATGATGCGCGCATTCGGCAGCGCGAAGCGCATGTCCTTGGCGCCCGCGGTCAGCAACAGCGAGCCCATCGAGGCCGCCTGCCCGACGCACAATGTCGTGACCGGGCAGCGGATGAATTGCATCGTATCATAGATCGACAGGCCCGACGTGACCACGCCGCCCGGCGAGTTGATGTAGAAGGAAATTTCCTTCTTCGGATTCTCGGCCTCGAGAAACAGCAGCTGCGCCACGATCAGCGAGGCGGAGAAATCCTCGACCGGGCCGGTCAGGAAGATGATGCGTTCCCGCAGCAGGCGCGAGTAGATGTCGAAGGCGCGCTCACCGCGGCTCGACTGCTCGACCACCATCGGGACGAGATTGTTGTAGGTCTCGATCGGATCGCGCAGCATGGGTCTGTCCTTGGGGTCGCGGTCGCCGGGAATCAGCGGATTTCGTGAATACCATCCACATAAGCACGCAGATCGTGGCTGAAAAGGGAAGCGCCGCCCTGGCCATTGCCGGGCGGCGCCAATCTTGAATCAAGGTTTCCGAAAGTCTCAGGCCGAAGCGTCGTCGGCCTTGGCAGCGTCGTCCGCCTTGGCCTCGGACTTCTTGGCCTTCTTGGCGGCTGCCTTCTTCGGCTTGGCCTCACCGGCCTCCTCGGTGGCGTCCTCATCGGCGTAGAGCGCCTCGCGGCTGACCGTCTGGTCCTCGACCTTCACCTGACTGAGCAGATGGTCGACGACCTTCTCCTCGAAGATCGGGGCGCGGATCTCCGCGAGAGCCTGCGGGTTCTTCTGGTAGAACTCCCAGACCTGCTTCTCCTGGCCGGGGAATTGACGGACTCGCTCGACCAGGGCCTGGGTGACCTCGTCATCCGAGATCTGAACCTTGGCCTGCTCACCGATTTCGGCAAGCACGAGGCCCAGGCGCACCCGGCGCTCGGCGATCCGGCGGTACTCGGCGCGAGCCTCGTCCTCTGTGGTGTTCTCGTCCGCGAAGGTCTTCTTCGCGTCCTTCATGTCGGCCTCGACCTGGCTCCAGACGGCAGCGAACTCCTGCTCGACCAGGGTCGGCGGCAGCTCGAACGTGTACTTGCCATCAAGCGCGTCGAGCAGGCTCTTCTTGATCTTGCGGCGCGACTGGGCGCCGAAATCACGGCCGATCTGCTCGCGAACGGCGCTCTTGAGCGCATCGAGCGACTCCATGCCGAAGCCCTTGGCGAGCTCGTCGTCGATCTTGAGGGCGTCGGGACCCTGCACGTCGTCGACGGTGACCTCGAACTCGGCCGGCTTACCGGCAAGGTGGGTCGCGGTGTAGTTCTCCGGGAACGTCACCTTGACGGTGCGCTTCTCGCCGGTCTTGGCGCCCTCGAGCTGATCCTCGAAGCCCGGGATGAACTGCCCCGCGCCGAGATCGAGCGGAATGCCCTCGCCGGTGCCGCCGTCGAAGGGTTCGCCCTCGAGCGTGCCGACGAAGGAGATCATCAGGCGATCGCCCTTCTCGGCCTTGGCCTTCGCACCCTTCGAGGTGAAGCTGCGGTTCTGCGACGCCATGCGCTCGAGCGCGGCATCGACTTCGCTCTCAGGCACTTCCGCCACCGGCTTGACCAGGGAAACGTCGGAGATGTCGGCGAGTTCGATCTTCGGCAGGACCTCGAGCGCGACCGTGAAGGCGAGGTCGCCCTTGGCCTCCATCGCGGCCTCGATCTCGTCCTTGTTCTCCGGGAACCGGATCTGCGGCTCGAAAGCGAGCTTCAGGCCGTTATCCGCGACGATCTTCTGGTTGGCCTCGTTGACTGCATTCTGCAGCACATCGGCCATGACCGAACGGCCATAGAGCCGGCGCAGATGCGCGACCGGTACCTTGCCGGGGCGGAAACCGTTGATACGCGCCTTGCCCTGCAGGCCCTGCAGGCCATCATCGAGCCTGGTCTTGAGGTCGGCAGCGTTCAGCACCACCTGGAATTCGCGCTTGAGGCCCTGGGACAGGGTTTCGGTCACGTTCATTGTTTCGTTCCGCCAACTGCTCGTTAATTCAAAAATCCAAACGCGCGCCGTCGGGTTGCCCGCCGCCGCGCTTGAGAAATCCGGCCAAGTCTGGTGCGGGCGGAGGGACTCGAACCCCCACGACTTTCGCCGCTGGAACCTAAATCCAGTGCGTCTACCAATTCCGCCACGCCCGCCGACCCGATGCGCTGCGCGCGAGCAAACGCAGCGCCGCCATCGTTGGGCCGCGGTGCTATACGCATTTCAGGCGCGGCATGCAGCAAAAAAATGCGACGGTTCTGCGAAGCCGTTGAATCAGGGGCGCCATACCGGCCTCTCGCCAGATCGCGCGCCACGGATTATGCCGCTTGCCATGACCGACAGAAGCGCTCGCCGTCCTCCTTCTCACAGTTGCCAGGCGACCATGCCGACACGGCGCATCGTGCTGGCGGGACTGGGCGCCTGTGCAGTCCTGGGCGAGGCGGGCGCACAATCCTTGCCGGCCACCACCCCAGTGAAGTCCCGGACGGAGAACGCCGATTCAGCCGCGCTGCCGAACCGGAACCTCGTTGCCGGCCCGGCGAAGACACGCCTGCGGCCGCCTCCGGCCCCGGAGAGCGAAGTCTGGGCCGTCGACGGTGAAACGCCTGGGCCCGTATTGCGGATCAAGCTGGGACAGACGCTGCGGCTCCGGCTGGAGAACCGAACGACGAGACCGCTGAGCCTGCATTGGCATGGCCTGCGCGGATCGTCCGAGATGGATGGCGTCGGAGGCTTCAGCCAGCAGCCGATCGCGCCGGGAGCCAGCTTCGAATACCGGCTGACGCCGCCCGATTCGGGCTTCTTCCTGTATCGCCCTCTCCTCGTCGGCGCCTCGTCCGAGCCGGCAGGACGCGGCCTGGCCGGCCTGCTCATCGTTGAGGAGACTGAGCCGCCACGCGTCGATCTCGACCTGCCGGTGGTGGTGACCGACTGGCTGCTGGGCGACGACCAATCGATCCAGGCCTTTGACGCGAAGGGGCCCGAAGGAGCCGCCGCCGGCCGGCTCGGTAACTGGATCACCGTCAATGGCAAGGCGCCGCCGCAGCGCATCGCGGTGCTCCCGGGGGCACGCGTTCGGTTGCGCCTCGCCAATGCCTGCAATGCCCGGATCACGCGGCTGCGTTTCGACGGCATCAAGCCCTTCGTCATGGCCGTCGACAGCCAGCCGACCGATAATTTCGAACCCGTGCGCGCTCAGCTGCCCTTCGCCCCCGGCACGCGCTACGATCTCGTCTTCGACATGCCGGACGAAGCGGGGGCCACAGCAATGGTCACGGCGCTGACCGGCTCGGGCGTTCCTCTGCTGCGCTTCGTCGCGGAGGGAGCAAGGCAGGCGGCGGCAGGCGAGGTCGCTGCGCTCAAGCCGAATCCGGCCTTGCCGCTCGCCGTGCGACTGCAGGACGCCAAGCGTAGCGAAGTCGTCGTGACCGGCGGAGCCAAGGTCACCGCCGACAGCAAACTGGACCTCTCCGGCCTCGATCTCGCCCGGCCCTGGGCGATTAACGGTGCAGTCGGCACGCCTGATGCCAAGCCCCTCTTCAGCGTCAGGCGCGGCGCGCCGGTGGTGATCGCGATCGATAATCGCACTGCTTTCCTGCAGCCGTTCCATGTCCACGGCCATAGTTTTCGCCTGCTGCATCCGCTCGACGACGGCTGGGAGCCCTATTTCCTCGATACCGTCCAGATCCCCGAAGGGCGGCGGCTGCACATCGCCTTCATCGCCGACAATCCTGGCCGCTGGCTGATTTCGTCGACCGTGCTGGAGCGCTTCGATCTCGGTCTCTGGACCTGGTTCGAGGTGACCTGAGCTGCGGCCCCGGCTTGACCTCAGCCGGACGAGCGACCTAAGCCCGCCACCAGCAACCGCATTGGAGCCGCCATGTCCGCCAACGCCATCGTCACGATCGGCGCCGACCTCGCGAGGCCGGTCCGCTTCGGCAACGCCCTGCCGCTTGCCCTGATCGCCGGCCCCTGTCAGATGGAAAGCCGCGAGCACGCGCTAGAAATCGCGCTTGCGCTCAAGGAGATAGCGGCAAGACTTGAGATCGGACTGGTCTTCAAGACCTCCTTCGACAAGGCGAACCGGACCAGCGTCAAGGGGCAGCGCGGCATGGGCCTCGAGGCCGCCCTGCCCGTCTTCGCCGAGATCCGCGAACGCACCGGCCTGCCGGTCCTGACCGATGTGCACGAGGCCGGGCAATGCGCCGCCGTGGCCGAGGTCGTCGACGTCCTGCAGATTCCTGCCTTCCTGTGCCGTCAGACCGATCTGCTGGTTGCAGCCGCACAGACCGGGCGCGTCGTCAACGTCAAGAAGGGCCAGTTCCTGGCCCCCTGGGACATGGTCAACGTCGCGGCCAAGATCACCGAGAGTGGCAATCCGAATGTCATGGTCACCGAGCGCGGAGCGTCCTTCGGCTACAACACGCTTGTCACCGACATGCGGTCGCTGCCGATCATGGCCGACGGCATCGGGGCACCGGTGATCTTCGACGCAACGCATTCCGTCCAGCAGCCGGGCGGCAAGGGCGCCTCCACAGGCGGTCAGCGCGAATTCGTGCCCGTGCTGTCGCGGGCCGCGGTCGCGGTCGGCGTCGCCGGCCTCTTCATCGAGACCCATCCCGACCCCGACAATGCGCCGTCGGACGGCCCCAACATGGTGCCGCTCGCGGACTTCCCTGCGCTGATCGCAGAGCTGCAAGGCTTTGATCGGCTTGCCAAGGCGAGGCGCGCGCCGGTTTAAGGCGCGTATGGACAAGCCCGTTACCGCAACCAAGCCCGCCTCGCTGCGCCCGCTGATCCTGGTCCTCGGGGCCTGCGGCTTCGCATCGACCTTCACCATGCGGATCCTCGATCCGCTGGTGCCGACACTGGCAGCTGAGTTCGGCCGGACGATTGCGCAGATCGCCGCCATGGCAACTGCGTTCTCCTTTGCCTACGCGGTCGGTCAGCCCTTCCTGGGCCCGATCGCGGATTCGGTCGGCAAGCTGCGGACGATCAGTGTCTGCCTCGGCTTGCTTGCCCTGCTCTCGATGGCTGCCGCCTTCTCCCTGTCCTTCGACGTACTGACGGTGATCCGGGCGAGTACGGGCATCGTTGCCGGCGGCGTCATCCCCATCGCCATGGCCGCGATCGGCGACCGCGCGCCAATGGCCGAGCGGCAGGTACTGCTCGGACGCTTCCTTGTCCTGATGATCGTCGGGCAAATGGCCGGGGCCGCCTGCTCGGGCGTCATCGCGGAGCATTTCGGCTGGCGCAGTGTCTTCGTGATGGCCGCTGCCATGGCGGCGGCTGCAGCGCTTCTGGTCATCGTCGTGCTGAAGCCGCGCCCGGACGCGGCACGGCTGCCGCTCAGCTTTGCGGGCGCGCTGGCGAATTACAGATCCGTCTTCGCCAACCCGCGCAGCAAGCTGCTCTATGCGATCGTCATCACCGAGGGCAGCCTGATCTTCGGCATGCCGCCCTATGTCGCGGCGATCCTGCAGGAGCGCTCAGGGATCGGCCCCTCGCTGGCCGGGCTGGTGATCGCCGGAACCGGGCTTGGCGGCATCATCTACGGGATCCTGACCCGCATCCTGGTCGAGCGCCTCGGACCGGCCCGCATGACGGTCACCGGCGGGCTCCTGATGGCGACGGGCTATGTGCTGTTCTCGCTGCCCTTCTTACCCTGGTGGAGCGCGGTTGGCCTGTTCACCCTGAACGGGTTCGGCTTCTTCCTGATGCACGGCACCTTCCAGGCTCAGGCGACCGAGCTCGCTCCGACAGCGCGCGGCTCGGCCGTCTCGCTCTTCGCCTGCGCGCTGTTCCTTGGCCATGCGATCGGCCCCGTCGCCATGGGCATCGCGCTGCATCTGCTCGGCACGACAGGCGCGATCCTGCTCTTTGCGGCAGGGATCGGCCTGCTTGGCATCGTGACGCCGCGCATCCTGCCGCTGGCAGGCTCGCGGACCTGAACTCAGCGGCCGCGGTAAGGAGCGACGCCCTGATCGGGCAGCCAGAGCCCCTTCGGCGGCTCGCCGGTCTGCCAGAACACATCGATCGGGATGCCGCCGCGCGGGTACCAATAGCCGCCGATGCGGAACCATTCCGGCTCGAGCAGCTCGACCAGTGTTTTGCCGATATTGACGGTGCAATCCTCGTGGAAGGCTCCGTGGTTGCGGAACGACCCGAGATAGAGCTTCAGCGACTTCGATTCGACCAGCCATTGGCCGGGCAGATAATCGATGACCAGGATGCCGAAATCGGGTTGGCCGGTCACCGGGCAGATCGAGGTGAATTCCGGGCATGTGAAGCGCGCGAGATAATTCGTGCCGGCATGCGGATTGGGCACACGGTCGAGGCGGGCCTCCTCGGGAGATTGCGGCAGTGCACTGGCATGGCCCAGTTGCAGGGTCGAGGCGTCGATCGTCATGGTCATGGCTCCTTGAAGGCGGCCTTCTAGAGCCTCGGGCGCGCCCGCGCCACCGGCCAATCGCCGCGACGCCTCTTTCCGTTACGCCTGCGCTTGGCTAGAAGCGCGGCATCCTTCCGTTTCGCCTCGCACCGGAGCCTCCCATGACCGCGATCATCGACATCATCGGCCGCCAGATCCTCGACAGCCGTGGCAATCCGACCGTCGAGGTCGACGTCGTGCTCGAGGATGGCTCGATGGGCCGCGCCGCGGTCCCCTCCGGCGCCTCGACGGGCGCGCATGAAGCCGTAGAGCTGCGTGACGGCGACAAGAGCCGCTATCTCGGCAAGGGCGTGCTGAAGGCCGTCGAAATCGTCAACACCACGATCGCCGAAGCCCTCGTCGCCATGGATGCCGAGGACCAGGCCGCGATCGACCAGACCATGATTGATCTCGACGGAACGCCGAACAAGAAGAAGCTCGGCGCCAACGCSATYCTCGGCGTCTCGCTCGCCGTCGCCAAGGCCGCAGCCGAATGCTCGGGCCTGCCGCTCTATCGCTATGTCGGCGGCACCTCCGCCCGCGTCCTGCCCGTGCCGATGATGAACATCGTCAATGGCGGCGCCCATGCCGACAACCCGATCGACTTCCAGGAATTCATGATCATGCCGGTCGGCGCGCCTTCCTGCGCGGAAGCCCTGCGCATGGGCGCCGAGGTCTTCCACACGCTGAAGAAGGCTCTGCACGACGCCGGCCACAACACCAAYGTCGGCGACGAGGGCGGCTTCGCGCCGAACCTGAAATCGGCCGAGGCTGCGCTCGATTTCGTCATGCAGGCGGTCGAGAAGGCCGGCTACCGGCCGGGCGAAGACATCGCGCTGGCACTCGACTGCGCCGCGACGGAGTTCTTCAAGGACGGCTCCTACGTCTATGAAGGCGAACGCAAAACCCGCGATCCGAAGGCGCAGGCCAAATACCTCGCCAAGCTCGTCGGCAACTACCCGATCGTCTCGATCGAGGACGGCATGGCCGAGGATGACTGGGAGGGCTGGAAGGCTCTGACCGATCTCGTCGGCAGCAAGTGCCAGCTCGTGGGCGACGATCTCTTCGTCACCAACGTCACCCGCTTGTCGCAGGGCATCAAGAGCAAGACCGCGAACTCGATCCTGGTGAAGGTCAACCAGATCGGCTCGCTGACCGAGACGCTTGCCGCCGTCGAGATGGCGCAGCGCGCCGGCTACACCGCGGTGATGTCGCACCGCTCGGGCGAGACCGAGGACGCAACGATCGCCGATCTCGCTGTCGCCACCAATTGCGGGCAGATCAAGACGGGCTCGCTTGCCCGCTCCGACCGTACCGCGAAGTACAACCAGCTGCTGCGCATCGAGGAAGAACTCGGCGCCCAGGCGATCTATGCCGGCCGCTCGGCGCTGAAGGCGCTGGCCTGAAGCTGAAGGCGCCTGCTCTCACCAACTCGGCAGGAGCTGGCTTGCCGTCGAGACCGTCCAGGTCCCGGCGGCACCGACCCGATCGGCGAGGCCGCCCAGCGCGCGGCCGGCCCGCGTAACGCCGTCTGGCAGTTCCAGTCCCAGCAGGCTTGGCCCGCGCGTTGAAGCGACGGCCGTCGTGGCGTCCCCCGCGGAGGCCGCCAGTTGCAGCGGTGGCGAAATCGGCAAAGGCTGCGCTGCCGCGACGCTTGGCTTGCTCCGCTCGCGCGGGACCGTGTGCGCCGCCGCAGTGACGGGCGCGCTGCTACGTTGCGGTTCAAAGCGAGCCAAGGCGGGTGTCGTGCCGGCTGGCAGCGCCCAGGCTGTCGCCATCGGCATCAGCAACGTCGCCGGCACAGCCAAGGCCCTGGTGGGCGAGACGGACTCCGCATTGCCGGCGCTCATCTGATCGCGATGCCGCTCCAGGAACTTGCTCACGGGCGCTTCCGAGGCATTTGCAAGCTCGGCATCAGGCTGCGACGCCCGGACGATCTGCTCAGCCATGGTCGCGCGATGGGCAGCTCCGGACTGGATCTGAAGAAAGGCCAGAACTCCGGCGGCAGCCACGGAGGCCGTGACCGAAACCGCGACCTGGCCGCCGAAGCTGCGCAGAACCCGGCCGATCGCCATCTTCGTCGTATCGTCGTTCATGAGTTCATCCCTTGGTCGCCTCGAGAGAAGAGGCCGGACACGGCGACAAAATGGCGCAGCCGGGGAGCAATTGCGGCCCTCGACAGATTTCCCATCCCGCGACGGGTGCGGGCGCGCCATGCAGCATCGGGCATATCGCGATTGTGCGATGCGGGATTAATCGAAGCATGGACAAGATCGCCGACGCTTCGCTGATGGATCAAAAGGCAGTACGGCTGCGCTGGCGTCTCGCCGTCATCGGCATGCTGTGCAGCGTGCTGATCTTCGGCTCGAACTTCGTGATCAGCCGCCACGCCGTGCTCAACGGACTGAGCCAGCACGATCTGCTAGCCCTGCGCTTCACGACCGCTGGTCTTCTGCTGTTGCCAATCTTCCTCAGGGATGGGGGCTTGGCGACATGCGGCGGCGTGACCTGGCGGCGCGGAATCTGGCTCGCGATCACCAGCGGCTTTCCGATGACCTATCTGATGCTGACCGGGCTGACGCTAGCCCCGGCGGCTCATGGCGCCACCATCGGCCCTGGAACGGTGACGCTGATCGGCATCGCAGGAAGTGTCGTGCTGTTTGGCGCCATGCTGACGCGGAACCTGATCATCGGCGTCATCGGAGTTCTCGCAGGCCTGGCCTGCCTCGGCATAGCCGGCAGCACCGCTTCGACGGCCGGCACCTTGCGCGGCGATCTCTGCTTTCTCGGCGTCGGGCTGCTCTGGGGCTTCTACCCGCTGCTGATCCAGCTCTGGAAGGTGAACGGGCTAAAGGCGGCGGCGATCGTCTCGGTCCTGTCGATGGCCTATCTGCCGTTCTACTTCCTGTTCTATTTCCGCGGCTTCGATGTCGCGCCGTGGTGGGTGCTCGTCGCGCATGCGCTCAACCAGGGCGTGCTCAACGTCATCATCGGCCTGTGGATCTGGGGCTGGGCGGCACATGTGCTCGGCGCCTCCGTCGTCGGGCGTTTTCCCCCTTTGATCCCGGTGACGGGCACCCTGCTCGCCATCCCGATCCTGGGCGAGATCCCGGGCCCGCTTCAGGTGGTGGGCTTCATCCTGATCATTGGCGGCCTATTCATCGCGTCATGGCGCCGCCCGACGCGTGCGACGGGCAATAGTCATCAGGCCCAGATTCCAGCCGACGCAAAGCAGAAGCCCGAGGCCGAGCGCCGGCCATGAGCCGAGCGGCACCGCCGTCAGGTGAACAAGGCCAAGCGCAAGGCCGAATCCGAGAAGGCCGAGCGCGCAGTTGGCGATGACGGCCGCCGTCGCGGGGCCACCAATGCGCGGCTGTAGCATCGCGATGAGGCTCGACAGAACGATGGGAAAAGCCGCCAGCACGCCGGACCAACCCGGGCCGACGCGTGCGCTGATGGTCGTCACCGTCCCCGCCAGCCCGGCGACGCAAGCGGCGCGCAGCGGGATCGCGTACCAGGGCCGCCCGGGAGGCGCCGCCGGCCGCGCCGCCAGATACGGCCTGAAGAGCATGTGAAGGCCGGCAAAGACCGCCACAGTCAGTGCAGCCATAACCATGACCGGCGGCGTGAGCTGCCGCAGCACGATGGCAATCGTGAACCACGTCGCCAGCCCCGTCACGAGGCTCGCCACCATGCCGAGGCGCTGGGCGAGCAGGACATAGACCAGCGCCAGACCGGCATTTGAGAGATTGGCAGCCATGCTGCCGAGCGCACCGGCGGCGATGAAGGCCGGGTCGTGGTCGAGCGCCAGAAAGACATAGACCGGCCCGGCCGAAATCGGCAGCGTCGCGATCAGGGCCGCAACGAGCGGACCGGTCCGCTCGGCCAGCAGCGAGCAACCGACGACGATCGCTGCCGCGGTCGCCATCTTGAGCAGCAGCATGCCGAGCCAGGGGTCGATCATCGCTCCAGCCGGGACTTGGCTGTCGCAATCGCGATCATGCCGGCTCGCCCTTCGCCCAGCCTTCCTTGGTCTCCGCGATGAAATCGACCAGCGTTCCGGCCGCGATCGCAGCGCGCAGCCCGGCCATCAGATCCTGATAGTAGGCGAGATTGACCCAGGTCAGCAGCATCTTGCCGAGCATCTCGTCGGCCTTGACGAGATGGTGCAGATAGGCGCGCGCATAGCCGTTGGCAGCCTGGCAGCTCGACTGCGCGTCGATCGGCCGGGGATCGTCGGCGTGCTTGGCATTGCGCAGGTTCATCCGGCCGAAGCGGGTGAAGATCTGGCCATGGCGCCCGGCACGGGTCGGCATCACGCAGTCGAACATGTCGATGCCGCGGCTCACCGACTCGACGATATCGTCGGGAGTGCCGACGCCCATCAGGTAGCGCGGGCGCTCCTGCGGCAGATGCGGCTCTACCGTCTCGATCATCGCGAGCATCACGTCCTGCGGCTCGCCGACCGCAAGGCCGCCGATCGCATAGCCCTTGAGGTCCATGTCGACGAGCGACCTGGCACTCTCGACACGCAGGGACGGCACGGAACCGCCCTGGACGATGCCGAAGAGCGCCCTGCCCGCGGGATTGCCGAAGGCCGTCTTGCAGCGTTCGGCCCAGCGCAGCGACAGGCGCATCGCCTTCTCGGCGACGATATCCTCGCATGGCAGCGAGACGCATTCGTCGAGCTGCATGACGATGTCGGAGCCGAGCAGGTTCTGGATCTCGACCGAGCGCTCGGGCGAGAGCATGTGGCGCGAGCCGTCGATATGCGACTGGAAGGTCACGCCCTCCTCGGTCAGCTTCCGAAGCTGGGAGAGCGACATCACCTGGAACCCGCCGGAATCGGTGAGGATCGGGTGCTGCCAGTTCATGAAACTGTGCAGGCCGCCAAGACCCGCGATGCGCTCCGCGCCGGGGCGCAGCATCAGGTGATAGGTATTGCCGAGCACCACATCGGCGCCGAGCGCCTTGACCTGCTCGGGATACATTCCCTTCACGGTCGCGGCTGTGCCGACCGGCATGAAGGCCGGGGTGCGGATTACGCCGCGTGGCATGCGGATCTCGCCGGTACGGGCAGCGCCGTCCCGACCGAGCAGATGGAAGCTGAAATCGGTTGTCATGCGCAGCGAGGTAGCGCAGCCGCAGCGACAACGGAAGTGCAGCGCACGCCGGCCCACCGTGACGGCACGGCCGAGCCCGGCATGGCCATGGTCCTGGATCAGCGCGGGAAGGCCGCCTCGTAGAGCGCCGGCTTGAAACCGACCAATGTCCGCGAGCCAAGGTCGAGCACCGGCCGCTTGACCAGGGAGGGCTGCGCCAGCATCAAGGAAATTGCCTTGCCAGTGTCGAGCCCCTGCTTGTCGGTATCGGCCAACGCCCGAAACGTGGTGCCGGCGCGGTTCAGGATCGTTTCCCAGCCATGTTCCGCGCACCATGCCTCGAGACTGGCGCGCGCCACGCCAACGGCCTTGTAGTCATGGAAGCGATAGGCGACCCCGTGCTCGTCCAGCCAGGTTCGGGCCTTCTTCATCGTGTCGCAGTTCTTGATGCCGTAAATCGTGATCGCCATGTCGCCCTCTGCCTGAACGCCTTGGTCTAGGCAGGGATTGGGCCAGGCTCAACCGACGCGCGCCTTCTCCCCCAGAAAATCGAGCAACGCCCGGATACGCGCCGGCAGAGGTCCGCCCTGCCCGAGATAGACGGCGTGCACCTCCTCGAGATCGCCCGGATTGCTCTCCTCCAGAACCGGCCGCAGTCTTCCGGCCCGAATATCCTCGCGCACGGTGAAGGTCGCCAGCCGCGCGAGCCCCACCCCCGCGACAGCCAGATGCCGCAATGCCTCGCCATCGCTGGTCTGCGTGCTGCCGACGATCGGGACGGTGACGGCTTGACCGCCATCGAGCAGCGGCCAGCCTTCTATGGTGCGGGCGTAGCAGAGGCCGATACGGTTATGGCCGTCGAGTTCCGCGACACTCTTCGGCTCGCCGAACCGCTCCAGATAGATCGGCGCCGCGACGATCGTCATGCGGGTCGCGCCGAGCTTGCGGGCGATGAGATTGGAGCTCTTCAGCGGACCGGCCCTGACCGCGACATCGGTACGCTCTTCCATGAGGTCGATGATGGCATCGGTCTGCACGAGGTTGAGCGTCACGCCCGGGTAGCGCGCCAGGAATTCCGGCACGACCGGCGCGAGAATATGCGTGCCGTAGGAGGCGTTGGTATTGAGGCGAATGCGGCCCGCCGGGCTCTCGCTGGAGGAGGCGCTACGCTCCGCCTCGTCCAGGTCGGCCAGGACACGGATGCTGCGCTCATAAAAGATGCCGCCTTCGGGCGTGAGCTGGAGCTTGCGCGTCGAGCGGTTGACCAGTCTCGTGCCAAGGCGGCTCTCCAGCCGGGCGACGAGCTTGCTGACGGCCGAAGGCGTCATCCGGAAGGCACGGGCCGCCGCCGAGAAGCCGCCGAGCTCGACGACCCGGGCAAAGACCTCCATCTCGCCGGAGCGGTTGATCTCCAAACGCGCCATGATGAATTCATCTCACAAATGATATTCCTTGCGGCAGTCTAACGCACGATGCTGCAGCGCGCCATCTTGCCGCGAGACATCCTCCCGTCTTGCGGACAACCACCATGCCCATTGCACTCTATGCTCTCACCGCCGGCGCCTTCGGCATCGGCGTCACCGAATTCGTCATCATGGGACTCCTGATCGAGGTCAGCGCCGATCTCGGCGTCTCGATCGCTTCGGCCGGCCTGCTGATCTCCGGCTATGCGCTGGGCGTCGTCGTGGGGGCGCCGCTGATGACAGCCTTCACCGCGCGCTGGCCGCGCAAAACCGTGCTGCTCGCCCTCATGGTCATCTTCACGCTCGGCAACGCCGCCTGCGCTCTGGCTCCGGACTACGGACTGCTGATGGCAGCGCGCATCCTCACCGCCTTCGCGCATGGCACCTTCTTTGGCGTCGGCTCGGTCGTCGCCACCGGCCTGGTGCCGCAGGAGCGCAAGGCCTCTGCCATCGCGATCATGTTCACCGGCCTGACGATCGCCAATATCCTCGGTGTGCCGTTCGGCACCTGGCTCGGGCAGCAGCTCGGCTGGCGCGCCACCTTCTGGGCTGTGACGCTCGTCGGCATCGTCGCGCTCGCCATCATCGCGGCCTTCGTGCCGAAGGATAAGGCGGCACCGGAGGCGAGCGACTGGCGCACCGATTTGAAGGCGATGGCGCAACGCCCCTTACTGCTCGGCCTGCTGACGACTGTCCTCGGCTTTGCCGGCGTCTTCGCGGTCTTCACCTATATCGCGCCAATCCTGACCAAGGTGACCGGGCTCGGCGATAGCCTGGTCTCACCGGTCATGCTCGTCTTCGGGGGTGGGTTGATCATCGGCAACCTGATCGGCGGGCGGCTGGCCGACCGTTACCTGGTCCCGACGGTGATCGGCAGCATGCTCGTCCTGGCGCTGGTGCTCGGGCTGATGACCTTCGCCATTCACGACGGCATCGCAGCCACCATCTTCGTCGGGCTGCTCGGCGCCGCCGGCTTCGCCACCGTCCCTCCCCTTCAGATCTGGGTGCTGGAGAAGGCTTCCGGGGCTGGCCAGAGCCTCGCCTCCAGCCTCAACATCGCCGCCTTCAATCTCGGCAATGCGCTCGGCGCCTGGGCGGGCGGCGCGGTGATCGACCATGGGCCCGGCCTGACGGCCGTCCCCCTCGTCGCAGCGCTGATGCCGATCGGCGGCCTCGTGGTCGCCCTCTGGAGCCTGCGCCTCGATCGCAAAGCCGCGGTCACGGCACCGGCCCTGAGTGGCTGCTGAGCGATTTCATCCAACCAGACTTATCTGCTCCATCACACCACCAAGGAGAGCCATCATGGACTATCGTAATCTCGGAGCATCCGGCCTCAAGGTCCCCGCCCTCAGCTTCGGCGCCGGAACCTTCGGTGGCCAGGGTCCGCTCTTCGGCGCCTGGGGCACCACCGACGCCAGAGAAGCCCGGCGACTGGTCGACATCTGCCTTGAGGCCGGTCTCACCCTGTTCGACACCGCCGATGTCTATTCCAACGGAGCGTCCGAGGAGGTGCTGGGCGAGGCGATCAAGGGGCGCCGCAACGAGGTGCTGATCTCGACCAAGACCAGCCTTCCGATGGGCGATGGACCAAACGATGCCGGATCGTCGCGCCCGCGCCTGATCAAGGCGGTCGAAGATGCGCTCCGCCGGCTCGGCACCGAGCATATCGACCTGTTGCAGCTCCACGCCTTCGATGCCCATACGCCGATCGAGGAGGTCCTGTCGACGCTCAGTGACCTCGTGCGCGCCGGCAAGCTCCGCTATGTCGGCGTCTCCAACTTTGCCGGCTGGGAGCTGATGAAGTCGCTCGCACTCGCGGAGAGGCATGGCTACCCGCGCTATGTCGCGCATCAGGTCTATTACTCGCTGGTCGGGCGTGACTACGAATGGGAACTGATGCCGCTCGGGCGCGACCAGGGCGTGGGCGCATTGGTCTGGAGCCCGCTCGGCTGGGGCCGCCTCACCGGTAGGCTGCGCCGCGGCCAGCCGCTGCCGGAGGGAAGCCGCCTGCACCAGACCGCCGAGTTCGGTCCGCCGGTCGACGATCACAGGCTCTATGCGGTGGTCGATGCGCTCGACGAGGTCGCCAAGGAGACCGGCCGATCGGTACCGCAAATCGCGATCAACTGGCTGCTTCAGCGCCCGACCGTGTCGAGCGTCATCATCGGCGCCCGCAACGAGGAGCAGCTCCGGCAGAATCTCGGAGCGGTCGGCTGGTCGCTGACTGCAGAGCAGATCGCACGGCTGGATGCAGCAAGCAGCGTGACCGCGCCTTATCCCTATTTTCCCTATCGCCGTCAGGCGGGGTTTGCGCGGCTCAACCCGCCCATCGTCTGAGACAGCAGGACAAGCCAGCCTGACGCCCGAGCGGCGTCAGGCATTGACTGCCAGCGCAGCCACAACGGTCATGGTGAGCAGGGCGATCTGCGTCAGCTGAAGTTCGCCCTGACGGATCCAGTAGCCAAACCAGAGCCCGCCGCTCATCATCGACAGCCAGACCAGCGCCATCACGCCCAGCCCCGCAGTCGAGAACCAGATGCCCCGCGCCGGAGCCGCGGCAGTCAGGCAGGCACGGATCAACTCAAACCCACCAAGGCCGAGCAGCGCTGTCGCAAGGGCCTGCATCGCGAGGATTGCGGCAAGCGCGAGAACAGACCAGTGATCGCAGCGCAGCGCCCGCCGGAGCAGCGGCGTCGGGATCGCGGGCTCCTCCCTGAGTGGCGTCATCGCCAATGTTCGCGCAATGGCGCCGGCCGCCCCACGGAAGTCGCCAATATTGTTCAGGACCGTGATCGCCGACCAGAGCGAAAGACCGCAGACCAGCATCGTCTTGAACAGCAGGATCGCTGAGGGCAGATCAGGCACGATCCACGTCTCCGGCAGGTTTTGAAGCGCGTTTGAGGAGGACCTGCATCTGCCGGGCGGACTGAATGTCGCCTCGCCGCTCGGCCGCCGAAATTCCACGCTGCCACGCTGTGCACGCCGCTTCCGTCCGCCCCGCCAGCAACCGGGCGCGGCCAAGCAGCGCCCATGCCGCCGAATAATCAGGATCAAGCGCGACCGCGCGCTCGAGGTGTACGATCGCGGCCGGGCCGTCGCCGCTCTTCAGGCAGGCGGCGCCAAGGGCGAAGCGGAGGATGTGGCTCTCGGCGCCAGCCGCGAGCCGCGCCGAGAGCCGCTCAGCGAGTCCCATCATCGGCTCAGGCCGGCAAGCGCGACGCGACCACATCCCAGTCGACGAGATGATCGACGAAGGCCTGGAGGTAATCGGCACGGCGGTTGCGATAGTCGACATAATAGGAATGCTCCCAGACATCGCAGCCGAGCAGCGGCGTCTGGTCATGGACCAGCGGGTTGATCGCGTTGGCTGATTTGGTGACGGCAAGACGCCCTTCCCGCGTCTGCACCAGCCAGACCCAGCCGGAACCGAACTGGGCAAGGCCCTGCTTCACGAACTCGGCCTTGAAGGCATCGATCGTTCCGAAGTCGCCCTTCAGCCGGGCTTCCAGCCTGCCGGGCATGCCGCCGGCATCGGGCCTTAGCGAGGGCCAGAAGAAATTGTGGTTCCAGTGCTGGCCGGCATTGTTGAAGATCGCCTCTGCGCCCGGTCTTTCGAAGGAGCCGCGAATGATCTCCTCAAGGCTCAAACCTTCGAAGGCCGAGCCCGGAACAAGCTCGGTGAGCTTGGTGACGTAAGCTTGATGGTGCTTGCCGTGATGCAGGTCCAGCGTCTCTGCCGACATGACGGGCGCCAACGCATCGAGGGCGTAAGGCAGGCTCGGAACCGTGAAGGGCATCGTCATCTCCAGCGCAGCTTGCAGCGGGTTGCTGCAAGCTCTATAAAACAAGTATTGACTTGGAATATTGGCGCTCCTGAAATATGTCAAGCTACGACTTGGAAAATGCATCATCACTGCCCCGTCCGCCGGCTGACCGGCTGCTGATCCTGCTGAAGACACGCGGCGCACAGACCGCGGCTGATCTGGGAAGGGCGCTTGGCACCACGGGCGAGAACGCGCGGCAGCAACTCGCGAAGCTCGCGACCGAAGCCCTTGTCGAAACCGAGACCGTGTCCCGAGGTGTCGGCCGCCCAACCCAGTTCTGGCGTTTGACCGACAAGGGTCAGGCGCGCTTCCCCGACAGCCATGCGGAGCTCACGGTCAGCCTGTTGCGGTCCGTGCGCGAACTCCTGGGGGCAGACGCGCTCGACCGTTTGATCAACGCCCGCGAAACCGAGATGCGAACCGCCTATCAGGCAGCCATGGCGGGCGCCGAAGGGCTGGAGGCCCGCATTGCGGCGCTCACCGAGATCCGGAGCCGCGAAGGCTATATGGCCGAATGGCAGCGATCGGACGATGGCTGGCTTCTGATCGAGAACCACTGTCCGATCTGCGCCGCGGCGTCGATTTGCCAGGGGTTTTGCCGCGCCGAACTCGCGATCTTCAGAGACGCGCTCGGACCGGGCTGTTCGGTCGAACGAGAGGAACACATCCTTCATGGCGCGCGGCGCTGCGCTTACCGCATTCGACCTTCAACATAGCGGGTGCAGCGGCCAGCGCCCCAGAATCTCGTATCGGCCTTGTCCCTGGAAACTCTCGATCAGGACAAAGTCGCGGGCAACCCAGCCGATCGGCCGCTCGAGCCCCATGGGAGGTACGAGTTCGCGGTCGTATAATATGGTCACATGGGGCGTCGAACCTGCCTGACCACCCGGTTTCAGCCCGACCCTCTTGAGCGCTCGATCGATGTTGCGGCGCAGTGTCGAAAGCGCGGCGAGATCCTCCCCGCAGCACAGGACAAGGGCGTGAGGTTCACCGCCGCTGAAACTGAGGAACCGGTCAAGGCTCACGGCGAACTGATGGGCCTCGACCATTCGGCCGGCTTCCAGCGCTGCGGCGATGATTTCCCTCGGCAATTCGATGAAATTGCCGACCTTGTTGAGCGAGACATGGAGCAGGCTCGGCGGGCGCAGCCGACCGTGCAGCTTGAACTCGGCGCGAAGGTCGCCGGCGAGATGGGAAATGTAGCTCGCTGTGTCCGGCTCCGGCAGGAGCGCGAAGAAGATTGCGACGCTTTCGCGATTGCCTGCCCGCGGGGGGCCGCGAAGGTTCTGCGGAAGACTGAGATCCGGAAACGACAGATCACACGCGTCGACAGGTGTCATCTCGCACCTCGCTCTCGACCTGTCCGGCAAGACGCCCGACCGCTACCGCAGCACGAAATCCGATACGCTTGTCCTGCTGCCCGCTAGCCAGGCCCTCCAATCGCAGCGCGACCGACCTCAGCGCCCGATGCTCGCCGGAGGGGGACCAGGGCGCGCACTCGACCAAGAGATTTTGGAGCTTTCAAGGCAATCGTGATCCGGGCTTCGCCTCGTTCAGCGCCTCGCTGTGGTCTGCGAGCTCGCGCGCCAGTCCAGGCCTCAGGATCTGCGCGAGACGGGCTTGGGCCTGACGCCAGACCGGCAGGGCCTCCTGTAACCGCCGTACGCCGGCTTCGGTCAGCCACACTGCACGACGCCGCAAGTCTGCCTCCACCACCGCGATCTCGATCAGCCCCTCGCGTTCCAGCGTACGCAGATTGCGCGACAGCGTGGATTGCTCGAGCCCGGTCCGCTGAGCGAGTGCGCCGAGCGTATCGTCGCCGATGGTCGCGATCTGCGCCATCAGCCCGGCTTGCGCCGCGGTAAGGCCAAGGGCCGCCATGTCCCGATCGATGAACAGCGAAATGCGTCGCGCCGCCAGCCGGGCATTCCAGGCCGGGCAAGCGTCGACCAGGGCGCGAGCCTCGCGTCGCAGGCTGCCTTGCGATTGCTTCCCAGCTCTCATGGTTATATGCATCTACAATACATGTAGATGCATGGAAATGGGCGTCGCGCGATCCGGGCGCCTCGTTCCCCACGTGGCAGACGTCCAATGGCCTCATTCGTCCTGAAGCGCGTCTACGACCACCGGGCCGCCAATGACGGCAAGCGCATCCTGGTCGACCGGCTTTGGCCGCGCGGCATCTCCAGGGACAAGGCGCATATCGACCTCTGGCTCAAGGAGATCGCGCCGAGCAATGCCCTGCGGAAGCAGTTTCACGGCAAGCCGGATGATTGGGATGCGTTCCGCGCGGCCTATGCGGACGAATTGACGAGCGAAGCGGCGCAAGCGGCCACCAGGGAGCTTTTCCGGCATCTGCGCGAAGGTCCGGTGACCCTGCTCTACGCGGCGCGTGACGAAGAGCGGAACAATGCGGTTGCGCTCAAGATCTGGCTCGAACAGCAGGGCGCCTGAGATGAACCACCCGGACCGAACCATCCTGGACCTCGTCGGCAACACCACCCTCCTCGCGCTGCGGCGGATCGCACCGGCAAACGGCGCCCGGATCCTGCTGAAGCTGGAAAGCGAAAACCCGACGGGGAGCATGAAGGACCGCATGGCGCTGGCGATGGTCGAGGCCGCCGAAGCGGACGGCCGCCTGAAGCCGGGAGGTTCCGTCGTCGAATATACCGGCGGAAGCACGGGCGTCTCCCTCTCGCTGGTCTGTGCCGTGAAGGGTTACCCGCTGCATATCGTGACCTCGGACGCGTTCGCGCGAGAGAAGCTCGAGCATATGAAACTGCTGGGCGCCCAGCTTCAGATCATTCCCAGTGAGAGCGGCCGCATGACCGAGAAGCTCACCCGCGACATGATCGAAGCCGCACGGGTCCTTGCCGCCGAGACCGGCAGTTTCTGGACCGACCAGATGAAGAACCGCGACCAGATGGCGGCCTATCACCGGATGGCTGACGAAGTCTGGGCGCAGACGAAGGGCAGGATCGACGGCTTCGTCCAGAGCGTCGGCACCGCCGCCTCGCTCCGCGGAACCGGCGAGGCGCTGCGCCGGCACAATGCCGCGATCGCAATTGCGGCCGTGGAGCCCGCCGAATCCCCGGTGCTGTCGGGCGGCGCGACCGGAGCCCACAAGATCGACGGGATCGGCGCCGGCTATGTCGTGCCGCTCTGGGAGAAGGACATCGCCGACCGGATTGATCTGGTTTCGACCGAGGAGGCTGCCACCATGGCCCGCCGCCTCGCCCGAGAGGAAGGCCTCTTCGCGGGAACGTCGACGGGAGCCAATGTCGTCGCAGCGCTACGCCTCGCCGAGCAGTTCGGCCCCGGCGCGACCATCGTCACCGTGATGTGCGATACCGGTATGAAATATCTCAGCAAGCACTGAGGCGCTGCCGGCCGACGCACGACACTCCGTTCTTGTCCGGTGGGGATGGAATGGGCGGCCGAAAGCGCCTTGAAGTCGTCGCGACGCCCTATGCCCTGCATTTCAGGCCATGAGCCTGGGCAGCGCCGATGCCAGCGCATCGACGGCGAGACGTACCTTGCGCGGCAGGTGAGGCGTCTGCAGCCATAGCGCGTAGTTGTCGAACACATATCCCGGCTCATTCAGCAACAACGGCACAAGCTTGCCTGCCTGAATGCGCTCCTGAATCAGCCAAGATGGCAGCCAGGCAAGGCCCAGGCCGGAAGCTGCGGCATCGGCCACGGCATCAAGGTCGTCGAGCCGCAACCGGCCGACCGGCGCAACCTCCACCGGTGGCTGGCCCTCGCGCGCGAACAGCCACGGGTGAATCCAGCCCGGCCGGCTGTAGATGATGGCGTGATGCCGACCGATCTCCTCGATCTGACCGGGCCGGCCGTGTGTCTCGAGATAGGACGGCGACGCGCAGACGAGCATCCGGTGACGAGCGATGCGTCGCGCGATCACGCCTGTCTTGTTCGCCAGCTCGCCTGTCCGGATGGCGAGATCGTAGTTCCCTTCGGCAAGATCGACGATGCGGTCGCTGAACGACAGATCAAGCTCCAGCGCGGGATGGCGCCGCGCGAGCTCCAGCAGGATGGGCGCAACGCAGCATCGGCCGAGGAGCGCAGGCATGGTGACACGCAGCTTTCCGCGCGGTTCTGAAAGCTGGTCGGCAGCGAGCGCATCTGCAGCCTCGGCTTCGGCCAGAACGACGCGGCAGCGATCGAAATAGGTGCGCCCGAAATCCGTCAGGCTCTGGCGGCGCGTGGTGCGGTTGATGAGGCGCACGCCCAGCCGCTCTTCCAGGAAGCGGACATGCTTGCCGACCATCGGCCCCGACAGATCGAGAGCCTCGGCGGCAGCCGCGAACGAGCCCAAGTCAACGGCTTTGACGAACACGGCCATGCTCGTAAGGCGATCCATCTTTCAGAACCCATAGTTTTGACTGATCTTCCGATTCAGCCATTTATCCGCGGCACGGCCCGAACGCATAGCTTATTCCGTTCAAATAATTTGGAGTTACAGCCAATGGCACGCGTCGTTCGCTTTCATGAGCATGGTGGTCCGGAGGTCTTGCGCATCGAGACCGTGACGGTTCCGGCTCCCGGCCGAGGCGAGGTGCAGATCCGGGTCAAGGCGCTCGGGCTGAACCGCGCCGAGGCGTTGCTGCGCGCCGGCACCTATATCGAGACACCGACTTTGCCGTCCGGTCTCGGCCTTGAGGCAGCAGGCATCATTGAAGCCGTCGGCGACGATGTGGAAGGGTTGGTACTTGGCGACGCCGCCAGCGTGGTGCCACCCGTGTCGATGGTGCGCTGGCCCGCCTATGGCGAGCTTGCCACGTTTCCAGCCGAACTCGTCGTGAAGCATCCGCCATCGCTCAGTTTCGAAGCGGCTGCCGCCTTCTGGATGCAGTACCTCACCGCCTATGGGGCGCTTATCGACATCGCCAAGCTCCGCAGGGAGGACTTTGTCGTCATCACGGCTGCATCAAGCAGCGTTGGACTTGCCGCGCTCCAGATTGCCAAGACGGTGGGCGCGACCACGATCGCGGTCACGCGCACCTCAGGCAAAAAGCAGGCCCTGCTCGCCTTTGGCGCGACCCATGTCGTCGCTTCGGCCGAGGAAGATCTGGAAGCGCGGCTGTCGGACATCGCTGGCCGGAATGGTGTACGCGTCGTGCTCGATCCGATCGGCGGCCCGATATTCGGCCCGCTGACGGCCGCGATGTCGCGGGGTGGCATTCTCATCGAATATGGCGGTTTGAGCCCTGAACCGCCCCCCTTCCCGCTCTTCGCCGTCCTCAGCAAGACGCTGACGCTCCGCGGCTACCTCGTACACGAGATCCTCAGTGATCCCGCGCGGCTCGAGGCGGCCAAGGCGTTCATCCTCGACGGGCTGGCGTCCGGATCGCTTCAGCCGACCATCGCCAGGATCTTTCCGTTCGACCAGATCGTCGAGGCGCACCGGTTCCTGGAGTCGAACGAACAATTCGGCAAGATCGTCGTGACGATCTGATCGCTCGTGCGTTCTCCCGCCGGAGGCGCGGCGCCTCCAAGGACCGGACTTCACCGCGAAGTCTATCCGCATTGGGCGATCGAATGAATTTCAGGCTATATTTATCCGCTGTGAGGCACAGTATCGAAATGTAATATCATACGAACGACTTCACCCTTTTCCATCAGAGTAATTCTTCATAGAATTTCATACCACTGGCCCAGGCGGCCAATTTACCCTAGCGGATGCCACCCGGCATGCTCGTTTGAAATTTTTTGCCTGGATGTCGAAATCCGGGATTGGGCAGCGTTCTTGGGGCATCGAAACCAAGCTGAATGGCCCAACCTGATGATTTTTCCGATTACCTCGCTCTATGCGATCCCCCTGGCCGTGATCTTTCTGGCCCTGTGGATCGGCGTCACCAAAACCCGCTCGGCATTGAGCGTCTCCATCGGAGATGCAGGCAATGCCAATCTGCACGAACGCATCCGCCGGCATGGCAATTTCGTCGAATGGGTGCCGATGATCCTCATCCTGATGGTGCTGGCCGAGGGCCAGGGCGCCGGCCCGCTCTGGCTCCATGCCGCCGGGCTGCTGGTCGTCATCGGGCGGATTTTGCACCCCATCGGACTGCGCGCCAATGCCCCCACCCATCCCCTGCGGATCGCGGGTAACTCCGCCTGCATCCTTGCGACACTGACGCTGACCGCGGCCCTCGCCCTCGCGGCGCTTGGCTCTCGCCCCTGACACCTCCCCGAACCTGCCCAACACCGGAGACCTGACATGCAGTACATGGCGCTGATCTATAGTGACCCGTCCCTCGAGCCAGCCTATGGCACGCCTGAATTCGAGGTGATGATGAAGGGGTATTTCGACTTCAACGAAACCCTGAAGGCGGCGGGCGCTTATGTGGCGGGCGAAGGCCTGAAGGATGTCGAGACCGCCACGAGTCTGAGGATTCGCGGAGGCAAGGTGGAGACGATGGATGGCCCCTTTGCCGAGACCAAGGAACGCCTCGGCGGGTACTATATTTTCGAGGTTCCCGACCTGGATGCCGCCCTGCACTTCGCAGCGATGATCCCGTCGGCGGCCTATGGGACGATCGAAGTGCGGCCCGTGATGGACTACGACGCCTGATGTCGGAGGCCGCCCCCGATCCCCGATCGGTTTCCTGCGCCATCGAGAATATGGTGCGGATGGATCGGGGGCGGCTTCTGTCTGCGCTGATTGTTCAGCTGAAGAATTTTCAGCTTGCCGAGGACGCGCTGCAGGACGCCCTGGCCTCGGCGGTGGTGCATTGGGGAAGGACGGGGCTGCCTGCCTCGCCTCAGGGCTGGCTCTTGAAGGTCGCGCTGCGCAAGGCGATCGATCGCTTGCGCAAGTCGGCCCGTGAGGACCGCAAGGCTGGCGAGATCGCCCGGCTTTCCCTAGCCGAAGCAGCCGAGACGACGACCGAGGATATTGCCGACGAACGCCTGCGGCTGATCTTCACCTGCTGCCATCCGGCGCTGGAGCCCACGACCCGGGTCGCACTGACGCTTCGCACCCTGGGCGGATTGAGCACGGCCGACGTTGCCGCTGCTTTCCTCGACAACGAAACCACCATGGGCCAGCGCCTCTCGCGGGCACGGGCAAAGATACTCGCCGCCGGCATTCCCTATGCCGTACCCGGACCGGAAGCCTGGGCAGAGCGGCTGCAATCCGTCCTGACCGTCGTCTATCTCATTTTCAACCAGGCCTATTCGGGCACGGACGAATCTCACGCCAGTCCTTTGGGTGAAGAGGCCATCTATCTTGCGCGCATGTTGAATGGCCTGCGTCCGGACCAGGCCGAAATCGAGGGACTGCTGGCGCTGATGCTGATCACCGAAGCCCGCCGCGCGGCACGGCTCGATGCCGGCGGAACCAGCGTCCCACTTGCAGTGCAGGACCGTAGGCTTTGGGATGGCGCCCGGATTGCCGAAGGGCTGGCCTTGCTCGATCGTGCAGTGGCGCGACGCGCGCCGGGGGCCTTTCAGATCAAGGCGGCGATTGCCGCCTTGCATGTCCAGGCGGAGCCGCCCGACTGGCCGCAGATCGTCCTGCTCTATGATAGCCTGTTGCGGATCGAACCGACGCCGGTCGTCCGGTTGAACCGCGCCGTGGCATTGGCGGAAGCTGGCGCACTCCAAGCAGGCTTGCACGCTCTTGAGTTGCTTGCCTCAGCGCTCTCGGCCTATCAGCCGTTTCATGCGGCACGTGCCGAATTGCTGTCCCGCTCGGGCCCGACCGACGCCGCGCTTGCGGCCTTTGATCGCGCCATCGGCCTTGCGTCCAGTCCATCGGACGCGGTCTTTCTCAGGTGCCGCCGGGATCAGGTCGCCCGGCACGCGGCAGAGACATCTTAGGGACCGCACTGGCGGTCAATCTGATCCCAAATCCGGCGGTGAAGGAGCCCCTCAGGAGTTGGTCAAAGCCATGGCCTCGACAATCTGAGGAGCGCTATCGGCGATCAAAGGTCGTTGTCGCATGCACATACTCGCATACCCGCGAGCGGTGGGTGCTGGCCTGCTGCCGCCGCTCGCCCTCACTCCACTCGATTGTTTGAACAACGAATAACCAATGGACATTTCTCGCAAATCTAATCTGTAACCGCAAAAACTCCGACATCAGGACTGTCAAAAAGTTGGGGTCCTGATTTCAAAGGCAAGATCACCGGACCGTTGCCGAACCCGTCTCAGTATTCTTGAGAAGCCTGCCGGCGTCTGACTGCAGCCTCAACCATCAAGCAACGCTCCCCCTTTCCTTCGGGCCAGCCTGGGGAGCCGCTTGCAACAGGATGATCAGAAGCGGGACAATGACGACCATTCCGGCGGCCAGCATCACTCCGGATACGCCGGATACAGTCAATATCCGGGCGCCGAGGATGGCTCCGAAGCCGATGGCCGAATTGATGACCGCCGAGTGTATCGCGGCAGCGGACATGACTGTCGAACCGGCCGCGCGCAGGATCCAGGTCTGCAGGCCCGCGAACAGCGCCGCGATGGCGGCGCCCCAGATGACGAGCAAGACGAAGACCCAACCTGTTCCCAGCTGAGGACCGAACCATCCAAGGCCAACAAGCGCCAGGCACAAGGCAAACAGCCCTGCAGTGATGATGGACTTCATGAAGCGGTCGATGAGAAAGCCGGTCAGGATGTTCCCAAGGAATCCTGCTCCCCCAAAGCCGAACAGCAACACACCGATCATGACCTGGGGAAGATCCGGAATTTCTCCGAGGAATGGTTCGATAAAAGTGTACGCTGCGAAATTCGCCGCCGCCATGAATGCCGTTACAGCATAGATCCCCAGCAGGTCATGTCTGCGGAACACCGATCCAAGCTCTCTCCATCCTGCCGGCGATCCGGGCTGCATTTTGGGAAGAACTGCGATCATCAGGACCGAGGTAAGCAGCCCGACTGCGCCAATTGAGCCAAACGCTGCACGCCATCCACTCGCCTGACCGACGAGGTCCGCGAGCGGCACGCCGACAACGGTCGCCATCGAGATCCCGCCGAATATGATTGCGGTTGCAACACCCATACGGTGGGACGGTGCAATCTGTGACGCGACCGCAGCAGCCATGGCCCAGAAGAAACCGTGAACGACAGCGCCCACCGCGCGTGCCAGCAACAACCCGTCGAAGCTGTGGGAAATCATCGCCGCAAGATTGGTCGCGGAAAGAATGAGCATCAAGACGATGAGCAATGGCTTGCGAGGAAACTTCTGGAGCAGAACGACCGACAACAGGCCGCTCGCGGCGCCGATCCAGGCATAGAGCGTCACCGTGAGCCCGACCGAGGCCTGATCTCGCCCCAGATCCAGGGCGATCTGGGACAGCAGCCCGATCGGCGCGAACTCGGTCGTGACCATTGTGAACGAGGCGATGCCGAGCACGATTACCGCAAGCCAGATGCGGAGCGGAGAATCTGTATTTTCAGGTCTCATTGTAGGAGACCGCTGCAAGACCCAGTGGACTCCTGCCCTTGATGACCTTCCGGTTCGTTTTACGCCTGTCCTCATCGACGAACGCGGCCCTGAGGCCGTTGTCTGCCAGGGTCAATTGCTCCTCTGCGGTCCGGCCCAATCCCTCGGCCGAGGGGATGAGATTTTCGCTTACGTGACCTCTAAAATACGTTGGATCACCGGAGTTGACCGGAACGCAGATGCCGGCATGGAAGAGCCGGCGCAGATTGTGATGTTCGAGGCCGGGAAAGACCCTCAGCGCGACATTCGAGCGGGTCTGAATCACTCCCACTCGATCGTACCGGGCGGCTTCGACGTCACGTCGTAGACGACCCGGTTGATGCCCTTGACCTCGTTGATGATACGAGTCGCGGTGCGGCCGAGGAAGGCCATGTCGTAGGGATAGAAATCGGCCGTCATGCCGTCCACCGAGGTGACGGCACGCAACGCGCAGACATGGTCGTAGGTTCGGTGGTCACCCATCACGCCGACGGTGCGCACCGGCAGCAGCACGGCAAAAGCCTGCCAGATCACGTCGTAGAGACCGGCCTTGCGGATCTCCTCGAGGTAGATCGCGTCGGCCTTGCGCAGGATGTCGAGCTTTTCCTTGGTGATCTCGCCGGGGCAGCGAATGGCGAGGCCCGGCCCCGGGAAGGGATGGCGGCCGACGAAGGCCTCGGGCAGGCCAAGCTCCCGGCCCAGCACGCGGACCTCGTCCTTGAACAGCTCGCGCAGCGGCTCGACGAGCTTCATCTTCATGCGCTCGGGCAATCCGCCGACATTGTGGTGCGACTTGATCGTCACCGAGGGCCCGCCGGAGAAGGAGACGCTCTCGATCACGTCGGGATAGAGCGTGCCCTGCGCCAGGAAATCGGCACCGCCGAGCTTGCGCGCTTCCTCGTCGAAGACCTCGATGAAGAGGCGGCCGATGGTCTTGCGCTTGGCCTCCGGATCGGAGCCGCATTTGGCGAGCTCGGCGAGGAAGAGTTCCTCAGCCTCCACATGCACGAGCGGGATATTGTAGCTGTCGCGGAACAGGCGCACGACCTCTTCCGCCTCGTTCATCCGCATCAGGCCGTGATCGACGAAGACGCAGGTGAGCTGGTCACCGATGGCCTCGTGGATCAGCACGGCGGCAACGGCGGAATCGACGCCGCCGGAAAGCCCGCAGATCACCCTGCCCTTGCCGACCTGCGCACGGATCTTGGCGATGGTCTCGGAGCGATAGGCGGACATGCTCCAATCCGGGACGCAGCCGCAGATATCGACGACGAAGTTGCGCAGCAGCTTGGCGCCGTCCGGCGTATGCACCACCTCCGGATGGAACATGGTCGAATAGAAACGCCGCTCCTCGTCGCTCGCCACCGCAAAGGGCGCGTTCTCCGAGGTCGCCTTGACCGAAAAACCAGCCGGCAACTGCGTGACGCGGTCGCCATGGCTCATCCACACCGGAAAGCGGCCGCCCTGGTTCCAGACCTCCCTGAACAGTGCCGAGGGCGCGACGATCTCGACATCGGCGCGGCCGAACTCGGCCGCATGCCCGCCCTCGACCTTGCCGCCGAGCTGATGCGCCATGGTCTGCTGACCATAGCAGATGCCGAGAAGCGGCAGGCCCGCCGAGAAGACTTCCTGGGGCGCACGCGGCGAATTTTCATCCGGCACCGAGGCCGGCCCGCCGGAAAAGATGACACCCTTCGGCTTCATCCGCTGAAAGGCCTCGGAGGCCGACTGGAACGGCGCGATCTCGCAATAGACGCCGATCTCGCGTACGCGACGCGCGATCAGCTGCGTGACCTGGCTACCGAAATCGATGATGAGGATGGAGTCGTGGGGCTTGCTCGTCATCGCGCCCGGTTACGCCATCACGCGCGCAGGCGCAACGGCGCAAGCGCGCCTCAGGCCTCGCGCCTGACGCAAGCCAGATAGAATCCGTCCGTCCCGGTGCGCTGCGGCGACAATTGCAGGCCAAGCGCGGTCGAGAACCGCGCGAGCAAAGCAAAGTCGCCTTCCCTCGACGACAGGATCTCCTGGCTCGGCACGAGGGTGAAGCCGGGGTGGCGCTGCAGGAACCCTGAAACGGCCCCGTCATTCTCATCCGGAAGCACCGAGCAGGTGACATAGGCAATACGACCGCCGGGTTTCACCAGGCGGGCTGCGCGCGCCAGCACCTCGGCCTGGTCCTTGATCCGCTCGGCGAGCGCGCCCGGTCTGACGCGCCATTTTGCGTCGGGATTACGCCGCCAGGTGCCGGAACCGGTGCAGGGCGCATCGACCAGGACGAGATCGGCCTCGCCAATGACTTCGCTGAGGGATTCATGGCCGCGGCTGCGCGGGACGCGGATCTGGACGATACTGGCGCCCGAGCGCGCCAGACGCTCATGCAGTGGCGCCAGACGACGGCTATCGAGATCGGTCGCGAACAGGCGACCCTGATTCTGCATCTGGGCAGCGAGAGCCAACGTCTTGCCTCCGGCGCCGGCGCAGAGGTCGACCACGGTCTCGCCGTGCTTGGCGCCGGCCAGTAGCGAGACGAGCTGCGAGCCCTCGTCCTGGATCTCGAAGGCGCCCTCGAAGAAGCTCGGCTCGCTCTGCAGCGAAGGGCCGCGCCCATCCGCCCCCGGCAGGAAGCGGATCGCATCAGGGGACCATGCCCCCGCCTCCGCTCCAAGATGAGCGAGTTCCGCCAACACTTTGGCCTGATTCGACTTAAGGCGATTGACGCGGATATCGATCGGCGCACGATCGGCCAGTGCGGCGCCTTCCGACACGGCCTGCTCGCCAAAGCTCGCTGAGAAAGCAGGCCAAAGCCACTCAGGCACATCGGCGCGGACCCAGCCCGGTGCGTCGTCGAGATCGAAGGTGATCAGCCGGGTCGCCTCCTCGCGCGTCAGCGGCGCGGGCGCGTGGTTCTCGCCCGAGCACAGTTCGGCGATCTCTTCCATCCGGAGTTCGCGCAGGCCGGCGAGCATGCCGAGAACCATCGCGCGCGAGGTCTCCTCGCCCATGGCGAAGGCCGAGGAGGAGCGGCGGCGGAGCGCGTCATAGACCAGGGTCGCAATTGCGGCACGATCCTTCGACCCGGCAAAGCGCCGCGACAGACCCCAATCCTTCAGGGCGTCGGATGCCGGCCGGCGACGCTGTATGATATCGTCCAGCACCTCGATGGCGGCGCTGATGCGGGCGGCAGGGGTCATTGCGTCGTTCCGTCTGGTGCCGGCGTGTGCGGCATAATCTCGGCGCTGTGGTGTCATATAGACGAGGCAGGGGCAACAACGTCTCGACCGGATACTTGAGGCGAAGGCATGTCCCGGACATTCCGTCCCGGTTGAGCAGACGTTCTGCTCCGCCGCTCACGGGCGCTCATGACCGGGCCACCACTCCGGCCGATCTTGCGGCACTCTCCCCGAATGCCGCAATCCGCATGGCGAGCCGGGCTTCCCGGGCTTACGGTCCTCATCGCAGGATGATCCGGCAACCGAGGCTGGTTGCGCTTGCTGCGTCCAGCTTGAAAATCGACGTATTACCATGTGAAGCCGTCTGCTTGACGAAGCGTCGTCGTCAGCGGCACACCGGGGGCGATCGCTCCGATCAAGTGGAAACCACGCCATGCAGCGCTTTTGCCGAATCACGCTTGCCGGTCTTCTTGCCCTGGCCCTCACGGCCTGCGCCACAACACCGCCGCCAGACCTGACGCCGCCCCCGCAGAAGCGCCTCGACGCCAAGACGACGCTCGAAAACAAGCGCTGAGCCCGCAGCCGATCACAAGCGTCGCTCTGGCTTGGCCGGGCGACGCTTCTGCCGGGCCTCTCGATCGTCGTCCGTCAGGACGCGCCACGATACAGACCGGACGGGCAGCGCCCCCGCGCCTCGCCACAAAGTTGTCCTTGCGGCACAAGACCACTTCACGGAGCTGTCATATCGTCTGATCATGGTCGCGCGCTCTTGCCGCGATCAGGGAACAGATCCGATGAAACAGACGCTACTTTCGGCCACGTTGCTGGCCGCCCTTGCCTGCGGCGGCGTTGCTGCCACATCGCCCGCCTTCGCCCAACCCGTGCCGACCCTCGATGGGAAGAAGCCCCTCATCGTCGGTCACCGCGGCGCCAGCGGCCACAGGCCCGAGCACACGCTCGAATCCTACAAGCTGGCGATCGAACAGGGCGCCGATTTCATCGAGCCGGATCTTGTCGCGACCAAGGACGGCGTACTCGTCGCACGGCACGAGCCGATGCTGAGCGGCACCACGGACGTTTCGGAGCGACCGGAATTCGCTGCTCGCAAGACTGTCAGGAAGGTCGACGGTGTCGACACCAATGACTGGTTCGCCGGGGATTTCACCCTCGCGGAGATCAAGACGCTGCGCGCCAAGCAGGCGATGCCCGATCGCGACCAGTCGCATAATGGCAAGTTCCCGATCCCGACGCTGCAGGAGATCATCGATCTCGCCAAGGCCGAAAGCACCCGGACCGGCCGCACCATCGGCATCTATCCCGAGACCAAGCACCCGATCTTTCATGCCGCGATCGGGCTGCCGCTCGAGGACCGCCTGCTCGATCAGTTGAAGGCGGCCGGCTGGACCGAAAAGTCCTCGCCCGTGATCATCCAGAGCTTCGAGACGGCCAATCTCAAATATCTGCGCGGCAAGACGCAACTGCGCCTCGTCCAGCTCGTCGATGCCGATGACGTCGACAAGGATGGCGGCATCGTGCTGGCCGCGCCCTTCGACAAGCCCTACGATTTCGTCGTCACCGGCGACAAGCGCACCTTCAAGGACCTGGTCACGGCCGACGGGCTGAAGGAGATCAAGACCTATGCCGACGGCGTCGGACCGTGGAAGCCCTATATCCTCGCCGGCAAGCAGACGATCGGCGAGGACGGCAAGCCGAAGGATCTGAACGGCGACGGCAAGATCGACGAGCAGGATCGGGTGCTGATCGCGCCGACCAATGTCGTCAAGGACGCGCATGCGGCCGGACTCTTCGTCCATACCTGGACGTTCCGCAGCGAGCCGAAGCGGCTAACCTCGAATTTCAAGAGCGATCCCGCTGCCGAGTACAAGGCCTTCTTCGATCTCGGCATCGACGGGCTGTTCTCGGACTTCCCCGATGCCGCCGTGAAGGCCCGCGACGCCAAATAAGCCAGCCCCAACGATCAGCAGCCCGCCCCGGATCACCAGGGCGGGCTTTCTCTTGCACATTTCAGCGGGAGATCAATCGCAGACCCGCGTCGTCCGCCTGATCTCGCCACGCGGCGTTTCCTCGATGGTCCTCACGGTGCGGCAATCGCCGCGCCAGCTGCTGCGCTCCCAGCGGGCGCGATCGCGCATGCGCTCTTCGCGGCGGATTTCGCGGTCGATGGCGCGCTCGCGCGGCGAGCGTGGATCGACCGAGACGCCGCCCGGTCCAATGTTGATCGACTGGGCATAGGCGCCGCTCGTCGCAAGCAGGACAGCAGTCATCGTCGGAATGATGAATCTCATGATGCGTTCCTCCATTCTGCAGGCAAGAACGGGGTACATCCCGAATTGTTCCGGAATTTGATCGCGCCGATAGTGGAGAGATACGGGGGGCTATCTCTATCTATGCCTGTTGGATCAATCGCCATGGCAGCGTCCACTATGGCAGACGACGCTCGGTCCTCGCTCTAACCTTGACGCAGTTGCGGCGCGCCGAGGGTTCGGCGCGCCRCATGGTTCAAGTCTTGCCCGGCCTCAGTGCAGGATCTGGCTGAGGAAGAGCTTGGTGCGTTCGTGCTGCGGGTTCTTGAAGAACTCGTTGGGCTCGTTCATCTCAACGACCTGGCCGGCATCC
This sequence comes from Allobosea sp. P4_E12, assembly GCF_056401655.1. NCBI lineage: Bacteria > Pseudomonadati > Pseudomonadota > Alphaproteobacteria > Hyphomicrobiales > Alloboseaceae > Allobosea > Allobosea sp. P4_E12. The sequence continues at coordinate 188 of NZ_JBFUIY010000012.1, read as the reverse complement.
ATGAAGATGACGCGGTCGGCGACCTGGCGCGCAAAGCCCATCTCATGGGTGACGCAGAGCATGGTCATGCCCTCCTCGGCCAGGCTCACCATGGTGTCGAGCACCTCCTTGACCATCTCGGGGTCGAGCGCCGAGGTCGGCTCGTCGAACAGCATGATCTTCGGGCTCATGCAGAGCGAGCGCGCGAT
>NZ_JBFUIY010000011.1:0-214671 GCF_056401655.1 Allobosea sp. P4_E12 | reverse complement strand
CTAGATGTGTAGTCCCGAAATCTGATGGTGCATCATCGATCCTGAGTCGTCAGGAGGAGGATGCATTATGGGAAGCGTTCTTCATGGCAGCGCCCGCACGACGGCGCGTGTTCGAGCCGAGCTCCAAGGGTCGAAAGAGAGCAGCCGGGCCCTTGCCGTCCGCTACGGCTTGAATCCGAAGACTGTGCTCAAGTGGCGCAAAAGGACCACCACATCCGATGCGCCCATGGGACCGAAGGACCCTCGAAGTACGGTGCTGACGCCGGCCGAGGAAGCCATCGTCGTGGCCTTCCGGCAGAAGACACTGCTGCCGCTGGACGACGTGCTGGGTTGCCTGAAGGACACCATCCCCGGCCTCAGCCGCAGCGCCCTGCACCGTTGCCTCCAACGCCACGGCATCTCCCGACTGCCTAAGGATGAAACGGCGGACAAGCGCAGCCAGTTCAAGACCTACGCCATCGGCTACGTCCACATCGACAGCTGCGAACTGCGCCACGCCGAAGGCAAGCTGCACATGTTCCTGGCTATCGATCGGGTCTCCAAGTTCACCTACGTTGAGTTCCACGCGCGCATCGGCAGCAAGATCGGCGCAGACTTCCTGCGGGCTGTGGCCGAGGTATTCCCCTACCAGATACACACGGTCCTTACCGATAACGGCATGGCTTTCGCTGATCTGCCCAAGAACCGTTCCGGTCCGACAGCCATGATGCGCGGCCATCCCTTCGACCGCGCTTGCTGGGAGCTCGGCATCGAGCACCGACTGACCAAACCCTATCATCCATGGACCAACGGCCAGGCCGAACGGATGAACCGCACCATCAAGGACGCCACGATCAAGATCTTCCACTACGATTGCCTGGAAAGCCTGAAGGCCCACGTCCTGGTCTTCGTTACCGCCTACAACTTCGCCAAGCATCTCAAGGCGCTGCGATGGCGAACGCCCTATCAGGCCATCTGCGACGCCTGGATCAGTGACCCGTCACCCTTCAAAATCAATCCGCACCATCTCATCCCGAGACCGCACATCTAGCTGAGCGCGGTACGGGGTCCCTCAACGCCCCATCAGGAAGCTCTTGACGCGTTTGATCGCGTCATCGCGGGCTTCAGGATGTGTCCCCACCGTGACCTTGCCGGTTCCGGTCGCGGAATAGGCCACGTCGCTGCGCTCCTTCACCTCGAGGCGAGGGTGATCGAAATCATGCAGCGCGCCGGGATAAAGCACGAGTTCGATGGCTTCGCCGCGCGCCCGTGCCGCTTTGGCGAGATGGTCGCAGGGCGCTGGCGGCGTCCAGTCGTCCGCATCACCCATCAGGATGAGGGTCGGCAGCCTGGCCGAAAAGCTCGCGGACTCCGATTGGAAGCGGCAGCCCGGATAGAAGGCGATGGCGCGTGCGAAATCGGGTTGGCCGTCGGCCGGGCGCCTGTCCTTGCGGATCGCGGTCAGGACGGTGGAGCCGCCACCGGACCAGCCGAGCAGGGAGATTTCCTTGTCGCGCACATCATCGCGAGCCTGCAGCCATTGCCGTGATGCTGCCGCGTCGGCGACGCGCTCACGGCTAGCCCGAACCGTCAGTTCCTTGACGCCGCATTGTGAACCGAGCCTGCGCGAGCCGTAGCTGTCCGGCATCAGCACGACGTAGCCAGCGGCAGCCAGCCGCTCGCCCCAGTCCGAATGCCGGGCGGACAATTTGCCATTGTCGCGCCACAGGCCGCCGCAACCATGCAGGGCGACCACGGCCGGGAATGGCCCTGGACCGTTCGGGCGGTACAGCACACCGTCCAGCTGTCCTTCCTCGACCGGGATGCGAACGCGCTCATAGCCGCCCGCAGACGCGGGCGCGCACCAAAGCAGCGCGAGGCCTGTAAGGGCCATGACGTGTCGGACGAGACTGGACATCATCGGCAGGAACGCTATCACAGCTCCGAGTTATCGGATAATTCATTCCCTGAGCAACGGTTTTCGATCTTACAGATGAACATCAGCGAGCGTCCTCCCGTGCCGGGACCCGAAGCTGCCGTCGACTATGGTCACGGCGAATTCCGCGTGGTGCGCCCCGGCGCCTTCGTGCGCTGCGCCGTGACCGGCGCCCCGATCAAGCTCGACGATCTGCGTTACTGGTCGGTCGAGTGGCAGGAAGCCTATGTCTCTCCGGAGGCGGTGCTGTTGCGGCTGCGCCGCGCCGGGCGTGCCTGAGAGCCCGCCTTCACGCCATCCAGCAGGTGCGTGATCTCGCTCGGTTCGTCGAAGACGAGCGAGACCGGGACCGCCAGCAGGCGGTGCTGCTCCGCAAACGGCCAGAGTGCAGCGAGCTTTGTCATGTCCTTTTCGGTGGTCGCCACCAGGCAATCCTGCGCCGCTGCCTCGTGGATGATCTTGGCCACGTCCTCGGCCGTGTAGGCGTGGTGATCGCCGAAGGCATGTTCGGCGCGAATCTCGGCGCCGGCCTCGCGCAGGGTCGCGCTGAATTTCTCCGGCCGTCCGATCCCTGAGACGGCCAGGACGGCCTGACCACGAAGTCTGTCGGCAATCCCGGCCGACAGCGCAAGCCGCCCGCGCAGAACCGGCTTGCCGGCCTCCCGGGCCGCGGCGGCGACCCTGTCCCCTGCCTCGCCCGGGCCGATCACCAGGATCGCATCGGTCATCGCCAACTGCTCAGCCAGCGGCGCCCGCAACGGGCCGGCTGGCAGGCATAGACCGTTGCCGATCCCGCTCGCGCCATCGACGACAGCCAACCGCAGCTGTTTGGTGAGCGAGGGGTTCTGCAGCCCGTCATCCATGATGATCAGGCTTGCGCCGAACGCTTTCGCGAAGGCGGCTCCGGCCGGCCGATCGCGGGCTACCACGGTGCGGGCGGCAGAGGCCATCAGCACGGCCTCATCCCCGACGCCGTTGGCATCATGGTGACGCCTGTCCACTTCGACAGGCCCGGCGAGCCGTCCGCCATAGCCCCGCATCAGGACGAAGGGCGTTTCTCCGCGGGCTGTCGCAAGCGCGGCCAGCGCGATCGCCGTCGGTGTCTTGCCGGCACCGCCAGCAATGAAATTCCCGACACAGATCACCGGGATGCCTGCATCGGTACCGGTCTGGCGCATGCGGCGCGCGGTGAGCGCGCCGTAGAGGGAGCCGATCGGTTGCAGCAGCCGGGCAAGAAGGCTCGGCCGATGCTGCCACCAGAACGCCGGTGCGCGCATCAGCTGTCGATCTCGCGCTGGCCCAGAGCGACGCGCATCAAGAGCGGTTCGATGGCCTGTTCCGTGCGGCTCAGTGCGCCGCCGAGCTGCTTGCTGGTTTGCCCCGCCGCGCGCGCGGCCTGCCGTGCGGCTGCCGGGTCGCTGAGCCAGCGATGCACCGCGCCTGCGAGCGCCTGCACATCGGGAACTTCACGCGCACCGCCGCCTTGATCGAAGGCGGCGAAGATCTCGGCGTTGTTGTGGACATACGGCCCGTGCACCAGGGCGCAGCCGAGCTTGGCGGGCTCGATCGGATTATGTCCGCCGATCATCGGCACGAGCGAACCGCCAAGGAAGGCCACTTGCGAGAGCCGATAGAAGAGGCCGAGCTCGTTGACCGTGTCGGCGATATAGAGCTCGATATCGGGGTCCGGCATCTCTCCAGCCGCGCGCCGCGCGACGGCGACACCGTTGGCCCGGGCGAGATCCTCGATCTCCTGGCCGCGCTGAGGGTGCCGCGGAGCGATGATCGTGAGCAGCTTCGGCACATGCGGCTTGATGCCGAGATGGGCCGACAGGATCTGCTCCTCCTCGCCCGGATGCGTGCTGGCGGCGATCCAGATCGGCCGGCCGGCCGTCAGCCCATCGAGAATCGCGAGCGTGTTCGGATCGGCCGGGGGCGCCGCGACATCGAATTTCAGATTGCCGGCGATGCTGACACGCGGCGCGCCGAGCTGGGCAAGACGCTCGCCGTCGCCCTGCGACTGGGCAAGGCAGGAATCGAAGCTGGAGAGCAGGTAGCGTGAGGTTCTGGGCGCCCTGTACCAGCGCTTGAAGGAGCGCTCCGACATCCGGGCATTGACCAGCACGAGCGGAATATCCCGCTTGCGTGCCTCGATCACCATATTGGGCCAGATTTCGGATTCGCAGATCAGCCCCATGGCCGGCTGCCAATAGTCCAGGAAGCGGCGCATGTAGCGCGGTACGTCGAGCGGCAGGTACTGGTGGATGGCGCCGGCTGGCAAACGCGCTGCAAGCAGGCGCGCCGAGGTCACGGTGCCGGAGGTCACGAGAACGGCCAGCCCGCGCCGCTGCAGGCGCTCGATCAGGGGGAGCAGCGTCACCGTCTCGCCGACGCTGGCGCCATGCAGCCAGATCAGCGTCTGGTCGGGCCGTTGGACGCCGGGATAGCCGCGGCGCTCGGCGAAGCGTGTCGGATCTTCCTTGCCGCGGCGACGGCGCCAGACCAGCAGGCCTGCAGCGGCCGGCTCGAACAGCGCAGTCGCCATGCGGTAGGCTCTGAGGAAGGGGCCCTTGCCGCTCATGCCGCTTTGGCTCCTGTTGCAGCGCGGAGCCCCGCGCCGGGGTCGCGGGAACCGACCAGCTCATAGGCGCGGGCATGGACCGCGTCGAGCCCGGCCTGGAGCGCGAGACGGGCGGCTTCGCTCGTGGCCTCGTCGGCATCGCGCGCGATCCGGATCGGATCGCCGACCACGATCGCGCAGCGGCCGAAGGGCAGGCCGATCGAGGCGCGGTCCCAGCTGTTGAAGTCGACGCGCCGGCTCGTCACCACGGCAACGGGATGGACCGGGCGACCCGATGCCTTGGCCAGCGCGATGATGCCAGGCCCCGCGACGCGGGCGCGCTTGGGAATGTCGGCCGTGAGCACCATGGTGTCGCCGGCGGCCAGGCGTCGAACCATGGCGAGGAACGCGCTCGCACCACCCTTCTCGCGGACCTTGCGGCCGAGCGCCCCTGAGCCGCGAATGGCGCCGATGCCGAGTTCGCGCAACGCGACGGCGTTGAATCCGCCATCGCCGTGGCGGGAAACCAGCGAGCAGGCGGGCATCCAATCCGGCCGTGCGAAGGGGATCATGATGTGCTGGCCGTGCCACATCGCGATGATCAGCGGCAGCTCCGGCCGGATATGATCATAGATGTCGGCCGGTTCGACAACGGTTCGGCTGGTGCGGCGGACGAGTTTGAGATAGCCGGCCAGCAGCCGGCCGAGCGTCTCTTGCGCCACACGCGTCTTGAGGATGGAAAAGCCCATGAACTCCGCTTCCGAACCGCTGAATGCCTGTCCCGCAGCTCAGGACTTCGCGGTTTCGGGATCGAGCAGGCGATGCAGGTGCACGACGAAGTAGCGCATCTGGGCCTGGTCGACGGTCGCCTGTGCCTTGGCCTTCCAGGCCGCATGGGCGCTCGCATAGTTCGGGTAGATGCCGACGATGTCGAGCTTCGACAGGTCCTTGAAGGTGATGCCGTCAAGGGAGCTCAGCTCGCCGCCGAAGACGAGATGAAGAAGCTGCTTCTGGTCGGTGTCCGCGTTCATTGGTCTCTCCAGCGGGAATGAGGCTCTGCCGCGGCACCAGATAAGCTATCCGCGCGAGCGGTGCGAGTGCCGATTGAGCGAGGTCGAATTTGTCCGAGGCGGCTGGCCTTCATGCGCTCTGCGGCGGGGTCTCGCGCAGGCGCTGCATTGCAGCAAGCAGCGGCTCCGCGAGGCTTGCGCCACTAGCAACAAGCATGCCGTGGATCGGTACCTCGCGGTTGTAGACGACGGGGTTGCCGCTCCCGTCGCTGAGCTGGCCGCCGGCTTCGTCCAGCACGAGATGCGCGGCGGCAAGGTCCCAGTCCCGCGCATCAGGGGAGACCAGCCCGGCATCGATCGTGCCGTCCGCGATCCGTGCCAGCCTGAGTGCGAGCGAAGGGATCTTCTCGGCAGCGTCGAACGTCTCGATCCGCGCCAAGGCGTCGAGCATCGGCTTCGGCCCCGCAATGCGAGCGCCGCCGAGCTTGGTCAGGCGGGTCGTCGCGATCGGCCGGTCGTTGCAGTAGGCCCCCTCGTGCCGTCGGGCCGTATAGGTTGCGCCGCAGGCGGGCGCATGCACGACGCCGGTCACCGGAGCGCCATCAGCAAGGAGGGCGACGCAAACCGCCCAGTCCGGCGAGCCCGACATGAACGCGCGCGTTCCATCGATGGGGTCGACGACCCAGACGAGACGGCGCGACAGCCGCTGCGCGTCGTCGGCGGTCTCTTCCGATAGCCATGCGGCATCCGGCAGCAATTCCGAGAGTCTGATCCGCAGGAAGGTGTCGACGGCGATGTCGGCTTCGGTGACGGGCGAGCCGCCGCTCTTCGACCATGTCCGGGCCGCGGTCTTGGCTCCGGGGCGGAACAGTTCGAGTGCCAGCGCACCCGCCTCGATGCAGCTTTCCCGGACGTGAGGCAGAAGATCCGGGGCGACAGGCAGCGTTTGCGAAGTCATGCGCTCCCTATCGAGCCTCCCTGCTGCGGTTTCAAGGTGAAAAAGCAGCGCAGTTGCGAAAGATTCCGTCAAGCATCACGCCGGATAGCGGCCGATTTAGACGCCCAAATGGCCGCAACACATTCCTTTAACCGAAGCTCTTAAGCGCTCGGATAGGGCTGCGGTCCACTCTCCACCCTGCAAGCACGAGAGCCCCGGACTTCACAGAGGGCTCCGCGCAGCAGGGACATGAGAGGCGTAAAACCGATGGCCAGCGTCACGCCGGCTGCCGGGGAGGTCGGCTTTGCGCCGAACCTTCTCGGCTGCCCGAACCATAGCAGCATAGTCGCGCGCAATCCGATGCCGGTGCAGGTCGAGGCGCCCCGCATCGAGCGCATCGCCTCGGTGAGGATCTTGCGCGGAAACCCCGGTTGGCGCGGCATTGCCCTGCGGCTGGCCAATCCGTCCGGCGAAGATGAACGTCTGGAACTCGCTCTGACGGCCGGCGATGGCCGTGCGATCAGTGTCGCGGTCTTCGATGCCGAAGATGCCGTGGCACACTGGCGCGACTGTGGTCGCAGCAGCGGTTTGCCGCTGTTGCTCGAATCCGTCGATGGCGTGATCACCGAGCCCTTTCCTCAGCTCGGCCGGCTGGCACTGGGGCCGATCCGCATCCGCCGTCGGCACGCCTTTCTCAATGGCCGCCGCCCACGCTTCCTGACACGGCGCRAGACCGCGCAGCTTCCAGCGCGGCCGGTCATCGTCTCCGGCGAGCGGCTGACGGATTGAGCGGTTAGATCAGGGGACCGCATATCGCATCCCGTCCATGATCTAATCTTTCCATGTCGGCATCGGCTTTCCCCGAAGAACGCAAACCGCTCTTCGGGCCGCTGCCTTGGGCCTTCATTTCACAGGAAAGAGCGGCTCAACGCATCGAGTGCGTAGCCGCCGGCCAGCAGCAGGCCGGCGTTGCGGTTGGAGCGGAACAGGCCCAGCGCGACCGGAGAGGTCGCGCCCTGGATCCGGGAAACCTGCCAGGCGAGATGCGCGGCGAAGGCCGCAAGTCCAATCCAGGCCATGGCGCCACCGCCCGTGCTCCAGGTCGCCACGCCAGCGAGCGCGACAGAGAGCGTGAAGCAAAACCCGACCGCCTCGCGCGTCCAGGCCCCGAAATAGCGGGCACTCGACTTGATGCCGGCAATGACATCATCCTCGATATCCTGCATGGCGTAGATGGTGTCGTAGCCGATCGTCCAGACGATCGCGGCCGCGTAGATCAGGTAGGCCGGTGGGTCGAGCTGCCCGAACACGGCGCTCCAGCCCAGGAGCCCGCCCCATGAGAAGGCGAGGCCCAGCACGAATTGCGGCATGCTGGTGATGCGCTTCATGAAGGGATAGATCGCGACGATCGCCAGCGAGGCGATGCCGAGCACGATCGTGAAGCGATTGAATTGGACGAGGATCAGCAGTCCGACCAATGACAGCGCGACCATGAAGAGCGCGGCGGACCTGGTTGTGATCTGCCCGGAGGGCAACGGGCGTCCGCGCGTTCGTGCCACCTGAGCATCGAGCTTTCGGTCGACGATATCGTTGAAGGTCGAGCCGGCGGCTCGCATCACGATGGCGCCAACCATGAAAAGCAGGCCGTGCCAGAGATTGGGAAACGCGCTGCCGCTCGCGATGGCTGCAAGCCCTGCGGCCCACCAGCACGGAAGCAGCAGCAGCCACCAGCCGATTGGCCGGTCGATGCGGGCAAGCTTGAGATAAGGGCGCAGCCAGACCGGCGCCCTTGTATCGACCCAATGACCTTTCAGGGCGTCGGGAAGGGGCGCATCAACCAGGGTCATGTCGGCTGGCTTCGAGGCCAGGACCATGGCGAGATCAGAGCGCGCCCTGCGGCACCCGCATCGGGCCGCCGGTCAGAGAATCGCCGCCGCCGAACGGATTGTTGCCCTGTTGCTGGGCCTGCTGCTGCGCCTTGCGCTGCATGGCCGCCTGCTGCTTCACCGCATTGCAGGCCTGATTGCGGAAGCCGGCTGCCTTCTCATTGTCGGCCTTCATGCCGTCCACGAAGGTCGGCGGAATCTGGCACCAGTCCTGATTGGCGGTTGCGAATTTGAGGGTGGCGTTGCCGTTGTTGACGAGGCTGCCGAGTGTTCCGCAGGCCTCCGCCGGCGTCAGCTTGCGCTTGGCCTTGGACGCGGAGTTCAACCGCGCGACGATCGACTGCCGCTCCTGCAGGAGCTTTTGAAGCTGTTCGCAGCCCGAGGCCTGAGCGCTCGCCGGGCTGACGTGGAGGAATGTCGCCGCTGCCAAGCCGAGCGTCGCAATCAACCCCGAGGCCACGTATCGCCGCATAATAGTCCTGCTCCCAATCGATGAGGGTTCCTGGAACCGCGCACTCCATATCAGCAGAGGGGCGGTCTCGCCAAGCGTCAGGCGACATTGAACTGAATTCTGTCACCGACTCTTGCGATTAGACGAAGAATGTGGCGACTTTCCCGCCGCAATGGCATTGCAAGATCGGCTGCTGTCGCAAGAGGGAGATTGTTTGCGCCTATGCCGATGCCAGACCTGCCGAAACATCGGCTCTATCTCGACTCCACGTTGGCACAGGATGCGCCCGTTCCTCTCGAGCGGGAGCAGGCCAATTACCTTCTCAACGTCCTGCGCCTGCGCGATGGCGCCGGCGTTCTCGTCTTCAACGGGCGCGACGGCGAATGGCTTGCCGAGATCGTTCCGGAAGGGCGGAAGCAGGCGAGCCTGCGCCCGCTGCGGCAGCTGCAGCTCCAGACCTCCGTGCCGGACCTGCATTATCTCTTTGCGCCGCTGAAACACGCGCGGCTCGATTACATGGCTCAGAAGGCCGTGGAGATGGGGGCCGGCGTGCTGCAGCCGGTGCTCACCCGACGCACGCAGGTCTCGCGGTTGAACCTCGAACGCCTCAGGGCCAATGCCATCGAGGCTGCCGAGCAATGCGGCATCCTGGCCTTGCCGGAAATTCGTTCCGAGCAGCCGCTCGATGCGGCGCTGGCCGCTCTCGAGCCCGAGCGCCTGCTGATCTTCTGCGACGAGGACATGGCCGCGGCGAGTCCCCTGAGCGCGCTGGCGGAAGCCCCGCCGGCGCCGCTCGCCCTGCTGATTGGTCCCGAAGGTGGCTTTGACGACGAGGAGCGCCGGCGAGTGCTGTCACGCCCCAAGACAATCCGTATCTCGCTCGGCCCGCGCATCCTGCGCGCCGATACGGCGGCGGTCGCGGCGCTTGCCCTGGTCCAGGCGACATTGGGCGACTGGGTCTCGAGATCGGGCTGAGCGCGCAGGGAACGACGCGCCGAATTCCACGTTGGTCGTTGGGGAGGAAGATCCACATTCGTCGCGGTGCCATCGAACCGGCTCATTCAGGGCCGGTTTTGCGCGCGAGGGTCTGCTCCCGTGATTCGACGACCCGCGAGGACCATGAGATGAGCCAAGCCTGCCGCTTCGGTATCGAAGAAGAGTATTTCCTGTCCGATTTCACGACACGTGGCATCGTCCGGAAGATCTCGCCGGCATTCCTCGATGCCGTGCATGCGGCGTTTCCGAGCGAAGTCCAACGGGAGATGCTGCAGTCCCAGATCGAGGTGGCGACACCGGTCTGCGAGACGATGGCAGAGGCGCGCAAATCGCTGGCGACGCTGCGGACCGGCCTTGCGAGCATCGGGCTGGCGCATGACATGCTCCTGCTCGCCTGCGGCACGCATCCGAGCGCGGCCTGGTCGCGCCAGCGCGCCACCGAGGCGGCTCGCTATGACAAGCTGATGCGCGAACTCCAGATGCTCGGCAGCCGCAACCAGCTCTGTGGGCTCCATATCCATGTCGAGGTGCCGGACGAAGATCAGCGCATCCGGCTGATGGGGCGGATCATGCCGTTCCTCCCGGTGTTTCTCGCGCTGTCGACGTCGTCTCCCTTCTGGCAGGGGCGGCGCACCGGCCTGATGGGCTACAGACTATCCGCCTACGCGGAACTACCGCGCACCGGCCTGCCGGAGCTCTTCCTCGAACCCGCCGACTACCGCGCCTATGTCGATACCCTGGTCGCGGCCGGGGCGATCAAGGATGCCAGCTATATCTGGTGGGCGATTCGCCCTTCAGAGAAGCATCCGACGCTGGAATTGCGCATCGCCGACAGCTGCACGCGCCTGGACGATACGCTGGCCATCGCCGCGCTCTATCGGTGCCTTGTTCGCCACCTCTGCAGGAACCCCGGGCTCAACGCTGATCTGACCGCGGCCGCGCGCGCCATCGCAGCAGAGAATGTCTGGCGGGCCCAGCGCTATGGGATCCATGGCGGATTGGTCTGCCCGGAAAGCAAGGGGATGCGCTCGGTTCCGAGCCTGGTCGACGAACTGATCGATCAGCTTTCGGACGATGCCGCGGCGCTCGGCTGTACCGCCGAACTTGGCGAGTGCCGGACGATTGCGGCTCAGGGCACCAGTGCGGATCGACAGCTCGCCATCTTCGAGGAGGCCCGCGCGCGCACCGGGAGCGACGCGGGAGGGCTGGCCTCCGTCATCGACTGGCTGGCGTCAGAGACGCGAAACTATGGCGCAAGCCGGCTGCAGGACATGAGCCAGCCCCTGCGCGGTGTGGCCTGAACGCAAGCGGATGCCGGATGCCGGCATGTGCGTTGTGCATTTGCGCAAGCAATCTCCTTCCACCAACGCGGGACGGAGGTCGTTGTCCTCCGTTCGGCGGTCGCATATGTCTGACGCTTCCTGGGCCTGCCTCGCCCGTGCCGTCCGGTGCGTGCGAGATGTCGGCCACCCTTTCGTCCTGCCGGAGCGCCCATGGCTCGCGATGTGTCCGATTCCACCCCGATCGCGTCGAAGTCCGAGCTGATCGGCTGGATTGCGGCAGGCGAGAAGCCTCGCTCCGCCTTCCGGATCGGCACCGAGCACGAGAAGTTCCCGTTCTACCGCGCGGATATCGGCGCCGTGCCGTACGAGGGGCGCGGGGCCGCGGGCGGTATCCGGCACCTGCTCGAGGGCATGCAGCAGCGGCTCGGCTGGGAGCCGATCATTGACGATGGCCATATCATTGGCTTGGCCGGGCCCGAAGGTGGCGGGGCGATCTCGCTTGAACCCGGTGGCCAGTTCGAACTCTCCGGCGCGCCGGTCGAAACGCTGCATGAAACGGCGGCGGAGCTCGCCGCGCATCTTGCCGATGTGAAAGCGGTCGCCGAGCCTCACGATATCGGCTTCCTGGCGCTGGGCCACTCGCCGCTCTGGACGCGGGAGCAGACCCCGGTCATGCCGAAGGGCCGCTACCGGATCATGGCCAACTACATGCCGAAGGTCGGCACGCGCGGCCTCGACATGATGTTCCGGACCTGCACCGTGCAGGTGAACCTCGATTTTGCCGACGAGGCGGACATGGTGAAGAAGCTCAGGGTTTCGATTGCCCTGCAGCCGATCGCAACCGCGCTCTTCGCTTCTTCGCCCTTCACCGAGGGCAAGCTCAACGGCTTCCAGTCGGTCCGTTCCGAAATCTGGCTCGATACCGACAATGCCCGTTCGGGCATGCTGCCCTTCGTGTTCGATGAGGGCATGTCCTACGAGGGCTATGTCGACTGGGCGCTCGACGTGCCGATGTATTTCGTCAAACGCGGGCCGGTCTACCACGACGTGACGGGCGCCTCCTTCCGCGATCTGCTCGCCGGCCGGTTGCCGCAGCTTCCGGGCGAGCACGCGACCATGTCCGATTGGGCCAACCACCTGTCGACATTGTTCCCCGAGGTCCGGCTGAAGCGCTTTCTGGAAATGCGGGGCGCCGATGCCGGGCCGCCCGCCTTGCTGAACTCGTTGCCCGCCTTCTGGGTCGGATTGCTCTATGATCAGGTCGCGCTCGACGCCGCCTGGGACCTGGTCAAAGGCTGGAGCACCGAGGAGCGTCAGGGCCTGCGCGACGCAGTGCCTGCGGCGGGGCTCTCTGCCACAGTCGCCGGCCGCAGCGCGCGTGAGATTGCGCAACAGGTTCTGGAATTGTCGCGCGCTGGTCTCGCGCGCCGCGCCCGCCTGAACGGCAAGGGCGAGGACGAGACGCGTTTCCTTGATCCTGTTCTCGCGATTGCCGAGAGCGGCCGCAGCCTGGCTCAGGACCTTGCCGACCGGTATCGCGGGGAATGGAACGAGCGTGTCGAGCCGGTCTTTAAGGATTTGCTCATCTAAACGGCCGATCAGCCAGGGAATTCCCAGGCAAGGTCGGTGGTTCGCGGCATTTGCCATCGGGCGTTAACGCTTTCTCCGAAGCTTCGGAGCGAGCATCCGGCCATGGAACGATTGCTCACCCTTCTTCTCGGCTTCGCCCGCGACAACCGCGGCGCGACGGCGATCGAGTATGGGCTCGTTGCTGGCCTGATCTCGATGTCCGTGATCGTCGGCGGGCAGGAGATAGGTCGGTTCGTACGCGGTGTATTCGAAGCGGTACAGACCGGGCTCAATCCCTGAAAACCACGGCTCCCGAGGGAGCCGGGCCCAGGGCAGGCTGCGGACGGTTCTACTCCGCCGCCGTCTTGAAGCTCGCGAGGTTGTCGAGGCTTTGGATGATGTGCTCCGCCAGGGCATTGGAGAGCACCGACGGGTCGAAGCGCGTGCGCAATAGCCCGATCTTGCAGGACGGCAGGGTTGCATAGCCCTCGCTGGGGCCGAGTATGCGCATACCGGGCCTGATCGCGCTCTCCGGCAGCACAGAGACGGCGAGGCCGGCGACCACGGCTGCACCGACCGCAGTCGAATTCCAGCTCGCATAGAGCACGCGGAAGCGGCGCCCCTTCTTCTCCAGCGCTTCGACCGCAGCCTGCCGCCAATTGCAGGTCGGACGGCCGAGCGCGAGCGGGAGCGGGTCCTCCTCATGGACGGTATGGCGCGCAGAGGTGACCCAGAGCAGTGGCTCGATCCGGATGATCTCGCCCTGACCGCGGCCTTCGACATGGGTGATGATGGCAAGGTCGATATCACCGGTGCCGATGCGCTCGGCCAGCATCGGAGTCGGCTCGCAGACGACCGTCACCTCGGCGCGCGGGTTGGAATGAGCAAAGCGAGCCAGGATCTCGGGTAGATAGCGGTCGGCATAGTCGTCGGGGACGCCGAGGCGGATGCGCCCCTTGAGGTCTGCATCGGCGAAGCTCGCCACGCATTCGAGATTGAGGCGCACGATGCGGCGCGCGTAATCCAGCAGGCGCTCACCATCTTCCGTCAGCTTGGCGTGGCGTCCGTCGCGGCCGAAGAGCGGGCGCCCGACCCGTTCCTCAAGGCGCTTCATCTGCATCGAGACGGCGGATTGCGTCTTGTAGACGATCTCCGCCGCGCGAGTGAACGAGCCCGTATCGGCAATGGCGACAAAGGTCTTGAGCTGGTCGGCGTCGAGAACATGCGCCATGGAGCACCCCCACGATGGATCATCAATATCCGTGCTGTGAAGCATCATAACCATTCGTTTGGCTGATGGCCAGCGCAAAGCTATCCTGCGCACATTCTCCAGTCCGTGTCGTCGGTGCGCTCCAGCCGGGCCGGAAAATGCTCGTTTTGCCGCCAGACCCCTGAAGGAGGTCGCCATGCTGATCCTGACATTCGTTCCGAAGTCGCTCTCGTTCGTCGCCACCGGCGTCACGCGTGTTGTGGCCGGCGGTTATGTTGGCGTGAAAGCCTTGACGCGCGCTCTGATTCACCGCCGTGAGGTGCTGAGGCTCTCCGAACTCGACGAGCGCGGCCTCAAGGATATCGGTCTCGTCCGCTCCGATATCGACGGCGCGCTGACCGTATCCTGGCTGAAGGACCCTTCGGCGGCTCTCGCGGCCCGCTCCAGCGCGCGGGCCGGCGTCGCCTCTCTCCGGCGCGAAGAGGGCGTTCGACAGGCTCAGGTGAAGAATGCTGTCGCCAAGCCTCTCACGCCGCGTCCGGTCGCGGCCGGTTCGAATTCGACGGTTGCGTGCAGCGCCTGACCCCTTGGCACTGCGCGTTTCTTGCGGGCGGGAGCTTCGTGCTTCCGTCCGTTTTTCTTTTCCAAGCTCTCGCCGGGCATGGCGGAAGCGGGATTTGAAGCCATTTCGCCTGCAATTTGGCCCTAATCGGCATTCGTAACCTATTTTTCAGCATTCCCGCCGAACGTTCCCGACATGCCGCGGCGATGCCCGGTTCGATGCTTCTCGGGGGGGTGGGTGTCGGTATGCGGATTTCTCTGCGCTTTCAGGATCTGCGTCTCAGGACCAAGATCGCGATCCCGCTGATCGTTCTCGGATTGATCAGCGTTGCAACTGCCGTCTATGCCGGCCGCGAATATGCGCGGATCCAGAAGGCATATTCCGATCTGATCTCGCACAATGCGACGGCGATCCTCGATTCGGGCCGGACCACCCGCGCCATGACCGACATCGTGCGCGATCTCTACAAGGCGATCGCCTATCCCGAATTCATGAAGCAGAACGCGACCAGCATCGAGGATGTGCGCAAGGCCTATGACCGTGCGCAGTTCCAGCTGATCGAGGCCAAGATCAGCTTCCCGCAGAAGGCTGCCGAGTTCGACGCCATGGGCCGGGCACTCTCCGCGCTCAAACCGCAGATCGACGATATCGTCGCCCAGGCCGCGAAGGACGAGGATCTGGCCGCGTTGTCGGTCATGTCCCAGCTCGATCGCACAATTGGCGAGATCGTCACCGCCGCAGGCAAACTCAACGAAGCCATCAAGACGGAAACCCAGGCGACCTCGGAAACGCTCGATGCCGAGGCCAGCGAACTGAGCATCGTCATTCTGGGCCTCTCAGCCCTGGGCATCCTGCTTGGCCTGGGCGGTGCTGCCTTGCTGACCCGGTTTTCGATCACCAGGCCGCTGGAAGCGCTGAGATCGCGCATGGATGATCTCGCCAGGGGCGATTACGCGGTCGAAGTTCAGGGCCAGGCGCGCAAGGACGAGATCGGCGCGATGGCGCGTGCGGTTCAGGTCTTCAAGGAAAACGGCCTTGCCGTGCAGCGTCTCGAGGCGGAGAGCGCCGAGGGACGAGACCTTTCCGAGCAGCAGCGCCGGCAGATCGAGACCGAGCGGGCCGAGCAGGCAAAGCAGCAGGAGCAACTCGCGCGGGAGCAGGGGCTGGTCATGGGGCTGCTGGCAGAGGGCCTCGACCTGCTCTCGAAGAGCGATCTCAGCCATCGCATCGATGCGGAGGTTACCGCTGCCTATGAGAAGCTGCGCGACGATTTCAATACGGCGGTGGAGCATCTCTCGATGACGATCACCACCATCCAGGCGACTGCGGCCGATGTCGGCAACGCGGCGCGCGAGATCAATATGGGCGCAGACGATCTCTCGAAGCGCACCGAGGAACAGGCGTCCTCGCTGGAGGAGACTGCGGCAACCACGGAAGAGCTTGCCGCCTCGGTCAAGGCCTCTGCGCAGGCATCGAAGCAGGCCGTCTCGCTGGCCGATGAGGCGATGAGCGTGGCGCAACGGGGCGGTGCAATCGTCCATGATGCGGTCGCTGCAATGGCACGCATCGAGACGGCCTCACGAAAGATCTCCGACATCACCTCGGTCATCGACGAGATCGCCTTTCAGACCAATCTGCTCGCCTTGAATGCGGCGGTCGAAGCGGCGCGGGCGGGCGATGCCGGCAGGGGCTTTGCCGTGGTCGCCTCGGAGGTCCGCACGCTGGCGCAGCGCTCGGGCGAGGCCGCCAAGGGTATCAGCGCGCTGATCTCGGAATCGGKAGCGGAGGTGGCCCAGGGCGTCGGGCTCGTCCGCTCTGCCGGTGAAGCGCTCGATCAGATCGTGGCCGCATCGCGAAAAGTCTCCGCGACCGTATCCGAAATCTCCGCGGCCTCGGCCGAGCAGGCCAATGGAATCGACGAGATGAGCCAGTCGGTCGCGCTTATGGACGAGATGACCCAGCAGAACGCCGCACTGGCCGAACAGAGCGCAGCCTCTGCCAGCGCACTGGGCGATCAGATCCGGCGCCTCAACGATCTCGTCTCGAGCTTCCGCACGCGCGACAATGTCGCCGATCTCCGGGCGATCGCTGCGGCCATGTCCGAAGGCCGTGGCGCCGTGATCGAGTGGTCGCAGCGGCGCAGCGCCTGATCGGGACAGGGCGATGAGTGCCGAAAGCATCGGCCCGAAAAGCGGATTGCGGTTTTCGGCAAAGCCGATGCAAAGACAAAAGGTTAAGTCATCAGGCCGGATACGATATCCGGTCCGATGAATTAGCGACGCTGCCCGCCGCCGAGCATCGCGTCCAGAATCGACTTCAGCGCGTTCTGATGGTCGTCCTGCACCTGGCGACCATGCTCGAACATCTGGTTCAGCGCGTCGAGGCCGATCGACCCCGGCCCGGCTTCGCCCGAAGGCGCCGGCTGGTCCGGTTCCGGCTCAAGCTCAGGCTCTGCCGTGGGCCTGGTGGCCTGGCCACGCGGTTGTGACGGGGGCGGCGCCGCCTGGGGCTGAGCCGCTGCACCGCCAAGCATCCCGGTCAGGATCTGGCCGAGAAGCCCGCCCATCGGGTCGGCCCCGGCCGGTTCGCCTGGCCTTGCCCCGCCCAGAGGACCACCTCCGAGCGGACCGCCGCCAAAGGGACCGCCACCCTGTGTCGGAGGGGCACCAGCCGCCTGCCCGAACAGGCTCCCGAGAATCGCGTCGAGCGAGCTCCCCGGCGTTTGCGGTTGGGTTTGGGGCGCGGGCTGCTGGCCCGGCATCCTGCCCTGCATCATCTCGGCGAATTGCCCGAAGATGCCGCCGAGCCCCTGATTGCTGGTCGACTTGAACAACCCGCCCATGATCATGGAGGCGATGACCGGCAGCATCTGTTTCAGAACCGCCTGGCCGACGCCGCTGGTCGCCGCAGCCTGGGCGGCCAGCGCGTTGCTGACGTCCTTCGAGCCGAAGAGCTGGTTGAGGACGTTGTTGCCCATCATCGCGGCGTTGTCGGGAATGCCATCGCCATCGGCGTCATAGAGCGAGCCGAAGGGCGAGGCCGTCATCATCTGGGCGAGATTGCCGAAAGCGCGGGGGTCCTGCGTCTGGCGCTGCAGTCCCATGGTGAAGGCCGGCAGCAAGGCGTCGAGCGCGCTCTGCGTCTGCTGTTGGCTGAGCCCGTATTGCCGAGCCAGATTCTGCATGGCCTGCCCGTTCTGGGCCGATTGCATCATCTCGAACAGGTTCATCATGGCGCCTCTCCGTCTTCGTCGCGGTCTGCCGCCGCCTGCACCCCGAACGATAGCAGGGCGGGGCGGGCAGGCAAGCGAGGCCGCCGCGATGCTGGATGCTCACGCGCCCCTGGGCTGGCGCTCCAGGCGCGTGATGCCGCGATAGGCAAAGACCAGCGCGACGAGGCCGAACGCCACAGCCCCGAGCGCGGTGCCGACCATCGCCCCCTTCGGCCCCGCATAATATGCGCCGACCCAGGCCATCGGCATCGTCCCGAGCGTTGCGCGCCCCCAGCTGAAGAGAGTCGACAGGATCGGCATGCCGAGATTGTTGAACGCGGCATTGGCGACGAAGAGTATCGCGACGAAGATCCACATCGGCCCGGAGATCAGGCAGAAGAACATCACCAGCTCTGCGGTCAGGCCGCTGGCATGGAATACGGCGACGATCGGGCCGCGCAGCAGGAGGAGCGCGAGCCAGGCAACGCAGACGCAGGCCACGGCGAAGATCACGGAATCGCTGAGCGCGCGGCGCATGCGGTCGAAACGGCCGGCTCCCCAGTTCTGGCCAAGGATCGGCCCGACTGCGCCCGATAGCGCAAAGATCACGCCAAAGGCGACCGGCACCAACCGATCCATGATCGCCATTGCCGCGATCGCGCCATCTCCGAAGCGCGCGAAGATGCTGGCGAAGACTGCGTTTGCGATCGGCGTCGAGAGATTGGTCAGGATCGCCGGGCCGGCGATCGCAAGCGTGCGCGGCGTGTCGGCCAGCAGCGCCTGCCGGTTGGGCATGCCGACCATGTCGTGGATCTTCACCGCGCCACGGAAGCCGACAAAGGCAAAAATGACACGTGACAGCACGGTCGCCCAGGCGGCGCCGTCTGTGCCGAGTGCAAAGCCAAAGATGAACAGCGGATCGAGCACTGCAGTTGCGAGCCCGCCCCCGAGCGTAACGAACATGGCGCGCCGGGCATCTCCGATGGCGCGCAGTACGCCCGAAAATCCGATGCCCAGCGCCATCAGAAGATTGGAGGGCAGGGCGATCCAAAGGAATGAGAGGGCGACGTCATAGGCCTCGCCATGCGCCCCAAGATGCCTCAGGAGCCAGGGCAGGCAAGGCAATGCCAGCAGCGTGAGCGCGATTGCGGCAAGCGCCATCAAGGTCATAGCGGAGCCCGCGATCCGGCGCGCGCCCTTGCGGTCTCCGGATCCAAGCGTGCGGGAGGCCAGCGCCGAGACCGCGATCATGAAGCCGATATTGATCGAGACCGTCAGGAACAGCACGATCGTCGCGAAGCCGACGCCAGCAGTCGCCGCCGGCCGGCCGAGCCAGGAGACGTAGAGCAGCGAGAGCAGGTCGACGACGAAGATCGCCATCAGCCCGACCGCTCCGGTCGCGGTCATCACCGCGACATGGCGAAAGGTCGAGCCGCTGACGAAGACGGCCTGGTTGGGGTTGACGGGTGCGTTCACAATTCCGGTTCTCCGACGCCGCCGACCGCGACTTCAGCTCCGCCATCCTCGATGACCTCGCGCGTCTCCTCGGTGAGTGCCTTGGACTTGGCCTTCGGTTGAACCAGCGGCTCCGGCGAGACGCGCGGCACCTTCTGGATGCCGGCGGCGATGCCCTCGTGATACTGGATCTCCATGCGCTGGGCGTCGCGGTCACGGACGCTGTCGATGACCAGACTGGCCTCATCATAGCTGAGGCCGAGGCTCTCCAGCGTCACCCGCCCGAAGCCAAGCGCCGACTCGAAGGTTTCGCGCATCTGGAAGTCGACATCGGCTTTCATCAGCTCGATCGCATGGACACGGTCATAGGCCCGCACATGCAGCCGTGCGGAGGGGAATTCGGCCCTCGCCATCTCGACGATCCGCAAGGCCGCTTCGCGATTGTCGATGCAGATGCAGATGATCTTGGCCTTCCCGGCGCCGGCAGCACGCAGCACGTCCAGTCTCGTGCCGTCGCCGTAATAGATGCGGAAGCCGAACTTGGACGCCGACCGGATGCGCTCGACATTGGAGTCGATGATCGTCACCGGGATGTGCTGCAGCAGCAGGGCCTGGGTCACCACCTGCCCGAACCGGCCGAACCCGATGACCATGACGGAGCCGCCGGCACCTTCGAAATCCTCTTCCATGGTTTCCGCCGGGGCGGCGCTCCGGGTCAGCCAGAGGTCGATCAGCTTGGCGGCAACCGGTCCGATCAGCATCGAGAGTGCGGCGAGAGATGTCGCCAGGGCCGCCTGCTGGCTGTTGAGCAGCCCGAGCGCAGCACCGAGCGGCAGGAGAACGAAGGCGAATTCGCCGGCCGGCGAGAGCAGGGCACCGGCCCGTATGGCTTCGGTCCTCGACGAACAGGAGACGCGCAGGATCGTTGCCGCGACGACGATCTTGAAGGCGACCAGCAATGGCGCCGCGAGCGCCAGCAGCAGGGCGTTTTCGAAAACGAGCTGGAGGTCGAGCGACATGCCGACCGCCATGAAGAACAGGCCGAGCAGCACGCCGCGGAACGGCTCGATATCGGCTTCGAGCTCGTGCCGGAAATGCGAGTCCGCCAGCAGCACTCCGGCGAGGAAGGCGCCCATGGCCATGGAGAGGCCGACCCGCTCCATCAGCATCGCGGCACCGAGCACGATCAGCAGCGCGGCCGCGGTCATCACGTCCTTCGCGCCGGTGCTGGCGAGGATCCGGAAGAACGGATTGAGCAGGTAGCGTCCGACGAGCACGAGCAGCGCGACGGCGAGCAGGGCGAGGCCCAATCCCGCGAGTGCCGGAGCGCCTCCGTGGTTCTGCGCGCCCGTGGTCGCCAGCAGGGGGAGCAGCGCCAGCGCTGGAGCGATCGAGATATCCTGGAACAGCAGGATCGAGAAGGTGCGCCGGCCGTAGGTTTCGCTGCCGTCGCCGCGCTCCTCCAGGACCTGCAGGGCTATCGATGTCGCAGACAGGGCAAGCGCAAGCCCCACCGCAATGGCGCCGCCGACGGAGAGACCGAATTTCCAGCCAACGAGCCCGATCGCCGTCGCGCTGAGCGCCATCTGCGCGAGGCCGGCGCCGAGGATGTCCTTGCGCATCGAGTAGAGGCGTGACGGCTGAAGCTCCAGCCCAACCAAGAATAGCAGCAGCACGACACCGATCTCGGCGGTGCCCCGGATCGCGTCCGGGTCATTGACCAGGGCGAGCACCGAAGGGCCGATCGCGATGCCGGCCGCAAGATAGCCGAGCACGGCGGATTGGCCGAGACGACGAAACAGCGGCACGGCAATGACTGCGCCTGCACAGAAAATCAGGATCGGCGGCAGGTAACTCGTGTGACTGGCGTCGGCCATGGGAACTCTTCGTTGTGGAAAGCAGGCCCGCGCAAGTGCCACAGCCGACCATGCTGCCTATCTAGGCGCTTCCTTGCTGCGCTGCGAGGGGCGAGTTGCGCAACGGCCCGTCACGTCCTGCGGCGCTGCTCTTCCTTGACATCGCGGGGCGCACGCCGAAAGAAGGCGCTGACCATTTCCGAGGCCTCGAAACCGCGTGACCAAGCCGCCGCTCGACATCCTGCTTTGTGCCCCGCGCGGCTTTTGCGCCGGGGTCGTGCGCGCCATCGACGCAGTCGAGAAGGCGCTCACGCTGCATGGCGCGCCGGTCTATGTGCGCCACGAAATCGTGCACAACAAATATGTCGTCGAATCGCTGAAGCGCAAAGGCGCGGTCTTCGTCGCGGAGCTGTCGGAGGTGCCCGACACCACCCGTCCGGTGATATTTTCGGCCCATGGCGTGCCGAAATCGGTTCCTGCCGAGGCCGCATCGCGGACACTTTTCGCCATCGACGCGACCTGCCCGCTGGTCACGAAGGTGCATCGCGAGGCCGAGGTTCATCACAAGCGCGGCCGCCATATCCTGCTCGTCGGCCATGCCGGCCATCCCGAGGTCATCGGTACGATGGGCCAGCTGCCTGCGGGTGCGATCACGCTGATCGAGACGCTGGACGACGTGGCGCAGCTTGCTCCTCCCACCGGCCAACCACTTGCCTATGTCACCCAGACCACGCTTTCGGTCGATGACACACGCGGCATCGTCCAGGCGCTGCAGGCGCGGTTCCCGGAGCTGATCGCGCCGCACAAGGAAGATATCTGCTACGCCACCACGAACCGTCAGGAGGCGGTGAAGCGGGTTGCCCCGCTGGTCGACGGACTTCTTGTCGTCGGCTCGCCCAATTCCTCCAATTCGCAGCGCCTGCGCGAGGTCGCCGAGCGGGCCGGTTGCCCCTCTGCGCGGCTGGTGCTGCGCGCCGACGAGATCGACTGGTCGATCTTCGGTGCGATCAAGCGGCTGGGCATCACGGCGGGCGCCAGCGCTCCCGAGGTGCTGGTCGAAGAGATCATCGATGCCTTCGCCGAGCGCTATGACGTCCGCGTCGAGACCGTCTCGACCGCCGATGAAAGCGTCTTCTTCCCCCTGCCGCGCGAACTGCGCGGCGAGCCTGCGCCGAATGCGGCCGAGTGAGCGAATTTGGCCGTCTATACTGAAGTGCCCGACGATGAGATGGCTGCCTTCGTGGCGCGTTACGGCATTGGTGATCTGCTGGCGGTCAAGGGCATCGCCGAGGGGGTCTCGAATTCCAATTTCCTGCTGCACACCACGCAGGGCTTCTTCATCCTGACGCTGTACGAAGAGCGGGTGAGCGCGGCTGATCTGCCGTTCTTCCTCGGACTGATGGAACATCTGGCCGAGCGCGGGCTGATCTGCCCGCTGCCGGTCAAGGCGCAGGACGGTCTGGCTGTGAGCCGGCTCGCGGGGCGGCCGGCGGCGATCGTGACTTTCCTCGATGGTCTCTCCGTGCGTCGTCCGACGGCTGCTCATTGCGCCGAGGTCGGGCGTGGGCTGGCGCTCCTGCACAAGGCGGGCGAGGGCTTCGGCATGACCCGGTCCAATGATCTGTCAGTCGCGGGCTGGCGGCCGCTGGCGGAACAGGCCGGTGCCGGGGCCGAGACGGTCTCGCCTGGACTGGCGAAGCGCGTCATGACGGAAATCGCGTTCCACGAGGCCAACTGGCCACAGAGCCTGCCGCGCGGCGTGATCCACGCCGATCTCTTTCCCAACAACGTCTTCTTCATCAAGGACCGGTTGTCGGGACTGATCGACTTCTATTTCGCCTGCACCGACGCCTTTGCCTATGATCTCGCCATCTGCCTGAATGCCTGGTGCTTCGAGGCCGATGCGTCGTTCAATCTCACCAAGGGGCAGGCGATCCTCGCGGGCTATGAAAGCGTGCGCGCCCTGACCCCCGCCGAGGTTGAGGCGCTTCCGGCGCTCTGTCGCGGCTCGGCCCTGCGTTTCCTGCTGACCCGGCTGGTGGACTGGTTGAACGTTCCGCCGGGGGCCCTGGTCAAGCCGCTCGATCCGCTCGAATACGACCGCAAACTTGCCTTCCACCAGCGCGTCGGTGACGCCCGCGAATACGGCCTGAAACGATGAGCGATACAGTAGAGATCTGGACCGACGGGGCCTGCTCGGGCAATCCCGGCCCGGGGGGCTGGGGCGCGATCCTCAGCTACAATGGCAAGGCGCGCGAGCTCTCGGGCGGCGAACAGATGACCACCAACAACCGCATGGAGCTGATGGCGGCGATTTCGGCGCTCGAGACGCTGACGCGGCCCTGCACGGTGGCGCTGCATACCGACAGCCAGTACCTGCGTCAGGGCATCACCGGCTGGATCCATGGCTGGAAGAAGAACGGGTGGAAGACGGCCGACCGGAAACCGGTGAAGAACGAGGAGCTCTGGAAGCGCCTCGATGCCGCGCTCGGCCGTCACAAGATCGAGTGGAAATGGGTCAAGGGCCACGCCGGCGATGAGATGAACGAGCGCGCCGATATGCTCGCCCGCGCCGGCATGGCGCCGTTCAAGCCAGGGCGATAGAGCCCAGCAGGCTCGTCAGCCGAGCGGCTGCCGATAGACCAGGAAGCCCGAGAGATCGGCGACCTTGTCGTAGAGTTCGCGCGCCTGAAGATTCGTCTCATGCGTCTGCCAGTAGACGCGGAAACAGCCCTTGGCCTCGGCCATCTGCCGCACGGCTTCGATCAGCTTCCGGCCGCCGCCGCCGCCACGGATATCCGGGCTGACGAACAGATCCTGCAAATAGCAGATATCCTTGGCGCTCCAGGTGGTGCGGTGCGTGACCCAGTGCACGATGCCGACAGCCTTGCCGTCGCGTTCGGCGATGAAGCCACCCATCGGCTCCTTGCCGCCTGTGAGCCGGGCGAAGGTCAGGTCATGGATCTCTTCCGGCAGGCTCGACTTGTAGAAGGTCAGGTAGCCCTGCCAGAGCGGTCCCCAGGCGGTACGGTCGCTCGCGACGAGCGGGCGGATGGTGATCTCGGACATGCAGCCTCTCCCAATAGCGCTGTCACGCTAGCCCGGGGGCGCTGCATCTGTCTCATGACAAAGCGCCATGCTTTCGATCAGCATCGTTGCAGCAGGCATGAAAAAGCCCGCGCGGCGGGTGCCGGGCGGGCTCTTTCATGCACGAAGCGCTCAGAGCTGCTTCAGCATTTCCTCGGCGCCGGAGACGTCGGCCTTGCCCGGTGCGTCTTCGACATTGAGAGCCTCGACCACGCCGTTCTCGACGATCATCGAATAGCGCTGCGAGCGGGTTCCGAGGCCAAAGCCCGAACCGTCGAGCGAAAGCCCGATCTCCTTGGCGAAATCGGCATTGCCGTCCGAGAGGAACTCGATGACGCCGACTGCGCCCGTTGCCTTCGACCACGCATCCATGACGAAGACGTCGTTGACGCCGGTCACCATGATGGCGTCGACGCCCTTGCCCTTGATCTCTGCAGCCTTGGCGAGATAGCCGGGGAGGTGATTCTTGTGGCAGGTCGGCGTGAAGGCGCCGGGCACCGCAAACAGCACCACTTTCTTGCCCTTGAACAGGTCTTCGGTCGTCTTCGCTGCCGGGCCGTCCGCCGTCATCACGCGGAACGTCGCCTGCGGAAGTGTGTCACCCACCTTGATCGTCATCGCCTGTTCTCCGTGAGCCATGCGGCCTTCGCCGCTCGGTCAGGGATTAGGGCTTGGCGACCGGGATGTCGAGTTCAAGCCGCGTCTCGACCGCCGCAGGTTTGCCGCGCACCGTCACGATGAAGGGCACCGGTCCCGCTGCGCCCTTGGGACGGTCGGTAATCCGGACATGGGCGAGCACCGTGCCATCGGCCTGCGGCTTCAGGACCGGTTTGCTGAAGGACCAGGCGCCGGGCCCCTCGACGAAGACATCCTCGATCGCGCCGTCCGGCGGAGCCTGCAGCACGAGCTTGACCTTGGGCTCGGGTCCAGCCTCGCCGGGCAGTACCTCGATCACCGAGATCTTCTCTTTGTGCGGCCCAAGCTTGACGGGAATCGGCACCCGCGCCTCGAAGCTCTCGAGCCGTGGCGAGGTGACCGAGGTCACGCCGGGCTCGAGCCAGAGCTGAGCCTCGCCCTTGGCGGGAATGCACATCTTCTCGCAGACGGCATAATCGAGCTTGAGCACGACCATGACTGGCTTGCTGGGGTCGACCGGCTGCACCGACACCGGCACCACGACCTCGCCGACATAGCCGATCGAAAAGCCGGTGCCATCCTCGAAGCGTTCCGGCGCGGGCCAGCGCACGTCGAGGCCACCGACATTAGTGGAGCCGCTCCAGTCGAAGGAGGGAGGAACGCCGGAATCGCCGGGGTTGCGCCAATAGGTCTTGTAGCCTGGCGCCATAGTGATCTCGACGCCGATGCGTTGCTTGCCCGAGGGGGCCGTCGCTCCGGCGATCAGGCGGATCGAGGAATGCGTGCTGCGGGACCATGACGACACCGCCGCCTCCTGCGCCTGAGCAGGAGCGCTGAACGCCAGCGCGGCGAGCGCGAGTGAGAGCAATGCCAACTTCACGATGACCGTCTTAGGGAATGCGTCTGCAAAAAGCGAAACAATCTCTCTCACATTTGCTGGCAATCATGTGACATGCAGCCATTCATCCTATGCCGCATGATTGGGGCGCAATCGCGGTGCCGGCATTTTCAAGGACACCGGTTTCCAGCCGGGCCGATTGGATTTAGCATGGCGGTATGAAGATCGGATCGAGCCAACGCGTCAGCGGCCGCAGCTATCTCGACGGGCAGTGCCTGATTGCCATGCCCGGCATGACTGACGCGCGTTTCAGCCGCAGCGTGGTCTATATCTGTGCGCATTCCGAGGATGGCGCCATGGGCATCATCCTCAACAAGCCGGCGCCGGACACGCGGTTTCCCGATCTGCTGGTCCAGCTCGACGTGATTCCCTCGGAAGAGCTGATTCGCCTGCCGAGCCAGGCCGAACGGATGCAGGTGCTGCGCGGCGGACCGGTGGAGACCAAGCGTGGCTTCGTGCTGCACTCCTCGGACTTCTTCCTGGAATCGGCGACCCTGCCGATCGACAACGGCATCTGCCTGACGGCGACCTTGGATATCCTGCGGGCCATTGCCATTGGCAGCGGTCCGGAGAACGCGGTGCTTGCTCTTGGCTATGCGGGCTGGGGAGCGGGGCAGCTTGAATCCGAGATCCAGTCGAATGGCTGGCTGCACTGCGCCGCTGACCCGGCGCTGCTCTTCGACGACAGCATCGAAACCAAATACCAACGCGCGCTGCACAAGATCGGCATCGATCCCGCGTTCCTGTCCAGCACGGCCGGACACGCCTGAGCGGCGCCGGCCTCCCTCCCGGTATAGGGGAGGGGTTACGCTGCTTCCGAAGAGGACGCGGCGCTCGCGCCCACCAGCCTGCGGGCTTCGGCTGCGCTCATCGGCTGCCCGAAGATATAGCCCTGCGCATATTGGCAGCCGAGCTGGTAGAGCTCGATCGCATCCGACTCCGTCTCCGCGCCCTCGGCAACGACGTCCATGCGCAGATCGGCGGCGAGCTGGACGATCGAGCGCAGGATCACCGGCGGTTTCCCGTTGCCCATCTGGCGCACGAAGCTCTGATCGACCTTGATCGTGTCGAACGGAAACCGCTGCAGATAGGACAGCGAGGAATAGCCGGTGCCGAAATCATCGAGCGAGAGCCCGGCGCCGAGTTCGCGGATGCGCGAGAGCATCTGCGCGGCATATTCCGGATTCTCCATCACCAGGCTTTCGGTG
The DNA here is from genome assembly GCF_056401655.1 of Allobosea sp. P4_E12. NCBI lineage: Bacteria > Pseudomonadati > Pseudomonadota > Alphaproteobacteria > Hyphomicrobiales > Alloboseaceae > Allobosea > Allobosea sp. P4_E12. The sequence goes on along the minus strand of NZ_JBFUIY010000011.1, from coordinate 187,941 downwards.
ATCTCGAGCTTGAGCGTGCCCGGCAAGACGCGCCGGCGCGCCAGCACCGTCTTGACGTCATGCAGCAGGTCGTGGCGCAGCAACTGGCGGCTCGAGACGTTGACGCTGGCGAAGATCGGCGGGTCGACCTCGAGCGCGGCCTGCCAGGCGGCGAGCTCGCGTGCGGTACGGTCCATCACATAGACGCCGAGATCGACGATCAGCCCGGTTTCCTCAGCGATCGCCAGGAAATCCTGCGGCAGCAGCCGGCCCTCGCGTGGGTGGTCCCAGCGCACCAGGGCCTCGAAGCCCGCGATGGTCCGGTCCTCCAGCCTGACGATCGGCTGGTACATCACCTGAATCTCGCCGCGCTCAATGGCGCGACGCAGATCGCTCTCCAGGGCAAGACGATCGTTGCGATCGGTCCGCATCGCGGGCACGAAGACCTCGATCTTGTTGCCGCCCTGGCGCTTGGCATGCGCCATCGCCAGCTCGGCGTTCTTCAGCGCATCGTCCTTGCGGGCCGCCGGCGAGGCGTCGAACAGTGCAAGCCCGATCGAGGGGGTCAGGAAGATCTCGCGTTCCGCGAAGGTCACCGGCGTCGAGACGGCGCGGCGAACGAGTTCCGCCAAGGCCAGGATACGCTCGGGGTCCCGCTCGGAGACAAGGATCATGGCGAAGGTGTCGCCGCCGATGCGGGCAAGCGTGTCCTGCGCCCGCAGCAGACGGCCGAGCCTGCGGGCGAGCGTCAGCAGGATCGAATCGCCCGCGGAGAAGCCGACCGACTCGTTGACCTGCTTGAAGCGGTCGATGTCGATGACGATCACTGTCGGGCGGATATTGTCGTCGGCGCGGCAGAAGCCGAAGACGGCGCCGAGACGGTCCTGGAACAGCTTGCGGTTGGGCAGGCCGGTCAGGTTGTCATGCACCGCGTCATGCAGCAGCCGCTCCTGCGCAGTCCTCTGCTCGGTGACATCGGCGAGCGTGCCGATCACGCGGATGACCTCGCCGTTGGAGCCGATGACGGGTCGGGCCTTGAGGTTGAACCAGTGATAGCTGCCATTGGCGGCTCGCAGACGGAAATCGAGCTGCAGCTTGCCGCGCCGCTGTTCCAGCACGGCATCGAGCGTGACGCGATAGCGGTCGCGATCGGAGACATGCATGTATTCAAGCCAGCGCGCCGCCGAACCTTCGAGCGCGCCGCGCGACAGGCCGAGCAGGGTCTCGGTCTGCGGCGAGACGAAGATCTTGTCGGCGCTGACATCCCAGTCGAAGACGAGATCGCCGGAGCCCGACAGCGCCAGCGCCCGTCGCTCGGTATCGGAGACAAGGCCCTGCGCCAGCGCGCCGCCGGCGAAGGCGTGCTGAATGACGGTGAAGCCGATCAGCAGCACGATCAGCACCAGCCCGCCGATCAGGGCGGGCGCGACGAGGTCGCGCTGGAACTGGCCGGTGACCGTGAACCCGGCCGCCGTCACCCAGACGGCGAGCAGGAACCAGGTCGGGATCAGCATGACGGCGCGCTCGTAGCCATGCGTCGCCAGGTGCAGGATCAGCACGAAGCCGACGGCCGCGACGGCGGCGATCGAGATGCGCGCGATGCCCGACGCCATCGGGGCATCGAAGACGGCCAGACCGACGAGGCCGAAGAGGCCGAGGATCCAGATGATCGTCACGTGGCTGTAGCGGACATGCCAGCGCGACAGGTTGAGATAGGCGAAGAGGAAGACGAGCAGCGTCGCCGCCAGCACCACTTCCGCTCCGGCGCGGTAGATGCGCTCGATCGCCGGCGTCAGCGGGAAGATGCGCTGGAAGAAGCCGAAATCGAGCCCTGCATAAGCGAGAACGGCCCAGGCCAGGGCGGCGGCGGCCGGGAAGATCACCGCTCCCTTGACCACGAAGATGATGGTCAGGAAGAGCGCGAGCAGGCCGGCAATGCCGATGATGATGCCCTTGTAGAGCGTCAGCCCGTTGGTCTTCTGGCGATAGGCCTCCTGCTCGAACAGATAGAGCTGAGGCAGGTTCGGAGATTTCAGCTCGGCGACGAAGGTCACCGTCGTGCCCGGGTCGAGCGTGATCATGAAGACGTCGGCGTCCGGGCTATCCTCGCGCTCGGGGCGAAGCCCCTGGCTCGCCGTCACGGCCTCGATCCGCGTGTCGCCGAGATCAGGCCAGATCACGCCGGAGCCGATCAGGCGATGGAACGGCGCGACCAGCAGCCGGTCGATCTGCTCGTCGGAATCATTTGTGAGCGCGAAGACGATCCAGTCCGGCCGTGCGCCCGACTCGCGTGCCCTGACCGCGATGCGGCGCACGATGCCGTCGGGCCCCGGCGCGGTCGAGATCTGGATGACGTCGCCATCGGATTTGTTGCGCTCGACCACATGGGTCAGGTCGATCACCGGTGCGTCGACAGGGACGCGGACGGCCTCGACGGCCTGGGCCGGTGCGGCCAGGGACAGCACGAACAGGAGTGCGAGGCCGACAAAGGCAAGGCCAAACCGGAGAAGTCGGTCAGGAAGGGACAAGCGCGACTCGGTAACTGTGTGGGCCGCGCTCAAGCGGGGCGGGGGACCCAGTCGTACCGACCGGTCGTGGCGAGGGCAAGGCAGAGGCTCGGCCCTGTGGATCATCGCGCGCCGCCCGTCTCCGCGGGGCCGAGCAGCCGGTCCGTCGAAATCATCGCATAGAGCAAGTGGTCCGCCCAGTTTCCGTTGATGCGCAGATAGGCCCGCGCCTCGCCTTCGCAGCGGAAGCCGACGCGCTCCAGCAGCCGGCGAGACGGCTCATTGCCGGGCAGACAGGCGGCTTCGACGCGATGCAGGCCGAGGTCGGAAAAAGCGAAGCGCACCGCGCCGCGCACGGCTTCGGTCATATATCCCTTGCCGGCGTGGCGTTGCCCCATCCAGTAGCCGAGCGTGCAGGCCTGGGCGACGCCGCGGCGAATCAGTCCGAGCGTCAGTCCCCCCAGCAAGGTTTCGCTGCCGGCATCGAAAATGAACAGGGGATAGGCTTCGTCAGCCGCGATCTCACGTGCGGCACGCTTGACGCGCAGGCGGAACGAATTCCGCGTCAGGTCATCCTCGTTCCAGACCGGCTCCCAGGGCGTCAGGAATTCCCGGCTCTCCATCCGCAGAACCGCCCAGGCCGCATAGTCGTTCGCCAGTGGCGCCCGCAGAAACAGGTTCGGCGTGCGAACGAGCGGGCGGGCTGGCGGGTCGGTCGAGAAGCGGAAGAGAGCCATGGTTGCTCAATCCCCGGAGCGTGCGGCCTGCCGCAGTTGCTCTGCCGCCGGGAGACCGGACAGCGGACCAACGGCGGCGATCGTTGGCTGGTGCCCGAGCAGAGAACGTCCGGCGGCGCGAACATCCTCCAGCGTGACAGCATCGAGCCGGTGCGCCAGCTCCTCGCGCGGTATCGCACGTCCGAAGACAAGCACCTGGCGGGCCATCTGTTCAAGCTTGCCACCAGGGCTCTCAAGCGAGGCCAGCAGCCCGACCTTCATCTGGGCCCGGGCGCGTGCAACCTCGACCTCCGTCACATCTTCGGCAGCCTGCCGCAGGCAACCAAGCGCGACATCGATCAGCTCGCTCGCATCTTCCGGTGCCGTGCCGGCGCTGATTCCAAAGACGCCGCAATCGGAGAAGGGCCAGTGGAAGGCGTCGATGGAATAGGCGAGGCCGCGCTGCTCGCGCACCTCCTGGAACAGCCGGGATGACAGCCCTCCGCCGAGCACGGAGGAGAACACCTGGAGCGGGTAATGCGCGCCGTCCCGGAAAGGCTGGCCGGGAAAGCCGAGCACCAGATGGACCTGCTCCTCGTCGCCCTCGATCCGCGCTTCGCCGCCCCGGTAATGACCATCTTCGCGCTCGAAGGCTTTGACGGGTTTGCATGGGAGGCTGGCGAGCCTGTCACGTGCCAAGGCGACGAGCTCGTCATGGTCGACGGCGCCCGAAGCAGCCAGCACCATGTTGCCGGCATGGTAGTGCCGCGCCAGATAGGCCCGGATGGCGTCGGGTGTGAAACTGTTGACCGTCTTCGCTGTTCCCAGGATCGGGCGGCCGAGGGGCTGGTCCGGAAAGGCCGCCTGCAGGAAGCGGTCATAGACGAGATCGTCGGGCGTATCCTGAACCGCGCCGATCTCCTGCAGGATGACACCCTTCTCGCGGGCGAGTTCCTCGGGCGCAAGCGCTGGCGACGTCAGGATATCGGCCAGGATGTCCACGGCGAGTGCGAGGTCGGAGCCCAGGACCCGGGCTGTGTAGCAGGTGTACTCGACGCTGGTCGCGGCGTTGAGATCCCCGCCAACGCTTTCGATCTCCTCGGCGATCTCACGGGCGCTGCGCCGCGCCGTGCCCTTGAAGGCCATGTGCTCGAGCAGATGCGCCAGGCCGTGTTCGTTCGGAAGCTCGTCGCGCGCGCCGGCCCCGATCCAGATGCCGAGCGAGACGGTGGACGCATGGTCCATGCGCTGCGAGACGATGCGCAGGCCGGAGGGCAGGGTCGTCAGGTCGACCTCAGGGTCATGCGCCCCCGGCGAGCGTGGCGCAGGCGTGGCCAGTTCGGCGATCTCGGCCGGCCCCGTCGCGATCATGCCGCCGCTCCCCGCACTGTCCGGGCGTTCTGCCGGATGAAGGCCTCGATGCGCCCCTGGTCGTTCGGCAGCAGGGTGAAGCGCTCCTTGCGCTCCATCAGGTCGCCGAGATGGGCTGGCAGGGCGGGCGTGACACCGCTCGCCGCCGCAACGGCTGCGGGGAACTTGGCGGGATGGGCTGTGCCGAGCACGATCATAGGCGTGGCAGGATCTGCCCCGAGGCCCCGGCGCGCGGCTGCAACCCCGATCGCGCTATGGGGGTCGAGCAGATAGCCGGCCTCGCGCCACGTGCGGCCGATCTCGTCGGCGACCTCGGCCTCGTCGACCGCGCCGGCGTCGAACTCGGAGCGGATGCGGGCCAGCGGCTCCGGCGCGATCTCGAACCGGCCGGATTGCTGCAAGGACTGCATCAGCCGGCGCACGGCGGCACCGTCGCGGTCATGCGCCTCGAACAGCAGGCGTTCGAAATTCGAGGAGATCTGGATGTCCATCGAAGGGGAGGTCGTGGCGGCGACGCCCCGCATCTCATAGGCGCCGCTCTCGAGCGTGCGCGGCAGGATGTCGTTGCTGTTCGTGCCGATCACCAGGCGCTCGATCGGCAGACCCATGCGCTTGGCGACCCAACCGGCGAGCACGTCGCCGAAATTGCCGGTCGGCACCGCGAAAGAGACCTTGCGCCGGGGCGAGCCGAGGGCGACAGCCGAGGTGAAGTAGTAGACCACCTGCGCCGCGATGCGGGCCCAGTTGATCGAATTCACGCCGGAGAGGCGCAGCTCGTCGCGGAACGTGTGGTGATTGAACATCGCCTTGGCGAGGTTCTGGCAATCGTCGAACGTGCCCTCGACCGCGATGGCGTGGACATTGGGTGAGTCCACTGTGGTCATCTGCCGCCGCTGCACGTCCGAGACGCGCCCCTGCGGATAGAGGATGAACATGTCGACCCGCTCGAGCCCCTTGAAGGCGTCGATGGCAGCACCGCCTGTGTCGCCGGAGGTTGCGCCGACAATGGTGGCGCGCTCGCCGCGCTGCACCAGCACATGGTCCATCAGCCGCCCAAGCAGCTGCATTGCCACATCCTTGAATGCCAGAGTAGGGCCGTGGAACAGCTCGAGCACGAAGAGATTGTCGCCGAGCTGCGTCAGCGGACAGGTGGCCGGATGCCGGAAGGTGGCATAGGCCTCGCGGATCATGGCGCGCAGCGCCGCCGTCTCGATATCTCCGTCGGCCAGCGCGCCGATGATGCGCTCGGCAGCTTCGGCATAGGGTTTGCCGGCGAAGCCCGCGATGTCCTGGGCTTCAATTCTGGGCCAGGCCTTCGGGACAAAAAGGCCGCCATCGCGGGCGAGCCCGGCGAGCAGGGCGTCGGAAAAGGCGAGGGAGGGCGCTTCGCCCCGGGTGGAGACATGCAGCACGGTGTCGCTCTCTGTGGTCGTGCTGCTGCTATAGGCCGGGAGCGCAGCGAGGGCAAAGGTTGCGCGCCCGCGGCAGGGCCGCGGGGCGAGGTCAGTCGTGTTTCTGTCGCCGGGCCTGCCAGGCGAAGGCGATGAAGACACCGATCAGGGTCAGGGCCAGCCCGAACCAGGTCAGTGCGTATTGCAGGTGGTTGTCGGGAATACGTCCGATCAACTCTTTGACATCGACGCCGGCCGGCGGCGTCAGCCCGTCTCCCTGACGCTCGAGCTCGAGATAGAACGGCGCGGCCGCCAGGCCGAGGGAGGACGCAATGGCGGCCGGATCGCGTGTGAAGAACTCGCGATTGGCCGGGAGGTCGGCTGGGGTGAAGCTGTTGCGTGCTTCGGGCGTGCGCAGGAAGCCTCTCACGGTTGCCGGTCCGGAGGCCGGCTTGATCTCGCCCAGGCGCGCTTCCGGCACGAATCCGCGATTGATCAGGATGACCCCGCCGGCATCGAGCCGGAACCCCTGGAAGATCCAGCGGCCGAAGCCGGAGAGCTGGCGCGTTCCCGGTCCGCCCGATGCGATCGTGGTGCGCACGCCGGCAAAGGGGCCGTCGACGTAACGCCCGGATGCCGCGACCCGCGTCAGGTCGAGCTTCGCTGGGTCGAGCGTGCTCCATTGCTGCTCGGGCGGGAGGGGCGCCGGAGGGCTCGCTGCCTGCGCTTGCAGGCGCTCGATGAAGCTGTGCTTCTCGCCCATCCGCAACAGCTGCCAGCTCCCCAGCGTGCAGAGCACCAAAGTCCCGCAGATGGTCAGGATCGCGGGCAGGAGAAGGCTCGGACGCCGTGTGCTGTCTGGCATTGTCTGCGCGCTCACTTTTCTCGCCTGCCTTCCTCGGCCTTGTGGGCGTATTGCAGCGCGACCGCGAGCCCCTTCATCGGCCGCAGCAGGGCGAGGCAGACGGTGATGGCCAGCGGCAGCCAGATCGAGAGATGCACCCAGATCGGCGGCTCATAGGCGATCTCGACAGCGAGCGCCGCGCCAAGAACCGCGAAGCCCGCGATCAGCATGATGAACACGGCAGGGCCGTCAGCCGAGTCGGCGAAGGCGAAATCCAGCCCGCACGCGGCACAACGAGGGCGCAGCTTCAGAAACCCGTCGAAGAGCTTGCCTTCGCCGCAGCGCGGGCAACGGCCGGAAAGGCCGGTCGCATAGGGCGAGGGGCTGATATGCTCGTACTCTGCCATCATGGTTTCCCGCAAAAAACAAAGGCGGCCTCGCGGCCGCCTTCGGGATTGTCTTGAGGCGGCCGCTCAGTGCGCCGCGGCCGATCCGGCGCCGGACGCCCAGACATAGATCGCCGCGAACAGGAACAGCCACACCACGTCGACGAAGTGCCAGTACCAGGCCGCGAACTCGAAGCCGAGATGCTGGGCCGGTTTGAAGTGGCCGAGATAGACCCGGTACAGGCAGATCGCCAGGAAGATCGTGCCGATGAGCACGTGGAAGCCGTGGAAGCCGGTCGCCATGAAGAAGGTCGCGCCATAGATATGGCCGCTGAAGGCGAAGGTGGCGTGGGCGTACTCGTAGGCCTGCACGATCGAGAACAGGCCGCCGAGGAACACGGTCAGCCAGAGCGCCTGCTTCAGACCCTTGCGGTCGTCCTGCAGCAGCGCGTAATGCGCCCAGGTCACCGTCGTGCCCGAGGTCAGCAGGATCAGCGTGTTCAGCAGCGGCAGGTGCCAGGGATCGAAGGTCTGGATGCCCTTGGGAGGCCAGACGCCGCCGGTGAAGTCGTGGCGGGCGTACTGGATCGTTTCGCCGCTGAAGAGGCTGGCGTCGAAGAAGGCCCAGAACCAGGCGACGAAGAACATCACCTCGGAGGCGATGAACATCAGCATGCCGTAGCGATGGTGAAGCTGGACGACGCGGGTGTGGTGGCCCTCGTGCTCGGCCTCGCGCACCACGTCCATCCACCATGCGAGCATGGTGTAGAGAACACCGAGCAGGCCGACGCCGAAGACCAGGGGGCCGAGATGCATGCCGGCGACGGTCATCGCCTTCATCCACATGACCGCGCCGATGGCCATGATCGTCGCGCTGCTCGCGCCGACGAGCGGCCACGGGCTCGGGTCGACGAGATGGTAATCGTGGTTCTTGGTATGGGCCCCGGCCATCTTACTTTGTCTCCGCGTCCGACTCTGCTGCGCAGCGCTTGGTGCTGTCGCAGTTCTTATAGTTTCGACTTGCCCGCGTCACCCTTGCCATCCGCGACCGGCTGGCCGGCCTTGGACGGGAAATAGGTGTAGGACAGCGTCAATGATTTGACCCCGTTGAGATCGCGGTTCTGCTCGATCTCGGGGTCGACATAGAACACGACCGGCGCTTCCAGCGTCTCGCCCGGCTGCAGCGTATGCTCGGTGAAGCAGAAGCATTGCAGCTTGACGAAATAGGCGGCCCCCTGCGTCGGCGTGACGTTGAAGGTCGCGATGCCGGTGGAGACCCGGTCCGTCGTGTTGGTGATCTTGTAGAACACCGTCTGCGTCTCGCCGACGCGGAAGATGATCTCGGAGCTTTCCGGCTCGAAGCGCCAGCCCAGGGCCGGCGAGACATTGGCGTCGAAACGCACAGCCATCTTGCGGTCCAGGATGCGCCCGGCGGCCGCTGTCCCGACCATCGGCGTGCCGCCGAAGCCGGTGACCTTGCAGAACAGGTCGTAGAGCGGCACGGCTGCGAAGGCGAGGCCGGTCATGCCGACCGCAACGCCGGCGCAGATCAGCGCTGTCCGGCGCATTCTCGCATGCTGACGGTTCGATGGCGTCGCGGTCATCACAGCGGCCTGTTCATGATGGCCGGACCGGTCTTCACCAGCGTCACCACGAAGAAGAAAATGACCAGGCCTGCAAGGACCAGCGCCAGCGCGACCGAGCGGCGCCTGCGGCGTGCCATGTCCTCCGGAGAGAAGGCCGGCGGGATCTCGCGTTTCGGAGCTTCGCTCATCCTAGCACCTTGGGCAGGGCCCACATCAGGCCGAGGCTGTTCTCTGCCAGCAGCACGGCGAAGAGCAGGAAGAGGTAGAGGATCGAGAAGCCGAACAGCGCATAGGCGGCCTTGTGGGCGGCTTCACCCTCGGTCACGCGCAACACGCGGAAGGCCAGCGCGATCATGGCAAGTCCGGTCACCACGGAGACGACGAGATAGGCCAATCCGCCGAACCCCATCAGGGCAGGCAGGACCGCGACCGGCGCCATGACCAGCGAGTAGGCCACGATCTGCCGGCGCGTCGCGGCGGGGCCGGCGACATTCGGCAGCATCGGGATGCCGGCGCGGGCATAGTCGCCGGACTTGACCAGCGCCAGCGCCCAGAAATGGGGAGGCGTCCAGAGGAAGATGATCGCGAAGAGCACGATCGAGTGCAGGCCGAAATCGCCGGTCACGACGGCCTCGCCGATCATCGGCGGGAAGGCCCCGGCCGCTCCGCCGATGACGATGTTCTGCGGCGTCGAGCGCTTCAGCCACATCGAATAGACGACGGCATAGAAGAAGATGGTGAAGGCGAGCATCGCCGCCGAGAGCAGATTGGCGACGAGGCCGAGCACGATCACCGAGCCGACAGACAAGCTCAGCCCGAAGGCGAGCGCCTCGGATGGCAGGATCCGCCCGGCCGGAATCGGACGCTTGGCGGTCCGCACCATCAGCGCGTCGATATCGGCGTCGTACCACATATTCAGGCAGCCGGACGCACCGGCGCCGACCGCGATCGCGAGCAGCGAGGCGAATCCGATCACCGGGTGGATCGTACCGGGGGCCGTCGCCATGCCGCCCAGTGCGGTGACGACGACCAGGAACATCACCCGCGGCTTCAGGAGCGCGAAGAAATCGCGCGCCTCGCCGGTGGAGCTCTTCGCGCCATCGGTGCGGGAATCGAACCTGTCGAACGCAGCGGACATTGGTCTTGTCGTTTCACTCTTTACGACGGCCGCCAGCGGCCGTGGGGAATGAGAGGGAGCGGTCTTGCCGCCCATCTCCGGAACGCCGCAGGTGGCGCTCGGGGGAGGGGCGGCGGCGGGCCGGGGAGCCCGCCGCCAGATGGATCAGTGGTCCGAGCCGACGATGCGCGGCAGGGTCTCGAACTGGTGGAACGGCGGAGGCGAGGACAGGGTCCATTCCAGCGTCGTTGCACCTTCGCCCCACGGATTGTCCCCGGCGAGCTGCTTCTTCGAGAAGGCGACGATGACGCCGTAGAAGAAGATGAGCAGGCCGGCAGCGAAGATGTAGGAGCCGATCGACGACCAGAAATGCCAGCCGGCGAAGGCATCGGGATAGTCCGCATAATGACGCGGCATGCCGGCAAGGCCAAGGAAATGCTGCGGGAAGAACAGCAGGTTGGCGCCGAAGAAGGCGACCCAGAAGTGCAGCCTGCCGATCCAGTCCGGCATCACATAGCCCGACATCTTCGGGAACCAGTAGTAGAAGCCGGCGAAGATGCCGAACACGGCGCCGAGCGACAGCACGTAGTGGAAGTGGGCCACGACGTAATAGGTCGCATGCAGCGAGCGGTCGACGCCGGCATTGGCCAGCACCACGCCGGTCACGCCGCCGACGGTGAACAGGAAGATGAAGCCGATAGCCCAGAGCATCGGCGCGGTGAAGCGCAGGCTGCCGCCCCACATCGTCGCGATCCAGGAGAAGATCTTGATGCCGGTCGGCACCGCGATCACCATCGTGGCGAAGACGAAGTAGCGCTGCGTGTTGAGCGAGAGACCGGCGGTGTACATGTGGTGCGCCCACACGATGAAGCCGACGACGCCGATCGCCACCATCGCATAAGCCATGCCGAGATAGCCGAAGATCGGCTTCTTCGAGAAGGTCGAGATGATGTGGCTGACGATGCCGAAAGCCGGCAGGATCATGATGTACACTTCGGGGTGACCGAAGAACCAGAACAGGTGCTGGTAGAGCACCGGATCGCCGCCACCGGCCGGGTCATAGAAGGTGGTGCCGAAATTGCGGTCGGTCAGCAGCATGGTGATGGCGCCGGCGAGCACGGGCAGCGACAGCAGCAGCAGGAAGGCGGTGACCAGAACGCCCCAGGCGAACAGCGGCATCTTGTGCATGGTCATGCCAGGCGCGCGCATGTTCAGGATGGTGGTGATGAAGTTGATCGCGCCGAGGATCGAGGCAGCGCCCGCGAGGTGAAGCGCGAGAATGCCGAAATCGACCGAAGGACCTGGGTGGCCTGCCGACGAGAAGGGCGGATAGATCGTCCAGCCCGTGCCGACGCCGTGGGCGCCAGGTGCGCCTTCGACGAACATCGAGATGACCAGCAGCACGAAGCCGGCGACGGTCAGCCAGAACGAGATGTTGTTCATGCGCGGGAAGGCCATGTCCGGCGCGCCGATCATCAGCGGCACGAACCAGTTGCCGAAGCCGCCGATCACGGCGGGCATGACCATGAAGAAGATCATGATCAGGCCGTGGCCGGTGACGAAGACGTTGTAGCTCTGGCCGTTGGCGAAGATCTGCAGGCCGGGCTGCTGCAGCTCGATGCGCATCATGATCGAGAGGAAGCCGCCGACCAGACCAGCCATGATCGAGAAGGTCAGGTAGAGCGTCCCGATGTCCTTGTGATTGGTCGAGAGCAGCCAGCGCCGCCACCCGGTCGGGTGGGCGTGGGCGTCATCATGTCCGTGTGCGTGGGCGTGGGCGCCCGGAGCCGCAGTTGCCATGGATTCGTCTCCTCGTGCGAAATCTGTTCGCGTGAGTTCAGTCAGATCTGGTTCGTTCACTCGGCCGCGGCGGCGACCTTGCCGGCGGCGTCGCCGGCGCTGGCGAATTTCTTCTTCGATTCGGCAAGCCAGGCCGCATAGCGCTCGGCGCTCACGACGCGGAACGCGATCGGCATATAGGCGTGGTTCTGCCCGCAGATGAACGAGCACTGGCCATAATAGATGCCTTCGCGATCGGCGCGGAACCAGGTCTCGTTGAGACGGCCGGGGATGGCGTCGATCTTGATGCCGAAGGACGGCACGGTGAACTTGTGGATGACGTCGGCCGCGGTGACCTGGACGCGCACGACCTTGCCGACCGGCACGACCGCCTCGTTGTCGACAGCGAGCAGGCGCGGAGCCTCGGCTGCGGCGATCTTGTTGCTGGCGATCGCTTCGGCGCGCTGCTTTTCGTCGAGCATCAGCGAATCGAAGCCGAAGGCGCCGCCGTCCTGCGGATATTCGTAGGACCAGTACCACTGCTTGCCGGTGACCTTAACGGTCAGGTCCGACTGCGGAATCTCGAGCTGGAGCTTGAGCAGGCGGAAGGAGGGAATGGCGATGACGACGAGAATCAGGACCGGGATGACCGTCCAGGCCACTTCAAGCAGCGCATTATGCGTCGTCTTGGAGGGGACGGGGTTCTTCCTCTCGTTGAAGCGCCACGCGACATAGATCAGCAGCCCCAGCACGAAAATCGAGATCGTGAAGATGATCACGTTAAGCCAGTCATGGAACCAGTGAATGTATTCCGAGACCTCGGTGGCGGCGCCCTGCAGATTCATCTGCCAGGGCGAAGGCATGCCGGTGCCGGCCAGCGCACTTTCAGGAAGAAGCGTCGTCGCGCCCGCGGCGAGGGCCGCTGCGGCCACTGTTGCAATGGTCCTGCTCAGAAATCGCATCGGTCCGACATAGCTCCTGTGATCCCGTCGCGGCCCGCTGTCCTTGTCTATGCGGCCCACGCGCAACGAGGCCGGCTGATCGGCCCGCCTCGTTCTTCGGCATTGCGATAAATCAAAGATCACGCTTGCGCCAGAGGGGCAATGCAGGCCTTCCACGCAGCCCGTGCGGCATAATCACGCGAGGTCTCGGCCTCAAGAAGTGCTTCCGTTGTGGCTCTGTCCTTGACAGGGCGGGGTCTGCATGGTCCCAACGCAGGCACATTCGGAGCGTGATTGTTTTGTGTGGAAGCCCTTCTGGCATCCCTCAAAACATGGATCGCCCTCTCGAATATGATTAGAGACGGATGGCGGTTTTGTCGGAATCGGACGAACGATTCCCGCAAGGGCGATCCGGCTTCAGGGGGCGATGTCCGGCTATTCGTGCCGGTTTGAAGGGAATGACGGGGATGGGCAAGTTCATCGGACCTGTCTTCGCGGCTGCGCTGGCGGCCGTGGGCGTATGTCTGGGTTCGAGCAGCGTGGCTTTCGCCCAGGGCGCTGTGAAGTCGACGCACGGCGATTGGCAGTTGCGCTGCGAGGTGCCGCCTGGCGCCAAGGCTGAGCAATGCGCGCTCGTGCAGAATGTCGCGGCCGAGGATCGGCCGAATTTGACGCTGCTGGTGATCGTGCTGAAGACGGCCGACCAGAAGAGCCGGCTTCTGCGTGTCGTGGCGCCCCTGGGTGTGCTGCTGCCGTCGGGGCTCGGTCTCAAGATCGACGACAAGGACATCGGCCGCGCTGGCTTCGTTCGTTGCCTGACCACGGGCTGCGTTGCCGAGGTGGTGATGGACGATACGCTGCTCGGCCAGCTCAAGGCCGGAAAAAGCGCCACATTCATCGTATTTCAGACTCCGGAGGAGGGCGTGGGTATCCCCGTCTCGCTTTCCGGATTCGGGCCTGGCGTGGAGACCCTGCCGTGAATGACGTGATGCCTCGCCGGCTGACTATGCTGGCTGCTTCTGTGCTGTGCCTTGGCCTTGCCGGCTGCGGTTCGCGCTCGCCCGCGGGCGAGCAGAGCGGCATGCAGACGCTGAGCAATATCGTGATGTTCCAGTCGACCAAGCCACCTCCGCCGGTGGAGAAGCCGCTGGTCGATCAGGAGGCGGACTTCGTCTGCCCGAGCGTGACCATTGCCGATGGTGGCGCTGCCATTCGCGCCCAGTCCGGCCCCGATAGCGGTAGCCTGCGGCACCAGATTTCGATCCTGAACGTGGCGCGCGAGTGCACGCCGACGGGCGGTGGCGGCTTCAGGCTGAAGGTGGGTGCCGAAGGCCGTGTGCTGGCTGGTCCGGCCGGTGGCCCCGGCAGCTATTATGCGTCGATGAGCACGGAGGTCCTGCGCGGGACGACCGTCGTTGCACGCCGTGCGGCGCGCGTCGGCGGCACGATCTCGTCCGGTCAGGCGGGCACCGATTTCACCCATATCGAGGACGGCATTGTCGTCCCGGCGGGCAAGGGCGACGTCGAGATCATCGTCGGCCTCAACACCGCTGGCGCTGCGGCGCCGGCTCGCGCGCGGCGCCGGTAGTCCTGCAGTCGCGAATGGCGCCGGTGTTTGCCGTGAACTGAGGCAAGGCGCCGATTGACTCGAAGGCGGCGTCTTGTATCTGTGCTGACGCCGCATCATCCCCGCGGGAGAGACCGGGTCCGGACTTGTCCAGGCCCGGCGCCGAAGGCGCAACCGCCCCGGAAACGCTCAGGCAAACGGACCGCGTGGGAATTGGCGCTCTGGAAAGCGGCGGATGCAACTCCGCCCACCGACGGGTGTAACCTGTCCGGCTGATCCTGCCGGTTCGGGGAAATCTCTCAGGTCCCAAGACAGAGGGGGCGCGCTCCGGACATTCCGTCCGGGGCTTGCGCTCGATTCTGGAAGGGGCCGCCATGGCTGCCGAAGCCGTTGAAGCTGATGCCGCAGGCGCCGAGGCGCTGCTCAAGACCCCGCTTCATTCCCGTCATGTCATGCTCGGTGCCCGTATGGTGCCGTTTGCCGGTTATGACATGCCGGTGCAGTACCCGATGGGTATTCTCACCGAGCATAACTGGACGCGCGAGAAGGCCGGGCTCTTCGACGTCTCGCATATGGGGCAGGCCTTTCTGCTCGGGCCCGATCACGAGACCACCGCGCGCGCGCTCGAGGCTTTGGTCCCCGCCGACATCGTCAACCTCGCTCCCGGCAAACAGCGTTATTCGCAGCTCCTCGATGAGAATGGCGGCATCCTCGACGATCTGATGGTCACGCGCTCCAGCGAGCCCGACGAGGACGGCGCTCTCCTCCTCATCGTCAATGCGGCCTGCAAGACGGCCGACTACGCCCATATCGAGGCGCGCCTGCCGGCCAATGTGAAGCTCGTCCGCGCGGAACATCGCGGGTTGATCGCGCTGCAAGGGCCTGCTGCCGCTGAATCGCTCGCCGCGCTGGCGCCCGAGGCCGCCGAGATGGGCTTCATGAGTGCGCGCAGCATGAAGGTGGCGGGCGTCAAGGCCAATCTCAGCCGCTCCGGCTATACCGGCGAGGACGGCTACGAGATTTCCGCCGCGGCAAACAGGATAGGCGAGATCTGGGACGCGCTCCTGCTCGATCCGCGCGTCAAGCCGATCGGACTCGGTGCCCGCGATTCGCTGCGCCTCGAGGCAGGGCTCTGCCTCTACGGGCACGATATCGACACCACGACCTCGCCGGTCGAGGCCGGGCTGAACTGGTCGATCCAGAAGCGGCGGCGCGAGGAAGGCGGCTTCCCGGGAGCGGCCCGCATCCAGCGCGAATTCGCGGAAGGCGTTTCGCGCGTCCGCATCGGGCTCCTGCCCGAGGGCCGCGCTCCTGCCCGCGAAGGCGCCGATATTGCGACGCCGGAAGGCGAGATCGTCGGCAAGGTCACATCCGGCGGCTTCGGCCCGACGCTCAACGCGCCCTGCGCGATGGGGTATGTCGCAAAGGCCCACTCGGCTCCCGGCACGCGCCTTGACCTGATCGTGCGCGGCAAGCCGTTGGCGGCGACCGTCGCGCCGATGCCCTTCGTGCCCAACCGCTACAAGCGCTGATTCCCGACCCTATCCTGATCTGGAGGACCATCATGGCCGAGACCCGTTACACCAAGGACCACGAATATATCCGCATCGAGGGTGACACCGGCACCATCGGCATCACCGACTATGCCCAGGGCCAGCTCGGCGATGTCGTCTTCGTCGAGCTGCCTTCCGTCGGCAAGGCGGTCGCCAAGGGCGGCGAGGCTGCTGTGGTAGAGAGCGTCAAGGCCGCGTCCGAGGTCTATGCCCCGGTCTCGGGCGAGGTTGTCGCCGTCAACAGCGAGCTCGAGGCTGCGCCTGGCGCGGTCAATGAGGACCCGGCCGGCAAGGGCTGGTTCGTCAAGCTGAAGCTGACCAATCCTGCCGAGCTCGAGGGCCTGCTCAGCGAGGCCGAGTACCAGGACTACGTGAAGACGCTGTGAGCAGCGATTCATTGCCCATGACCTGAATGTCCGGTGCCGGGCGCGCGCTGCGCCCGGACCTGGAATGATCAAGGAAACCCCGATGCGCTATTTGCCCCTCACCGACACCGACCGCGAGGACATGCTCGCGCGCATCGGCGTTCCCGATATCGACGCCCTGTTCAGCGACGTGCCCACCGGCAAGCTGCTGAAGGCTCCGCTCGACCTGCCGCGCGCCAAGGGTGAACTCGAGGTCGAGCGCATCATGGGCCGGATGGCCGCCAGGAATGTCGCAGCCTCCGCGGCTCCGTTCTTCGTGGGTGCAGGCGCCTACAAGCACCACGTTCCGGCGACCGTCGATCACTTGATCCAGCGCTCGGAATTCCTGACCAGCTACACGCCCTATCAGCCCGAGATTGCGCAGGGCACGCTGCAATACCTCTTCGAATTCCAGACCCAGATCGCCGCGCTGACCGGCATGGAGGTCGCCAACGCCTCGATGTACGACGGCTCGACCGCGACCGGCGAGGCCGTGCTGATGGCTCACCGCGTCACCAAGCGCCGCAAGGCGGTCCTATCGGGGGGGCTGCATCCCCACTACACCGATGTGGTGAAGACCCTGTCCGGCATGGCGAGCGACGAGGTCGTGGCGCTGGCGCCCGATGTCGCCGCTAACGAGGACATCCTCGCGCAGATCGACGATCAAACATCCTGCGTCGTCGTCCAGTCTCCGGACGTCTTCGGCAATCTCCGCGACCTGAAGCCGATCGCCGACAAGGCCCATGCCCATGGTGCGCTTCTGATCGCCGTCTTCACCGAGGTCGTGTCGCTCGGCGCGGTCACGCCTCCAGGCGCGATGGACGCCGATATCGTCGTCGGGGAAGGCCAGTCGATCGGCAATGCGCTGAACTTCGGTGGTCCCTATGTCGGCCTCTTCGCCGCCAAGACGAAATATCTGCGCCAGATGCCGGGCAGGCTCTGCGGCGAGACCGTCGATGCCGACGGACATCGCGGCTTCGTGCTGACGCTCTCGACCCGCGAGCAGCACATCCGGCGCGACAAGGCGACGTCGAACATCTGCACCAATTCCGGCCTCTGCGTGCTGGCCTTCACCATTCACATGACCCTGCTCGGCGAGGCCGGGCTCGCGCGTCTGGCCGAGCTCAATCACGCCAATGCCGTGAAGCTGGCCGACATGCTGGCCGGCGTGAAGGGGGTGAAGCTGCTCAACGACAGCTTCTTCAACGAGTTCACGCTGAAGCTGTCGAAGCCGGCGGCCGAGGTCGTCGAGGCGTTGGCCGAGAGGGGCGTGCTTGGTGGGGTGCCGGCCTCGCGCCTGCTGCCGGGAGCCGGGCTCGACGATCTGCTGATCGTCGCCAATACCGAGATCAACACGGATGAGGATCGGGCGGCCTTCGTGGCGGCGCTCGTGGAGGTGCTGTGATGCTGAACCGTCAGGGACGTCCCACCCAGGCTGCTTCCTCCGTGGATCATGGCCGCGAGACCTTCACCGGCAATCGCGCGCTGCAGCAGATCGAACCGCTGATCTTCGAGATCGGCCATCATGAGACGACCGGCGTCGATATCGAGAAGCCGGCGCCGTTCAAGAGCCGCCTCGGCAAGCATGCGCGCAAGGACGGCATCGGCCTGCCCGGTCTTTCCGAGCCGGAGACGATGCGTCACTACGTCCGCCTGAGCCAGAAGAACTACGGCATCGACACCGGGCTCTTCCCGCTCGGTTCCTGCACGATGAAGCACAATGCCCGCCTCAACGAGAAGATGGCGCGGCTGCCGGGCTTCTCGGACGTCCATCCGCTCCAGCCGGTTTCGACCGTGCCGGGCGCGCTCGAGCTGATGCTGGAGCTCGCGCGGTACCTGATGACGTTGACCGGCATGCCGGCCGTGGCGCTGTCGCCCAAGGCCGGTGCCCATGGCGAGGCCTGCGGGATGATGGCGATCAAGGCCGCCATTGCCGCCAAGGGCGAGGGCGAGACCCGCAAGGTCGTGCTTGTGCCGGAATCGGCGCACGGCACCAACCCGGCGACCGCGGCGCTGATCGGCTTCGAGGTCCGGTCCGTCCCGGCGCGCCCGGACGGCACGGTGGCGGTCGAGGACGTCAAGGCCCTGCTCGGGCCGGACATTGCCGCGATCATGCTGACCAACCCCAATACCTGCGGCATCTTCGAGCCGCAGATCGTCGAAATCGCGGCTGCCCTGCATGCGGCCGGCGCGTATTTCTATTGTGATGGCGCGAACTTCAACGCCATCGTCGGCAAGGCGAAGCCGGGTGACCTCGGCGTCGACGCCATGCATATCAACCTGCACAAGACCTTCTCGACGCCGCATGGCGGCGGCGGCCCAGGCGCCGGTCCGGTCGTGCTGTCGAGCAGGCTGGCTCCCTATGCGCCGGTGCCTTTCATCCATGTCGAGGGTGGTGCGGCGCGGCTCGTGGAGCACGCCGGCGACGCGCCGGCGGGCAATGATCCCTTCGGCCGCATGACCGCCTTCCACGGCCAGATGGGCATGTATGTGCGTGCGCTCGCCTATATGCTGAGCCATGGCGCCGACGGCATGAAGCAGGCCTCCGAGGATGCGGTGCTGAGCGCCAACTACATCCGCGCCGGCCTGTCCGACCTGATGTCGCTGCCGTTTCCCGACCACCCCTCGATGCACGAGGCGCTGTTCGACGAYRAGTGGCTGRARGRCACSGGCGTCACCACGCTCGACTTYGCCAAGGCGATGATCGACGAGGGGTATCACCCGATGACCGTGTATTTCCCGCTGGTCGTCCATGGCGCGATGCTGATCGAGCCGACCGAGTCGGAATCGAAGGCCTCGCTCGACCTCTTCATTGCGACGCTGCGCGATCTGGCCATGGCCGCGAAGGGCAATGACAAGGCCCGCTTCACCGCGGCGCCGCACCATGCCCCGATCCGCCGTCTCGACGAGACGCGCGCTGCCCGGCAGCCGATCCTGAAATGGGTGAAGCCGGAGCCGATAGCAGCTGCGGCTGAGTAAGGATGCTTAATCGATAGGGCAGCGATCGGACGCTGCCCTATCGTCATATCCCCTCGCGGTCTTAAGCATTCCTTGACCATGTGCGAGGATGATTTCCTCGGTGCGTGTTTTCGCACCTTGGGAACAGTCGATGTATCGCTCTTTTGTCCGGAGCTCCGCAGTTGCCGTTGCCGCGCTCGTTCTGACGGTCGGCATCGCTCGTGCACAGGAGCCGAGCTACGGCCCCAACACCTATGACCGCACGCTTGAGGCGCTGATCTCCCATGAGGAGATCGCGTCGCGTGGTGGCTGGCCCAGGCTCGCCGGCAGTGTCTCCGCCCTGAAGCCGGATTCGCAGGGGCCGGATGTCGTCGCACTGAAGCAGCGCCTGATGTTGAGCGGAGATCTGCCGCCGACGGCCTTGCCCGGCGACATCTATGACGCTGCGACGATCGCAGCCGTGAAGCGCTTCCAGGTTCGTCACGGCCTGTCCGATCTCGGAACGGTCGGCCGCCTGACGCTCAAGGCGCTGAACGTTCCCGTTGAAGTCCGGCTGAACCAGCTGACCGCGACCCTGGAGCGGCTGAAGAGCAACGGCTTCGTCTTTGCCGAGCGCTATGTCGTCGTGAACATCCCCGGCGCCAGCGTCGAGGCGGTCGAGAACGGCGTGGTCCAGCGCAAGCATCTCGCGGTTGTCGGTCGCCCCGATCGACCCTCGCCGGTGCTCCAGGCCAATATCACCTCGGTGAACCTCAACCCCTACTGGACCGTGCCGACCTCGATCGTGAAGGCCGACATCATCCCCAAGATGCGCAAGGAGCCCGACTTCATCGTGAAGTCGAACATGCGCCTTCTCGGAGCAGAAAATCGGGAGATCGATCCGGCGACCGTGAACTGGGCAGGCCTGACCTCGCCGTATTTCACCGTTCGGCAGGATTTTGGACCGCTCAACGCGCTTGGCCAGCTCAAGATCGACATGCCGAATACCGAGGCGGTCTACATGCACGACACGCCGAAGAAGACGCTGTTCCGTTCGGATGTTCGCTTCAACTCTTCCGGCTGTGCGCGCATCGAAGGGGTGCGCGACCTCGCCGCCTGGCTGCTCGAAGGCACCGAGTGGACCGAGCCGGTGATCGTGGCCGAGATCGCCAAGGGCGAGCGCAAGGACATCCGGCTGAAGAAGGCGGTGCCCGTGGCCTGGGTCTATCTGACCGGCTGGCAGGGCGCCGATGGGCTGGTCCAGTTCCGCGAGGACATCTATGGGCTGGACACGCCGCAGGGCATCGTCACATCGACGATCCAGGCGCGCAAACCCAAGCCGAAAGTACAGCCCGCCAAGCTCGAGGCGCGTCCGGCACCGGCTGCTCCGAGCCCGGTTGCAGCCCCTGCCAGGGCCGCGACTGTGAAGGCGGTCACCGCCGTCAACTGAGGCGTCAGGGCGCCCGGAGGATCGCCATCACGTCGCTGATGGCCTGGGCGCGCGCCGCGACATCCGTCCCGATCGTCACCTTGCCGTCCGGGCGCTGCGAATAGGCCGCGCGGCGCTCCCGGAGCGGCAGGTCCGGATGGTCGAAATCGTGATAGGCGCCGGCGAAGCCCACGAAGCGCGCTCCGCCTTGCCGTGCCAGCGCCTGGCAGGGCGCCGCTGGTGTCCAGTCATCTGCCAGTCCCTGAAGGATCGTCGTCGGCACCCGAGCGCGCCAGCCGCGTTTCAGCAGGACCCTGCAGCCAGGATAGAAGGCGATGATCGCCCGAAACCCTCCGGGGCCCGCGGCCGCGCGATCGGCGGCGACATGGAGCGCTGTCGAGCCGCCATTCGACCAGCCGATCAGATGTATCCCGGCGGGTTTGGCGAAGGGCTGACGGGCGAGCCAGTCGGCGGCGCCGAGGGCATCGCTGGCGCGATCCGCCGGCCGCAGCGCACGTTCGCGGTCATTGCAAAGCGCTACGATCCCGCGCGGGCGAAAACTGTCGGGCAGGAGCACGAGGAAGCCAGCAGCGACCAGCCTGGCACTCCAGTCGCTCTCGCGTGCGCTAAGCCCTCCAGAGGCTCGCCAGAGGCCGCTGCAGCCGTGCAGGGCAACCACGGCGGGGAAGGGGCCTGTTCCAGCGGGCTTGGCGATCCAGCCGGTCAGGACGGTGCCGTCGCGTGACGAGAACGAGACCTCCTCCATTGCGCGGGCCGGCATGGCGCAGGCGAGCACAACAATCGTGGCCAGTGCCAGGCGAGCGATCAGGATGGGGCCTCCATCTCGGCGAGGTTCTATGTGCTCGGCCGAATCCGGCGCGCGCAGGATGTGAAAACGACAACGCCGCAAACCCGGAGGTTCGCGGCGTCGCATTCCCTGGCTGAACTGATCGCTCAGTTCAGCTTGGATTTGATTTCCTTCAGACCGGTCGCGAACAGGCTTTCGGCAGCCTTGCCGCCCATCTGGCTGCGCAGGATGCCTTCGGCGGCCAGCGTAGCGGCCTCGGCGGCGGCAGCGCGGACTTCCGCGGCAGCCTCCATCTCGGCCTGCGCGATCTTGTCCTCGGCGGACTTGGTCCGGCGGGTGACGAAATCGGCGAGCTTCTCCTCAGCCTCGGTGGCAAGGCGGATCGCCTCGTCCTTGGCTGCGGCGACGATCGCCTCGGCTTCACCTTCGGCAGCCTTGCGCTTCGCCTCGTACTCGGCGAGCAGCTTGGCAGCCTCCTGACGCAGCCGGCGGGCTTCGGAAAGCTCGCGGGCAATCTTCTCGCCGCGCGAATCGAGTGCGCTCAGAAGCGACTTGTGGACGCCAAAATACCCCAGAATGCCGAGGAAGATGACGAGGGCAACCGCAACCCAGACGGTATCCATGGTTCGGTCTCCTCAGGCGCTCAGGACGGACTTGACCGCGGCAGCGGTCTCGGCGTCGGTGGGGCTCTGACCCGTCAGCTTGCCGACGATCTCGGCGGCAGCGCCGGCAGCGATCGTCTCGACATGCTTCATCGCGGCGGTCTTGCGATCCGCGATTGTCTTCTCGGCGGCTGCGAGCTTGGCGCCGAGCTCCGCTTCGGTTGCGTGACGCTTGGCATCGGTCTCGCGAGCGCTGGCGGTGCGAGCCTCCTGAGCGATGGCCTGGGCGTTGCGGCGGCTTTCGGCGAGCGCGTGCTCATGGTCCTTGGCGACGGCCTCGACCTTGGCGTGGATCTCGGTGGCCTGGTCGAGATCGCGAGCGATCGTCGTGCTGCGTTCGGCCAGAACCTCGCCGACACGCGGCAGGGCGATCCGCGACATGAGCCAATAGAGCGCACCGAAGCTGATCGCGAGCCAGAAGATCTGACTGGCGAAGAAGGTCGGGTCGAAGGGGGGGAAAGCGCCCTTCGCGAACGCCGTGTCGGCCGAAACCGCCATAACGCTGGCGGCGGCTGATACGACCCCGATGCGCTGTGCGCGGGAAGCGCGAACCTGCATGGAACGCCTCTGAAGGTTGCGTCAACGAATGACGGCTCCGCGGCGCATGATAACGCCTGCGGAGCCGCAGTGAATGCTCGTCAGACGACGAAGAGCAGAACGAGCGCGACGACGAACGCGAAGATGCCGAGACCTTCCGCGAGCGCCGCGCCGATGAAGGCGCGCGGGAACTGACCGTCGGCAGCCGACGGGTTGCGCAGGGCGCCGGACAGGAAGTTGCCGAAGATGGTGCCGACGCCGATAGCGGCGAGGCCCATGCCGAGGCTGGCGAGACCAGCGCCGATATACTTAGCTGCGACGGGATCCATAGTCTTTCTCCGATGTAAAACAGTTGAGAGTGGTGGAAGGGTGAAGTCTCGCGAGCTCGCCCGGTCAGTGTCCCGGATGGAGAGCGTCGTTGAGATAGACGCAGGTCAATATCGTGAAGACATAGGCCTGCAGAAAAGCGACGAGGAACTCAAGCGCGGTCAGCGCGACGGCCAGGAACAGCGGCAGCGGCGCCAGTGTGGCGTAGATGCCGGCGCCGGTCAGGGCGACGACGAAGCCGCCGAAGACCTTGAGCGCGATGTGGCCGGCCAGCATGTTGCCGAACAGGCGCAGGCTGAGCGAGATCGGCCGGGACATGAAGGAGACGGCTTCGATCAGGACCATGAAGGGCAGCAGCCAGCCCGGCACGCCTGACGGCACGAACAGGCCGAAGAAATGGCTGCCATGCTTCGTGATTCCGTAGACCAGCACGACGGTGATCACGAGGAAGGCGAAGGCCGCCGTCACGATGATCTGGCTTGTGACGGTGAACGAACCCGGGACCATGCCGAGCATGTTCGCGGTCAGCACGAACATGAAGAGCGAGAACACGAAGGGGAAGAAGCGCATCCCGTCCCGACCCATCACGCCTGTGATGGTGGACGCGACGAACTCGTAGAGCATCTCGGCGAGCGACTGCAGGCGGCCTGGAACCGTCGCCCGCTGGCTGGAGCCATAGATCATGATGGCGGAGATCACCGCGACGGCCACCACCATGAACAGCGAAGCATTGGTGAAGGACAGATCGAGGCCGAACGGCCGCAGGCCCAGGATCGGCTTGATCTCGAATTGGTGGATCGGATCGATTCCGCCGCCAGCCGCCATAAGTCACCCCTAAATTGCCCCGGTTCGGGGCACTGCAAACACATTCAACGTTCCGGTTCGCCGCCCTTCGGTGAGGAAGGGCGCGTTCCGAGCCGATAGGCGGAGCGCAGGCCGGCGATGGTTCCGATCACCAGGAAGGCGATCAGCAGGAACGGCGACGTTCCCAACCACCGGTCGCCGAAATACCCGATCAGGGCACCAGCGATAACGCCGCCAGCCATATCCGTGGCCGCGCGAAAACCTGATGACATCGCGCCAGCAAGCGCTTTGTCGGGACCCGCCTTCTCTGAATCCGCCTTTTCGGCGGCTTCAGCACGCCCGAGGGCGGCCTTCAGCGAGTCCAGTCTTTCCCGCAACTTCGGATCGGAGCCGTTCGGGTCGGATTCAGACATCAGCAACTCCCTTCCGACCGTGTCATGGCCACGACCGCGTCCGAAATTGCCACGAACCTGTCCGGACCCGCAGGCCGAGCCGTTGTCAGCGCGTTTCCTTTATTGTCCGCTCCGGCGACTGTCAAGGCATGGGGATTGGTGTTAAGTTGTTGAAATTATTTGATATTAGTGCTTTGTGCGGCATTCTTGCCGCATTGCGAACCCGAATGTGGCTTTTTTTCAGACGGCTTCGCGGATTTGTTCCGCTGTTGCGAGGTCGACCGAGACCAGTTGGCTGACCCCTCGCTCGGCCATGGTCACGCCGAACAACCGTTCCATGCGCGCCATGGTAATGGGGTTGTGGGTGATCAAAATGAAGCGCGTCTCGGTATTTCGGGCCATATCGTCGAGCAGATCGCAGTAGCGCTCGACATTGGCGTCATCGAGCGGCGCGTCGACCTCGTCGAGCACGCAGATCGGCGAGGGGTTGGTCAGGAACACGGCGAAGATCAGGGCGGTCGCGGTCAGGGCCTGCTCGCCGCCGGAGAGCAGCGTCATCACCTGCGGCTTTTTGCCCGGGGGGCGCGCGAAGATTTCCAGCCCCGCCTCGAGAGGATCCTCCGAGTCGACCAGCCGGAGCTCGGCCGTGCCACCGCCGAACAGGATGCCGAACAGACGCTGGAAGTGTTCGTGCACCACCTCGAACGCGGCCAGCAGCCGCTCGCGGCCTTCGCGGTTCAGCGCGCCGATGGCCTGGCGCAGGCGCCGGATCGCCTCGCTCAGGTCGTCGCGCTCCCCTGTCAGGCCCGCGCGCTTGGTCTGGATTTCGACGAGCTCGTCCTCGGCACGCAGGTTCACAGCGCCCAGACGTTCGCGTTCGGTCCTCAGGCCTGCGAGGCGACCTTCGATTTCGGCGGGATTCGGCAGCGCTTCGCCCGGCTTGATCAGAGTCAGTTCCTGGAGCCCGGCGAGCCCTGTCTCGAGCCCGTCCTCGATCTGCCGCTCCACATCGACCAGGCGCTGTCGGGCTGCCTCCAGGCGCGCCTCGGCGGAGGCGCGGACCTCGCGTGCACCAGAGAGGGTTTCCAGGGCCGCTCTGGCCAGCCGATCGGCCTCAGCCTGGGCGGTCTCCGCCGTGGCCAGGCGGTCAGCCGCCTCGCGGCGTGCCGTCTCGGCCGCCTCGATCTCGCCGACCAGGCGCCTGCGCTCGACCAGGAAGGTGTCCGGTGCGTCGAGCAGCGCCTTGCGCTCGATCTCCGCAGTCGCGATGCGCCGCTTCGTCTCGTCAGCGGTCTGGGCGCTCGCCCTGGCTCGTTCCTGCCAGGCCCGGATATCGACGAAGATCGTGGCGCGGCGTCGCTCGCGAAGCTCCGCCTCTCGCGCCAGGGTCTGGACGCGGGCACGCGCATCCGAAGCGGCTGCGCGCTGTTCACTGAGGACGGCGCGCGCCTTCAGGAGGACGCTTTCGAGCTCGGTCGCCGGCGCCAGGGCGGCGAGCGCCTCTTCGGCTGCAGAAGCCTGGGTCGTCGCTTCCGCGATCGCCTGGCCCAGGCGGGCGACGGCCTCATCGAGAGCCGAGCGGCGCGCGGCTGTCTCGCCGGCCTTGCGCTCGGCGCTTGCGAGCCGCTCTCGGGCCTGATCCAGATCGCGGCGGGCGAGCCGCACGGCTTCGACGGCGGCCGTTTCAGCCTGCGCGGAGGCGCGAACCGTCTTGCTGGCGGTATCGAGGCCCTGCCGCGCAATCTCTGCAGCTTTGCGCGCGGCCTCCGCCTCGCGTTCGAGGTCGCCAAGGCGATTCTTTTCGGCGAGGCGGCGGGCCGCTGGGGATGGGGCCTCCGCCGCGCTGGTGAAGCCGTCCCAGCGCCAGATGTCGCCTTCGCGTGAGACCAGGCGCTGGCCGGGCTGCAACGAGGCGCGAAGCCTCGCGCCCTCTTCGCGCGGCACGATGCCGACCTGGGCCAGGCGCCGCGCCAGGGCTTGCGGACCGCGCACATGCCGGGCCAGCGGCTCGGCGCCATCGGGAAGGGCAGGGTCCCCCGCAGCATTGCCCATGTCGCGCCAATGAGCCGGGGCAGCAGTGTCGGAGGCGGCGTCGAGATCGTCGCCAAGGGCCGCACCAAGTGCGGTCTCGAACCCTTTCGTGACGCTGATCGCTTCGAGGATCGCCGGCCAGC
This sequence comes from Allobosea sp. P4_E12, assembly GCF_056401655.1. Lineage (NCBI taxonomy): Bacteria > Pseudomonadati > Pseudomonadota > Alphaproteobacteria > Hyphomicrobiales > Alloboseaceae > Allobosea > Allobosea sp. P4_E12. The sequence goes on along the minus strand of NZ_JBFUIY010000011.1, from coordinate 161,730 downwards.
GATCGCCGGCCGCCGGTGCCAGAAGTTTCTGCAGCGTGCGGATTTCCGTGTCGAGGCGCTGGGCTGCGCGATCTGCCTCGGCCAGCGGCGCGCGCAGCCGGGTCTCTTCTTCTCGGGCTGCACCCAGAACAGCTCTTGCGCTGGCTGCCGCCGAATCCATCTCCAGCATGGTCTCCTCGGCCTGAGCACGCGCGCCCGTCAGCCTGTCGAGTTGAGCCGCGGCATCATCTGCGTCGAGCGCGGCAAGGTCGCGACGCAACCTGTCCTGCTCCGCGACATTCCTGGCCTCGCGGTTCCGGGCGTCACGGAGCGTCCGCTCCATGGCGTCGCGGCGGGCCGCGAATTCCGACAATCTGGCCTGTGCCGTGGAATGCTCACCCTCTGCCTGAAGCAGGATCGCTTCGGCCTCGGCCAGCGAGGCTCCTGCAGCCTCTCCCACGGTCGTGGCCGCGCTGGCTTCGCCGGCAAGCGTCTCATCCTCTCCGGTCAGCCGCGCGAGACTTTCGGCGGCATCGTCGGCGAGCCTGTCCTGGCGCGTCAGATCGCTCTGCAACTCGGTCAGGCGCTTGCCAAGCTCGTCTGCGCGTAGCTTGGCGCGTCTGTTTGCCGCCTCGAGCTCATCAAGGCCGCGCTTCAGCCTGACCAGGGCGGCGGCTGCGGCGGCCTCGGCCTCGCGTAGCGCCGGCAGCGCATGCGCCGCGACGGCCTGATGGCGTGCCGCTTCGGCCTGGATGCCTGTCTGTTCGGCAACGCCGCGGACCGCCGCTTCCAGGGCCCGATCGGCAGCGGCCGCATGTTCGCGCGCGTCGCGATGGGCGATCAGGGCGAGCGTCGCCTCGGCACGGCGGATGTCGGCGGCAAGGCTGCGATAGCGCCCGGCCTGCCGCGCCTGCCGCTGCAAGGCGTCGACCTGCGTGCCGATCTCGCCAAGCACGTCCTCCAGCCGCGTCAGATTTTCTTCCGCCCCCCTGAGTCGGAGTTCGGCCTCGTGTCGGCGGCTGTACAGGCCCGCGATGCCGGCGGCGTCTTCAAGGATGCGGCGACGCGATTGCGGCTTGGCGGCGATCAGTTCGCTGATCTGCCCCTGCCGCACCAGGGCCGGCGAGCGGGCTCCGGTCGCCGCATCGGCAAAGAGCAGTTGCACGTCGCGGGCGCGCACCTCTTTGCCATTGACGCGATAGGTCGAGCCTTCCTCGCGCTCGATCCGGCGGGTCACTTCGAGGACATCGGTATCGTTGAAGGCCGCGGGAGCCTTGCGGTCGCTATTGTCGAGGGTGAGCGCGACTTCGGCCATGTTGCGGCCGGGACGTTCGGAGGATCCGGCGAAGATGACGTCGTCCATGCCGGACGCGCGCATGTTCTTGAACGAACTCTCGCCCATCACCCAGCGCAGGGCTTCGACGAGATTGGACTTGCCGCAGCCATTGGGGCCGACGATTCCCGTCAGGCCTGGCTCGATCAGGAACTCGGACGGCTCGACGAAGGTCTTGAAGCCGGTCAGCTTGAGGCGCGTCAGATGCATCGACGCGCCTCATCGTCCAGGGTGGCAGGATGGCGCGTGGGCTTAGCCGGCCAGCAGCGGCTCGAGGATCTTGTCGAATTCCGCGATCGAAAGCGCACCTGCACGCTTTTGCCCGTTGATGAAGAAGGTCGGCGTCGAGTCGACGCCAGCCTTGGCCCCGCGATCCTTCACTTGTGTGACGGCGTCATAGATATCCTGCCGTTTCAAGCAGGCTTCAAAAGATTCCTGTGTGAAACCGGCCTGCTTCACCATCGCGGCCAGCGCATCGACCGGCTTCTCGGTGAAAGCCCAGTTGCGCTGCTGATCGAACAGCAGATCCGACATCGGGTAGTATTTGTCGTTGCCGTTGCAGCGCGCCAGCATGAAGCCCGCCGTCGCCAGCGGATCGAGCGGGAATTCGCGCAGCGTGAAGCGCGCCTTGCCGGTGTCGATATATTTCGCCTTCAGCGCCGGCCAGGTATCGCGGTGGAAGCTCGCGCAATGGCTGCAGGTCAGCGAGGCGTATTCGATGATGGTGACCTTGGCGTCGGGCTTGCCGAGCCAGACATCGCCCAGAGGGCCGGCGACAGCGAGGTCGGCAGTCGCGGATTGCGCCCGGGCCGGAGCGGAACCCAGCATCGCGGCGGCTGCGATCCCGGCCGCGCCGGTCAGAAGCTGTCGCCTGTTCGTCATCGTGCAATATCCTAAGGGGCCAAATCGGTGTCGGGACCATAGTGGCCAACACGAATGTGGCAAGATCGGTTCACGGGGAATGACGGCTTCCTCACGAAGCCGTGTCATCTCGTGGTGGCGGATTTCTGAGCGACGCCCAGGCCGAGCCGTTCCAGCGCGGCCCGCAGTCCCGGGTCTTCGATATGGGCGACCTGCTGCGCGATCCGCCCAACGAGGGCCGGGTCGGGCGGCGGAGGCGCCGGCTTCTGCTGCGGGGCCTCGACCGGTCCCTGTTTCAGCACGAGCTTGCCGACGGCACGCCAGCCGAGATGGGTGTTGACCCGCTCGAGGACCACGGGCCCGAGTTGTTGCATGTCGAGCGCGAAGGCGCCCTCGACGCGCACCACGAGCGTTGCCGGTTCCGATGTCTCGCCGGGCGCCGGGCGTCGGCGCGGCCAGTCAATCTTGAGCGGCCGCGATCGTGCTGCCAGCCGCTCGCCGACAATCTCCGGCCAGTGCGAGACGATGGCGCGCCCGGCAAAACCCTGGGCGGCGAGCGCCGGCGCAAGGCAGTCATCGATCAGGTCGGCGAGGGGTTTGGCAGCCATGCTCTATTCTGGGACCGGCGCATCGGCGCGACAAGGGCAGAAGCTGTATCAGCTGTTCCGGTGACGTCGCCACTCCTCGGCGCTGATCTCCCAGATTTCCGAAAGATGCCGGCCGCCGACATAATCGCGCATCTCGGCCCGGATGACGCGCATGCCGCCACTCTCGGAGATGCGGCGGGACGCGGTGTTGTCGGCGGCCTTCGGCACGCGCAGCACCGAACGCCCGAGGACATCGAACCAGAAATCGGTGACGGCGGCGGCCGCTTCGCTCATCAGCCCTTGTCGCTGCCAGGGCAGACCGAGCCAGAAGCCGCGGTTCTCGTCCTCGCCCTCCCTGAGCGAGATCAGGCCGACGAGTTGGCCGGGCTCGCTCTTCAGCCGCAGGCTCCAGTGCCATTCCGTACCTTGCGCCATTCCTGGCACGGCGACCTCATGCAGATAGGCGAGCGCGCCGTCGGGCGGGTAGGGCCAAGGCACCCGCCTGGTGAGATAGCGCACGATCTCCCAGTGCGGAAACAGCGCCTGGATCGCTGGTGCGTCATCGAGCGTCAGCGGCTTGAGGATCAGGCGGCGCGTTTCGAGGGCGGGGATGGCTTGCGTTGCTGTCGACATGGTCGTTCGCCGTTACGAGCGCGCTTGCCGCAGCGCGCGTGTCATGCGGGTGGAATCCCCCCAAGTCGATAGCCAGATCAGAATTTCGGTCACCATCGCAATGGCGGATTGCAGCATCGTCTGCAGCGAGTGTCTTGCTTCGCTGCCGAGCTGCATTTCGGCATGATGAAGATGCGCCAGCTCTTCCTCGCGGATGCTGTTGATGACGGCGTGGAGATCGGCGTCTCGGCCCTGTAGGAAATGCATTTGTTCATCGAGATGACGGTGTACGGTCTCTTCCACCGCTGCGGTGCAAACCCAAATCGCGCGTCGCCCCATCAATGCCGTCATCAAGCCGAGCAGCGAGCCACCGAGACTCCACAGCTTCATGATCCGGCAGGGACGTGAACCGCGTGCCGGCATGGCCGCATAGAACCTGACGCAATGGTCGATTTCGTCGGTGAGCATCTGCTGCAAAGCCGGGACGATGTCGGGCGTGAGCCGCTTCGCCACTGCGATCTGCGCGGAGTAGATGCGGATCGCGTCGTATTCCCCGGCATGGTTCACGCGCACGATCCGCTTGATCGTGAGGGCGTCGCGGGGTGAAGGGCTCTCCGGCGATATGGTCATGTGATCGCGGGAGCTCAATGACGTTAGCATCTTGGACGTTAGCATCTTGCGGCTGGGGGACGGCACGCTAAACCGGGGACATGACCCTCGCAATGCGCGCCCCTGCTGCGACTGCCGCCGATCTCCTGGACTGGTACGATCGCCACCGCCGTGTCCTGCCTTGGCGTGCCTTGCCCGGCGAGAGGGCCGAACCCTATCGCGTCTGGGTCTCAGAGATCATGCTGCAGCAGACCACGATCGCGGCGGTGAAGCCCTATTTCGAACGGTTCATGGCACGGTTCCCGACGGTTGGGGCTCTTGCCGACGCGCCGAGCGAGGAGGTCATGCAGGCCTGGGCCGGCCTCGGCTACTACTCGCGGGCTCGCAATCTGCATGCTTGCGCCAAAGCGGTCTCGGCGCTGCACGCGGGTCGCTTTCCCGATACCGAGGAAGGCCTGCGCGAACTGCCGGGCATCGGAACTTATACGGCAGGCGCTGTCGCAGCCATTGCCTTCAACCGGCCGGCGGTTGCGGTTGACGGCAATGTCGAGCGCGTCATGACCCGTCTCTTTGCAATCGAGGATGCTTTGCCGGGGGCCAAGCCCTTGATCAGGGAGCGCACCCTGGCCCTGTTGCCGTCGGAACGACCGGGCGATTACGCGCAGGCACTGATGGATCTCGGCGCCACGATCTGCACGCCGCGCTCGCCAGCCTGCGGCATTTGTCCGTGGCAGGCGCCGTGCGTCTCACGGGCGGCGGGGACACAGGAGACCTTTCCGCGGAAGGCGGCGAAGAAGACTGGGGCAACCCGCTACGGGGCTGCCTTCGTGCTGCTGCGCGAGGATGGCGCGGTTCTGCTGCGGACGCGGCCGGCCAAGGGGCTGCTTGGAGGCATGGCGGAGGTGCCGACCGGTCAATGGAGCGCGGATTACCGCCTCGCTGACGCCTTGCAGGATGCTCCGCTTCCGGCGCAGTGGCGCAGGCTGGCAACGCCCGTTCGCCATGTCTTCACCCATTTTCCGCTGGAGCTCACGGTCCTTGTCGCGCGTGCCCCGCGGGCGACGCCGGCGCCGCAAGGCTCCCGCTTCACCCCGCTGGCGCGGCTCCGTGACGAGCCGTTCCCGGCGGTCTTCCTGAAAGCGCTCGAGGCAGGGCTCGAGGCGCTCAGGCCGCTGCCATCTGCGCCCTGATCTCGCCGCGCAGTGAATCGAGCAGCGTCAGCCCTTCCGGGCGCTCGACATGCCAGAAGGTCCAGCCATTGCAGGCGGGTAACCCCTGGGCCAGCGCTCCGACCTTGTGGATCGAGCCGACAGCCGGGCCAAGCAACAGCGTGCCATCGGCCCGGATCGTCGCCTTGTGGCGGCGTTTCTCGTCGACGACACTCTCACCGGCCTTGACCAGCCCGGCCTCGACCAGGCTGAGGAAGGGCACGCGCGGTTCGCTGCGCTTCGAAGGCGCGGTGGAGAACGATTCGGGCGGCAATGGCTGGACAGCGGCGATGCGCTTGCGCGCCGCCTCGGCATAGACCGGGTCGCGTTCAAGGCCGATGAACCGCCGACCGAGAGCCTTCGCGACGGCACCCGTGGTGCCGGTGCCGAAGAACGGATCGAGGATCACGTCGCCGGGGTTGCTAGCCGAAAGCATGACGCGGGCCAGCAGGGCCTCCGGCTTTTGAGTCGGATGCACCTTGGCGCCGGACGCGTCCTTCAGACGTTCCTCGCCGGTGCAGAGCGGCAGATACCAGTCCGAGCGCATCTGCAGGTCGTCATTGCCGCCCTTCAACGCCTCGTAATGGAAGGTGTATTTCGAGCTTTCGCCGCGCGCCGCCCAGATCAGTGTTTCATGCGCGTTGGTGAAGCGCCGGCCGCGGAAGTTCGGCATCGGGTTGGCCTTGCGCCAGACGATGTCGTTCAGCATCCAGAAGCCGAGATCCTGCAGGATCGCGCCGACGCGGAAGATGTTGTGATAGGAGCCGATCACCCACATTGCGCCGTCCGGCTTCAGCACCCGCCGGCAGGCGGTCAGCCAGGCTCGCGTGAAGGCGTCATACTCGGCGAAGGAGGCGAACTTGTCCCAGTCGTCGTCGACGGCATCGACGAGGCTGTCGTCAGGCCTGCGGAGATCGCCGCCAAGCTGAAGATTGTAGGGTGGATCCGCGAAGACGAGGTCGACGCTTGCCGGAGGCAGGCGGTCGAGCGCGGAGATGCAGTCGCCGACGACGACCTGATCGAGCGGAAGATCAAATGAAAGGCTCGAAGCCTTCATCCGAGACTGCAGCGCAGGCCGTCCGGTACGCGAAACCTGAATCCGGACGGCGGCGCTGGCAGTCCCGGTACGCGAGGTACCCATGACGCCGAACCATTTACGCAACTTCAACAGTCGCGATCTTGGGGGAGTCAGGGTAAAAGCCGGGTTTCCGGGTTGAAAAAAATGCGTCTCGTTTTGGGGCTGCAGTTTTTGCCTAGTGCATTGGCAAACCAGCTGAATCCGGATCGGGTGTTAAGAAACGGCTAACGTGTCGCGGGCATCGCACAACCGCTCAGCGCCGCCAGACGCCCTTGATCGGCGCGAAGGAAAAACGGTGCTCCGGGCACGGGCCGTGGGTCTGTATCGCGGCGCGATGCGCGGCCGTGCCATATCCGGCATGCCCGGCAAAACCATAGGCCGGATAATGCGTCGCCAGGCGCGCCATCATCCGGTCGCGGGTCACCTTTGCGATGATCGATGCGGCCGCAATCGAGGCCACGCTGCCGTCGCCCTTGATGATCGCATCGCAGGGGCAGGGCAGAGTGGGAGGGTCGTTGCCATCGACCAGCACATGCCGCGGCTGGACAGGCAGACCGGCAACCGCGCGCTTCATGGCGAGCAGCGTCGCCTGCCTGATGTTGAGCGCGTCGATCTCCTGCGCTGTGACGCTGCCGATCCCGATACCGAGCGCGGCTTTGGCGATCTCCCCGAACAGCGCTTCGCGCCTTGCGGCGCTGAGTTCCTTCGAATCGGCGAGGCCAGCCGGAATCAGGCCGGGGTCGAGAATGACGGCAGCCGCCACCACTGGCCCGGCCAGCGGCCCGCGTCCGACCTCGTCGACGCCGGCCAATGGCCAGAATCCTTGCTCAATTGCGTGCGCCTCGCGGCTGAAATCGGCGGCCATGCCCGGTCCAGGAAAGAAATCGTTGCCGGGCTTATGCCGGAAGGCCGTCGTCTAGAACAGGCTGAGCTGTGCCTTTTCCTTCTCCGGCTTCAGGAAGAGGTCGCTGCGCAACCGCAACCGCGTCGCGTTGAAGCCGAGGCGTTCGGCTGCCATTTCGAAGCGCCGCCCGATCATCCAGGCATAGGGACCGGAACCGACCTGACGCTGGCCCCAGGCCGAGTCGTAATCCTTGCCGCCGCGTGTCGAGCGGATCAGCGAAACGACATGGCGCAGCTTGTCTGGATGGTGGGTCAGGAGCCAGTCCTGGACGAGATCCTTCACCTCCAGCGGCAGCCGCAGCAGCACGTAACCGGCCTCGCGCGCCCCGGCGGCCTTGGCGGCGTCGAGGATGCGCTCGATTTCCTGCTCGTTGATCGCGGGGATGATCGGCGCGACCAGCACGGTCACCGGAATGCCGGCATCCGACAACCGCTTGATCGTCTCCAGCCGCTTCGCCGGCGCGGCGGCGCGCGGCTCCATGCCGCGCGCGATCTTGGGATCGAGCGTCGTCACCGAGATCGCGACCTTGGCGAGGCCCTGCGCTGCCATCGGCGCCAGGATGTCGATGTCGCGCTGTACCAGTGCCGATTTCGTGACGATGCCGACCGGGTGGCGGAAGCGCGCCAGCACCTCCAGGATCGAGCGCATGATCCGCAGCTTCTTCTCGATCGGCTGATAGGCGTCGGTATTGGTGCCGATCGCAATGGTGCGCGGCTGGTAGGACGGTGCAGACAATTCCTTCTCGAGCAGCAGCGCGGCGTCGGGCTTGGCTGTCAACTTGCTCTCGAAATCGAGCCCAGGCGAAAGCCCGAGATAGGCATGGCTCGGCCGCGCGAAACAGTAGACGCAGCCATGTTCGCAGCCGCGATAGGGGTTGATCGAGCGGTCAAACGAAATATCCGGCGAATCATTCCGCGTGATGATCGTGCGCGCTTTCTCGATCGCGACTTCGGTCTTGAAGGCTGGTAATTCGCCGAGAGAGCCCCAGCCATCATCTTCGGCGACGCGCTGCTCGGTCTCGAAGCGTCCGCCTGGATTGATCGTTGCCCCGCGCCCGCGCCGTCGTTCCGGATCGATGCGGTGGCCGGCATAGGCGAGGRGGTCAGCCGGAGCGACACGCGCGGATGCCGACAGGGTTTCGCCGTCATGCCGCCTGAGCGGCTGGGCTGCGATCGGTCGCGAACTGGGTCTGGCTTGCTGCATGGCGCTGAGCCGTTCCTGAGAGGGCCGTAAGAATCGGCGTTTCCGTGACCATCAATGTGAACATATAGGGAACAAAATGCAAGTGGCGGGATTGCGGCATGTTGCGCTGCGTCATAATCAATGGGCCATGCTTACAGCCGTCATCAGGGCCGACGGACCGGCCAGAGCACTCGCTGCGACTTTTTCCGCGCTGATCCCGGCCGTTGCCGAAGGTTTCCTCGGCCATGCCGTGGTCGTCGATGCGGATGGTGAGGGGGAGGTGGAACGCCTCGCCGATGCGACGGGTGCGACCTATGTCAGGGCGGCCGTGCCTGAAAGCTGGCATGCCGGTGCCGCGCAGGCGCGCGGCGATTGGCTGCTTCTGTTGAGCGCCGGGGACATCCTGCAGCCAAACTGGATTCAGGCGACCGAGCGCCATCTGCTGCTGGCGCCCGACAGGCCGGCCCTGTTGCCGCTGAGCGGGGTTGCTGCGGCGCTCAAGGAGCGCGCCGCGCTGTCATTCGGCCCGCGTCGGCTGCGGGCCGGCCTTGTGGTGCCGAAGGGGCTGGTTCTGGCCGGGCGGCTGAATGCCGCGCCGCGGCGTCTCTCGGTGCGCCGGGAGCGTGCCGTATCCTGAGACGCAAGGCATCGGCCCGAAAGGTGGATCGCGGTATTCGGGGAAAGCCGACGCAACCCCAGAAGGTGAGATCGGATCGGATACGAGATCGGGTCCGATGATCTAAAGCTGGTTCGTCCGGAAGGTATCGCAGCTTTGCAGCGAGCCGGACTTGAAGCCGGTCGTGAACCAGCGTGTGCGCTGCGCCGACGAGCCGTGGGTGAAGGAATCGGGCACGGCCACGCCTTGCGAGGCTTGCTGCAGCCGGTCATCGCCGATCGCCGCCGCCGTCCGCATCGCCTCGTCGACATCGCCCTGGTCGATTCGGCCCATCGCCTGGACATTATGCGCCCAGACGCCGGCGAAGCAGTCCGCCTGCAGCTCGACCCGCACTGACAGCGCATTCGATTCGCGCTCCGAGATGCGCTGTCGCAGCTGGTTCACCTTGGGCAGGATACCGAGCAGGTTCTGGATGTGATGGCCGACCTCGTGGCCGATCACATAGGCATAGGCGAAGTCACCACCACCGCCGAGCTTGCGCTGCATCTCCTGGAAGAAGGAGAGGTCGAGATAGACCTTCTTGTCTTCGGGGCAATAGAACGGCCCCATCGCTGCCTGTGCCGTGCCGCACCCCGAGCGATCGATGCGCGAGAACAGCACGAGCTTCGGCGGTTCGTAGCGGCGGTTCGCCTGCTGCGGCAGGATCTTGGTCCAGATATCCTCGTTCTGCGCCAGCACCGCCGAAACGAAGCGACCCATTTCATCCTGCGGCGGGCCTGAGGCCGGGCGGCTCTCCTGGGTCGGAGCACTGCGCCCGACCCCGAGCATTTCGGCGCCACCGATCAGGATGCGCGGATCGATCCCGAGAGCCCAGCCGACAAGGCCAAGCACGACCATAGTTCCGATGCCGACACCGCCGCGCCCGCCGGGAAGCCCCGCGAAGCCGCCGCCGCCATTGCGCCTGTCCTCGAGATTCTCGGACTGGCGATAATCTTCCCAACGCATGGCGGAGTCCCCGTCTAGTCCCGAGCAATCTCGTGGAGAGAGGCCCGGAACTCAAGCTATTCGTCAACCGGCTCGCGCGCGGGTGGTTCCCCAGGTTCTTCCTGTTACCTCAGTGATAGCCGCTGTCGGCCCTCACCTTGCCGCGGAAGGTCCAGTAGACGAAGGCCGTGTAGAACAGGATCATCGGCAGCAGGAAGCAGACGCCGATCAGGACGAAGATATGGGAGGACGGCGCTGCGGCCACATCCCAGATCGTCAGGCTCGGGGGCACCAGATAGGGATAGTTCGAGATCGCGAGTCCCAGGAAGCAGAGCAGGAAGATCGCGATGGTGAAGGCAAAGGGTGTGAATTCGTGCTGCCCGTGCAGCCGCTTCCAGACCATATAGCCGCAGAACGCCGTCAGGACCGGGAATGGCCAGAGCAGCAGCAGGTTGGACGGCGTGAACCAGCGTTCGGCGATGCGCGGATGTGCGTAGGGCGTCCACAGCGAGACGATCACAGCGAAAGCCATCAGACCGAGCAGGAGCCATTTCGCCTGGCGCCGTGCCCTGTCCGCGACGGCACCTTCCGTCTTGAAGACGAGCCAGGTCGCGCCGAGCAGCGCGTAGCCGACGACGACGCCGACCCCGCACATCACCGAGAACGGCGTCAGCCAGTCGAAGGGGCCGCCGGCAAACTCGCGGTTGCTCACGGTGATGCCCTGGATCAAGCCACCGAGCACGAGGCCCTGAGCGAAGGCCGCAAGGGTCGAGCCGAGCCAGAAGGCAATGTCCCATTTCCTGTGATGCGGCTTGGCGACCCAGCGGAATTCGAAGGCGACCCCGCGGAAGATCAGCGCCAGCAGCATCAGGATGATCGGTGTGTAGAAGGCCGGCATGATGATGGCGTAGGCGGTCGGAAAGGCGACCCAGAGGCCGCCGCCGCCGAGCACGAGCCAGGTTTCGTTACCGTCCCAGAAGGGCGCGACCGAGTTCATCATCTGGTCGCGTTCGCCCTCGTCCCTGGTCGTCGGGAAGAGGATCGCGATGCCGAGGTCGAAACCGTCGAGCACGACATAGAGCATCACGGCAGTACCGATCAGGACGGCCCAGATGACGGGGAGATACCATTCCATCTCAGCTCTCCCCTCAATTCGCCGGCTGGATCTTGTCGTCGCCGGGATGCCCGTCGCCGAACAGCACAGAGGCGTCATCCTGCGTCGCCTTGAGCGTCCGCTGCGAAGGCTGCTCCGGTGGGTCCGTGGCGAGGAGAGCGTCGGGGCCCTTGTCGATCAACCGGTTCATCAGCAGGATCCCGGCCGCAAAGACCACGGAATAGACGCAGACGAAGAGCGCGAGCGAGATTGCGACCTGCATCGCCGTCACCGGCGAGACGGAGTCGACCGAACGCAGCACACCCGTTGCGAGCCAGGGCTGGCGCCCGACCTCGGTCACGAACCAGCCGGCGAGGATGGCGACGAAACCGAGTGGCCAGGTGTATTGCGCCAGCCAGAGCCAACGTCGTGCTTCGAACACCTTGCCACGTGACCAGAGATAGGCACCGAGCCAGCCGAAGCCGATCATCAGGAAGCCGATGCCGACCATCAGCCGGAAGGCGAAGAAGGGAATCTTGACGGGCGGCCGGTCCTGCGGCGCGAAATCATTCAGGCCGGGAAAGAGAGCGCTCATGCTGCCATGGGTCACGAGGCTGGCGAGCCCGGGAATCGCGATTTCGTAGCGGTTGATGCCGGCCTTCTCGTCGGGCCAGGCGAAGAGAACCAGAGCGCCGGGCTTCGACGAATCCCAATGCGCTTCGATCGCTGCGAGCTTCGCCGGCTGGTATTTCGCCGTGTCCTCGCCGTGCTGGTGGCCGATGATGGCCTGGATCGGAGCCGTCAGGGCGATCATCAGGATCGCCATTCGCACCATCGTCCTGGCAGGCTCGATGCTCGTCCCGGCCAGGAGATGGCGCGCTCCCGTCGCCAGCACCACGAAGGCGGTGGTCAGATAGGCCGCCGTCATCATGTGCATGAAGCGCAAGGGGAAGGTCGGATTGAAGATGATCTGCAGCCAGTCGACCGGATAGGCGATGCCGTCGCGCATCTCGTGGCCGGTCGGATACTGCATCCAGCTATTGGCCGAGAGAATCCAGAACCCCGACAAGGCCGTTCCGGCGGCGACGATCACCGCGGACAGGAAATGCAGCCAGGGCGGAACGCGCTTCCAGCCGAACAGCATGACGCCGAGGAAGGAGGCCTCGAGGAAGAAGGCGCTCAGAACCTCGTAGCCGATCAGTGGACCGATGACGTTGCCGACCACCGTCGAGAACCGGCTCCAGTTCGTGCCGAACTGGTAGGACAGCACGATGCCCGAAACGACGCCCATCGCGAAGGAGACCGCAAAGATCTTGGTCCAGAACCGGGCGAGCAGGTGAAACTTGTCGTCGCCGGTCTTCAGCCAGAGGCCGAGCAATGTCGCGATATAGGCGGAAAGCCCGATGGTGAAGGCGGGGAAGACGATGTGGAAGGAAACCGTGAAAGCAAATTGAATACGCGAAAGCAGAAAAGCGTCGATTTCCATCGCAAGGCTCCGGCCGGCACGCCGCACGAGCGGCTTGAAACGACTCTGCCCGCACAGCATCGTCGCTGCGCGGCAATTTAGTCAAATCCGAAACTGCGCGAGGGGCCGGAATGTCGCAGAGGCAGGGCTGCGTTGTCGCAGGCGAATACTTTAGCTGGCTGCGTCGAGCGCTGTCCTGAGCGCCCGCATGTCGCGCCAGGCGAGGCGTTTCTGCAGGGGCTGGCGCAACAGATAGGCGGGGTGAAGCGTGGCGAGGGCGCGGATGCGCCTTGTGCCCATATCGTACTCGGTCCACTTGCCGCGCGAGGCGAGGATGCCGGTGAAGCCGAGCAGGCCCTGGGCAGAGGGGCCGCCGATGCAGACGAGGATATCGGGATTGGCGAGTTCGATCTGCCGCTGAATGAACGGCAGGCAGATCGCGACCTCCTGCGGCGTCGGCGTGCGGTTGCCGGGCGGACGCCAGGGCAGAAGATTGGCGATGTAGACATGTTCCTGCCGGTTGAGGCCGATAGCCGCCAGCATCCGGTCGAGCAACTGGCCGGAGCGCCCGACGAAGGGCAGGCCGAGCCTGTCTTCATCGGCGCCGGGGGCCTCGCCGACGAACATCACGCGCCCCTCCGGATTGCCGTCGGCGAAGACGAGATTCTTCGCGGTCGCCTTGAGCGCGCAGCCCTCGAAGCTGGCCAGTGCCTCCTTCAATTCGTCGAGCGTCTTGGCCTGCCCGGCCAGCAGGCGCGCGCTCTGCATGGCCTCGTCGGGCGCCGTTGCGTCGGCCGCGATGACGCGCGCGGCAGGAACGGCACGCAGAGGATTGCGGCGTGCTGCAGGCTGCGTGGCGGCAGCTTCGGCGGCCTGTGCGGATTCGGCGAAATGGTCATGCGGCGTCTCGTCGAGCATCTCGGTGACGCCCATCTCGGCGTACCAGGCAATGAGTTCGACGGGATCGTGGCCAGCAGGGATCATCCCGGCGTCTTAGCACGGTCCGGCGCGGCTTCGCGACACCTGTCGGGCGGCTGTCCCGGCTCCGCGTGCTCGCCAGAGCGGTCAAACGCGGTTGCAAATTGGAACGTGGGCTCGGATAGAGGGGTTCCAATCTGGTTTCGGTTTGGCTTGAGCCAGAGAGTGTGATCGTTCATATATAAACTATCGCTGTCGAGGCGAAAGTTGTTGGCGGAGGGCAGGATGGAACTCGAGGAAGCGCAAAGCACCCCGCGCGAGAGCATGGACTATGACGTCGTCATCGTCGGCGCAGGTCCCGCTGGTCTCGCAGCCGCCATTCGCCTGAAGCAGCTCGACGAGGCCATCTCGGTGGTCGTGGTCGAGAAGGGGGCGGAGGTCGGCGCCCATATCCTCTCGGGCGCGGTTATCGATCCGATTGGTCTCGACGCGCTGTTGCCTGACTGGCGGCAGGACGAGGCACGCCCGCTGACCACGGAAGTCAGCGAGGACATCTTCTATTTCTTGACCGAGCCGAACGGAATCCGGCTGCCGAATTTCGGCATGCCGAAGCTGATGAACAATCACGGCAATTTCGTCGGCTCGCTCGGGCTGGTGACGCGCTATCTGGCGACCCGCGCCGAGGCGCTGGGTGTCGAGATCTATCCGGGCTTCGCGGCCGCTGAGCTTCTCTTCGATGAGAAGGGCGCCGTCACTGGTGTCGCCACGGGCGACATGGGGATCGCCAAGGACGGCACGGTCTCCGAACGCTTCACCCGCGGCATGGAGCTGCGCGGGCGCTATACGCTGCTCGGCGAAGGAGCGCGCGGCTCGCTGTCCAAGATCGCGATCCAGCGCTTTGGTCTCGACAAGGATCGTGAGCCCCAGAAATACGGCATCGGCCTCAAGGAGATCTGGCAGGTCAAGCCGGAGAAGTTCCACAAGGGCCGGGTGCAGCACTCCTTCGGCTGGCCGCTCGACGGCAAGACCGGTGGCGGCTCGTTCCTCTATCATTTCGACGACAATCTCGTCACCGTCGGCTTCGTCGTGCATCTCAACTACGAGAACCCGACACTCTCGCCCTTCGACGAGTTCCAGCGCTTCAAGACGCACCCGATGATCCGGGACGTCTTCGAGGGCGGCAAGCGCCTGTCCTACGGCGCGCGCGCCATCACCGAAGGTGGCTGGCAATCCGTGCCGAAACTCAGCTTCCCGGGCGGGGCATTGGTCGGCTGCGCGGCCGGCTTCGTCAACGTGCCGCGCATCAAGGGCAGCCACAACGCGATCCTGTCCGGAATGCTGGCGGCCGAGCATCTCGTGCCGGCGCTGGCGGCGGGACGCGCGCATGACGAAGTCAGCGAGATCGAAACCAGCTGGCGCGCGTCTCCGATCGGCCGCGACCTCAAGCCGGTCCGCAACGTCAAGCCGCTCTGGTCGAAATTCGGGACGATCGGCGGTGTTGTGCTCGGCGGCATCGACATGTGGCTGAACCAGCTCTTCGGCTGGTCGCCTTTCGGCACGCTCAAGCATGGCAAGCCGGATTACGCGACGCTGAAGCCACTGAGCGAGGTGACGCCGATCACCTATCCCAAGCCGGACGGCAAGCTCTCCTTCGACAAGCTGTCGTCGGTGTTCCTGTCCTCGACCAATCACGAGGAAGACCAGCCCGCCCATCTGAAGCTGACCGACCCCGCCATTCCTGTGGCGAAGAATCTGCCGCTGTATGGCGAGCCCGCCCGGCTCTATTGCCCGGCCGGCGTCTACGAGATCGTCTACAAGGACAACGAGACGAAGAGCGATCCGCGCTTCGTCATCAACGCGCAGAACTGCGTGCACTGCAAGACATGCGACATCAAGGATCCCGCCCAGAACATCACCTGGGTGGTGCCTGAGGGCGGCGGTGGCCCGGGTTACTCGAACATGTGATGAGTCGGCGACGGTGACCGGTGCGATAAGGAGGCCGCGCCCTGCCAGGGCGGCGGCTTGTCCTGCCGAAATGGTCACTTGGCCCCGGCGAGGTGCGGTCGATGATCGCGGCGACCGAGCGAACGATCGTCTCCCTGGATGATCCTGGGCGAATCGTCGCCACAGAGCCGAGAGATGCAGCTGCAATGGTGATGGCGTGCCGAACTGCAGCGTGACGTGATTGAATTTGTGCGCTGCACGACGTGATTGCAGTGGTTGTTGCATCCTTGCTACGGAGGCGATCTGCGCCGGCTTTGCGGCTTGCCGGGGCGCCCGGAAACGGCCATCTTGCGCGCCTATGCGAAGCGGTCACGGTCGCGCTGAATGGACCCAGCCCCTGTGCCACACGAGGCAGCGGACCGAGGGAGAATAGCAGTCGTGACGTTTCGAATGAACGGCCGAGGGGCCGGCGCGACATTGGCCTTGGCCTTGTTTGTCGCCCTTCATGCCGGGGCCGCTGCGCAGGCCACCACGCAAGCCAATACGCCGACCCGCACCACCGAGCCGCTTGAGCCTGCCGAAAGCCTTGAAGGCAACTATCTGGCCGCGATCGTGGCCGGTGCCGGCCGAGACCTTGGCGCGGCCTCGGTCTTCCTGCGGGAGGCGATCAAGGGCGATCCGAAGAACAACGATCTGCTGGAGCGTGGTTTCGTCGCCTTCCTGGCCGATGGCTCCATGGATGACGCGTTCCGCGCCGCCGAGAAGCTGGTGCAGCGCGACCCGAGCAACGGGCTGGCGCAGCTCGCGATCGGCATTCGCGCCATCAAGCAGAAACAGTATCAGACGGCGCGCAATCACCTGCAGCGCGGCGGGCGCGGGCGTTCCGCCGACATCACGGCGACCTTGCTGTCCGCATGGTCCTATGCCGGCTCCGGCCAGACCAACCGCGCGCTCGAGACGCTCGAGCGGCTCAAGGGCGAGCCTTCCTACAATCTCTTCCGCGACTATCATGCCGGCCTGATCCTCGATATCGCCGGCCGCAAGGCGGATTCCGAGCGCAGGCTCAAGGCGGCCTATGAGGCCGAGAAGACGACGCTGCGTCTCGTCGATCTCTGGGCTCGCTTCCAGACCCGCTCCGGCGATTTCGAAGGAGCTGCGGCAACCTATGGCGCCTTCGACAGGCTCCTGCCGAATCACCCCATCGTGCGTGACGGATTGACCCGGGTCGCCGCCAAGGAGCCGCTTGCCCGCTCGGTCGCTACGGCGCAGCAGGGTGCAGCCGAAGTGCTCTACGGCCTCGCCAGCGCGGGGAACCGCCAGGGAGACGAGGCCGCTGCACTGCTCTATCTCAGGCTCGCCCTCTATCTCGACCCCAATCACGATCTCGCCGTCCTGACGCTCGGCGACATCCTGGAGCGGGCCAAGCAGCTCGATGATGCGGTGACGGTCTACAACCGCATGCCGCCGGGTTCGCCGCTGGCCTCCAATGCCGAGATCCAGTCCGGTCTGGCGCTGGAAGCGCTTGGCAAGTCGGACGAGGCGGTGAAGCATCTCGAAGCGCTGATCGCAGCGCGTCCTGACGATGTCGACGCGCTCTCGGCGCTCGGCAATGTCTACCGCTCACGCAAGCGCTTCGCCGAGGCTGCCGACACCTATGACAAGGCGATCGCGAAGCTCGCTTCGCCGGGCCGCTCGAACTGGGACCTTTATTACTTCCGTGGCATTGCCCGCGAGCGCATCAAGCGCTGGGCGGAGGCCGAGGAGGATCTGCGCAAGGCCCTCGAACTGATGCCGGAGGCGCTGGGGCGCGAGCGGGCGCTGGTGCTCAACTATCTCGGCTATTCCCTGGTCGATCAGCATCTCAAGCTCGATGAAGCGCTGGGCATGCTGCGCCGGGCCGTCGAACTGCGCCCGCGTGACGGCTACATCACCGATTCGCTCGGCTGGGCTTACTACCGGCTCGGCCGCTATACCGAGGCGACCCGCGAACTCGAGCGCGCGATGGAGCTGCGGCCCTCCGATCCGGTGATCAACGATCATCTCGGCGATGTCTATTGGCGCGTCGACCGCAAGCTGGAGGCGGTCTTTCAGTGGAACGCCGCCCGCGATCTCAGCCCGGAGCCCGAGGATCTGGTCAAGATCAAGCACAAGATCGAGAAGGGGCTGGAGGAGGCCCCGTCGGCCAATGCCGCCGAGCCGAAGGCGGATGGCGGCTGACCGATGCATTGTGATGCGGTGACGGACCTCGCGTGCCTGTTGCGCTGACGACCCGCGCTCGCGCCAAGGTCAATCTCGATCTGAAAATCCTCGGCCGTCGCGCCGATGGCTATCACGAGCTGAAGAGCCTCGTCGCCTTCGCCAGTGTCGGTGATTCGCTGGCGCTGGAACCGGCTTCAGGCCTCGGCCTGACGATCGGTGGTCCGCAAGGCACCAGTCTTGTCGCGGATGATGGGAATCTGGTTCTCCGTGCCGTGCAGGCGCTGGCAGACGAGCTCCCCGGACTGCGAACCGGACATTTCCACCTCGTCAAGCGTCTGCCGGTCGCCTCCGGCATTGGCGGAGGCTCGGCTGACGCGGCAGCAACCTTGCGTCTGCTGGCAAGGCTGAACGGGCTCTCGCCTGCCTCGCCTCAGCTGCAGCGCGCTGCCATCAGGGTTGGCGCCGATGTCCTGGTCTGCCTCGAGTCGCGCGCTCGCATCATGGCCGGGATTGGCGAGCGCCTCGGCCCCGCACTGTGCCTGCCGCCGCTCTTCGCCATTCTGGTCAACCCGAATGTCGCCGTCGGCACCGCAGACGTTTTCCGTACGCTCGGACTTGCGCAGGGGCAATCTTGCCCGGCCGCAGTGGAATCGGGCATCGGTGCGGCGGAGCGCTTCGCTGCTGCCCCGGACCTTGCGGCGCTGCATCGGACCGGCAACGATCTCGAAGCCCCGGCGGCTCAGGTCGCGCCGATCATCACCGACGTCCTGCAGCGGCTGTCCCGGCTGCCGGGTTACCGGCTCGGCAGAATGTCAGGCTCGGGCGCGACCTGCTTTGCCCTGTTCGACGATTGCCGGCAGAGCGCTGCCGCTGCGAAGCTGCTGGCGGATGAGCGGCCGGATTGGTGGATCAAGCCGACCCTGCTGAGATGAGGTCCGCGGGCTGCTCAGTGCGCCCGCGCCACGCTCAGTACGCCCGCGCCACGCAGAAATCGACCGTCTCGTTCAGCGCCTGCTTCATCGGCGATGAGGGGAAGAGGCCGAGCGCATCCTTCGCCATCTTGGCGTAGTGCTGGGCCCGCTCGATCGTATCGTCGAGGGAACGGTGACGGCGCATGATCGCCTGCGCCTCCTCGAGATCGCCGTCCTTGATCTCGCCATCCTGCAGCGTGCGGCGCCAGAAGGCGCGTTCGGTCTCGTCGCCGCGCCGGAAGGAGAGCACGACCGGCAGGGTGATCTTGCCCTCGCGGAAATCGTCGCCGGTGTTCTTGCCGAGCTTGTTCGCGACGCCGCCATAATCAAGCGCGTCGTCGATGAGCTGGAAGGCGATGCCGAGATTGAGCCCATAGCTGCGGCAGGCGGCAGCATCGGCCTTGGGTGATTCGGCGATCACCGGCCCGACTTCGCAGGCCGCCGCGAACAGCTCCGCGGTCTTGCCGCGGATGACGGCGAGGTACTCGTCCTCGGTCGTGGCTGTGTTCTTGGCCGCGGCGAGTTGCATCACCTCACCTTCGGCGATGACGGCGGCTGCGGTGGAGAGAATATCGAGCGCGCGGAGCGAGCCGACCTCGACCATCATCTTGAAAGCCTGTCCGAGCAGGAAGTCACCGACGAGCACGCTCGCTTCATTGCCCCAGACCATCCGGGCCGCGAGCTTGCCACGGCGCATGTCGCTCTCGTCGACGACGTCGTCATGAAGCAGCGTGGCGGTGTGCATGAACTCGACGCTGGCCGCGAGCTTGACATGACCCTCGCCCCGATAGCCGCAGAGCGCGGCCGTGGCGAGCGTCAGCATCGGCCGCAGGCGCTTGCCGCCCGACGAGATCAGGTGGTTGGCGACCTCGGGGATCATGGTGACGTCCGAGCCGGTGCGCGACAGGATCATCGCATTGACGCGCTCCATGTCGGTGCGTGTCAGGCCCACGAGACCCTCGATGCTGGCCTGTCCCTGTTCCTTGTCCTCGAAGGGTACGACGACGCCCACGCTGCTCACTCCGGCCGATTTCAGCTTTGTTGCATTGCCACAACCGTTGCATGGGTGGCCAGCCCCCGCAATCGCACTTTGACGCCGCACCCGCGAGTCCAGGGCCGAAAATGGCTTGCGCGCAGACCCTGCCTTCGTCTCCATGACACAATGCACGAACTCGTCCGTACCAATGACCTTGTCCTGCTTGGCGCCATCGAGGCGCTGCTCGCATCCGCCAATCTCGATTGTCTGATCGCCGACCAGCACATGAGCGCGCTTGAGGGCATGACCGGAGCCTTCCAGAGGCGCCTGCTCGTGCGCGAGGTGGATCGCCGAAGGGCCCGCGCGCTTTTGATCGAGGCGGGGTTCGGCGCCGAGCTGCGCGATGAGTGATTCGGAGACGGATCTCGGCGAGATCGTCGAGGATCGATTGCTCGATGGCCGTCTGATTCTTCGTCAGCCGAAGAAGGGGCATCGTGCCGGCACGGACGCGATTCTGCTCGCTGCGGCGTTGTCGGAAGACGAGACAGGCCCGCTGGCCGATTTCGGCGCTGGCGTCGGGACGGTCGGTCTGGCCGCGGCGATGCTTCGGCCGGAGCTGACGGTCACGTTGATCGAGCGGCATCCCCGCCTTGCGGCGCTGGCCGAGCAGAACATCGTCCTGAACGGCTTCGGCGATCGGGTCAGGCTCGTTGCGGCCGATGTCGGGGCCGGTGCCGAAGCCAGCCTTGTGCCAGCAGGTTTCGCCTGCGTGGCAATGAACCCGCCCTTCTTTGTAGACGATACGGTGAAGGCGTCGCCAGTGAGCAACCGGCGAACGGCGCATGTCGCCGATCAGCCGTTCGAAATCTGGTTGAAGGCAGCGCGCCGGCTGCTCAAGCCGCGCGGACGCGTCGCGATCATTCATCGGGCCGAGGCGCTGGGGGCTATTCTGAATGGGCTGGAAACCGGCTTTGGTGGCGTGGCCATCCGCCCCGTGCACGCCTCGGCCGACCGGCCGGCGATTCGCATCATCGTCACGGCGACGCTGAACAGCAGAAAGCCGGCAGCGCTGCTGCCGGCCTTTGTCTTGAACGGGCCTGATGGCCGCTTCACCGAACTCAGCGAAGCGGTTCACCGTGGCCGGGCACTGCTCGGCTAAAGCATCGGCCCGAAAAGTGGATTGCGGTTTTCGGGAAAGCCGATGCGAACACAGAAGGTTAGATCACCGGCCCGAAAAGTGGATCACCGCTCTCGGGAAAGCCGATGCAATCACGGACGGTGAGATCAGCGGCAGATCCGCTGCTGCTGCACGACCCAGCGCGAGCCATCCCAATAACGGAACGGGCGGAAAAAGCAGCGCGGGCGGTAATACGGACCGCCATAGCCGTAATAGGGCTGCGGACCGCCATAATAGGGCCGACCGTAATAGGGGCGCGGGCCCCAACCCGGGCCATAGCCGTACTGGACCTGCTCGTAGCCATGATCCGCCTGCGCGGCTGCACTCAAGCCGAGGGTGACGACCTGGGCCGAGGCCGGGGCGCTGGCGATGACGCCGCCGCCGAGGCTGACCGCTGCCGCGACACCGAGAAAAGCTTTGCGAAGCATGGCGTGGATTCTCTCCCCTGCCTGGCGCCCGCGGCCCTTGCCGCGCGGTCGAACACCAATTCGGTGAAGATGCTAACGCTCAAAAACTGAACGGCGCGACACCGCGCCGTTCAGCTATCCTTCATCGGACCGCCACATGGCAGCCACAATTCACGCCGCGATCAGCGGCAGACGCGCACCGAACGCATCACCCAGCGATAGCCGTTCCAGACGCGGCGGTTACTGTAGAAGCAGCGCGGACGATAGACCGGGCGGCCGTAATACGGGCGGCGCGGGCCATAATAGGGACGCGGGCCATAGTACTGCGCCTGCTGGACCAGATCAGTCGGAGCCTGCGTCGTCTGCATCGTGCCGGTGCTGACCGGTGCGGCCGTTGCGGGGGCGACGGTGAAGGCCGCGAACATGAGGGTGAGCGCTCCGAAGAGAGCGGCAATGAAACGTGATGACAGCATTAAGCTACTCCTGCTGGCTGACGCCGCCGGCCCGTCTCGAGCGCTCGCCCCGAACGCCGCGGACTGTACGGTTGCTGCGGAGATTATCCCGCCGATCATGAACGAATGCTGTCCGCGTCGGTTCCATGGTCATGCGCGGAATGCTTGACCGCGCGCCGTGGCTGCCCCTAAGCACGCCGCTATTCTTAGATTGTCTGGAAGGCTCAAGCTCTTGGCCGGTGCTCCCGTCTCCGATCCGATGAACCCGACCCGCTCGTTCCAGGGCCTGCTGCTGACCTTGCAGCGCTTCTGGGCGGAGCGCGGTTGCGTCGTCCTGCAGCCCTACGACATGGAAGTCGGCGCCGGTACGTTCCACCCGGCGACGACGCTGCGCGCGCTCGGTCCCAAGCCCTGGAAGGCTGCCTATGTCCAGCCTTCGCGTCGGCCGAAGGACGGCCGCTATGGCGAGAACCCCAACCGCCTGCAGCATTATTACCAGTTCCAGGTCATTCTGAAGCCATCGCCGCCGGATCTGCAGCAGCTCTATCTCGACTCGCTCCAGGCCATTGGCGTCGACATGGGGCTCCACGATATCCGCTTCGTCGAGGACGATTGGGAGAGCCCGACACTGGGCGCCTGGGGGCTCGGCTGGGAGTGCTGGTGCGACGGCATGGAGGTGAGTCAGTTCACCTATTTCCAGCAGGTCGCCGGCGTCGAATGCGCGCCTGTCGCGGGAGAGCTGACCTATGGGCTCGAACGTCTCGCCTGCTATCTGCAGGGCGTCGACCGCATCATGGATCTGAATTTCAACGGGCTCGAGGGTGAGGATCGCGTCAGCTACGGCGATGTCTTCCTCCAGGCCGAGCAGGAATTCTCGCGCTATAATTTCGAACATGCCGACACGGCGATGCTGTTCCGCCACTTCAACGATGCCGAGGCCGAGTGCCGGGCGCTGCTCGCCGCGGGCGAAGCCGGGGAGGGAGCCAATGATCCGCGCCACTCGCTGGCGCTGCCGGCCTATGACCAGTGCATCAAGGCCAGCCACATGTTCAACCTGCTCGATGCGCGCGGGGTGATCTCGGTCACCGAGCGCCAGAGCTACATCCTGCGCGTGCGTGAACTGTCCAAGGCCTGCGGTGCGGCCTGGCTGAAGACCGCCGGCGGGGGAGCGAACTGATGCCCGATCTCCTGCTCGAACTCTTCTCGGAAGAGATTCCCGCCCGCATGCAGCGCAAGGCGGCGGAAGACCTCAAGAAACTCGTCACCGATGCGTTGGTCGAACGCGGCCTCGTCTATGAGGGCGCCAGGGCCTTTGCGACGCCGCGCCGCCTCGCCTTGCACATCGCTGAACTACCGGTGCGCGGCCGCGATATCCGCGAGGAGCGCAAGGGGCCGCGCGTGGGCGCGCCCGACGCCGCCGTCCAAGGGTTCCTGAAGGCGGCAGGGCTTGCCTCGCTCGACCAGGCGACCATCGTCAGCGACCCCAAGAAGGGCGATTCCTACGTCGCCATCATCGAGAAGCCGGGGCAGGAGACGGTCGCGGCCATCGCCGAGATCGTCCCGCACGTGATTCGCAACTTCCCTTGGCCGAAATCGATGCGCTGGGGCAAAGCCTCCGCCGCTGGCGCCAGCCTGCGCTGGGTGCGCCCGCTCCACTCGATCCTCTGCACCTTCGGGCCGGAGACCGAGGAGCCCGAGGTGGTCCGGTTCGAGGTCGACGGCATTGCCTCTGGCAACACGACCTATGGCCACCGCTTCCATGCGCCCCAGGCCATAACGGTCAGGCGTTTCGACGATTATGTCGCGCATCTGGAGAAGGCGAAGGTCGTGCTCGATGCCGACCGGCGCAAGGAAATCATCCTCACCGACGCCCGGAACCTCGCCTTCGCGCAGGGGCTGGACCTCGTCGAGGATGAAGGCCTGCTCGAGGAGGTCGCCGGCCTCGTCGAATGGCCGGTCGTGCTGATGGGCGCCTTCGAGGAGCGCTTCCTCGAGATTCCGGGCGAGGCGATCCGCGCCACGATCCGCGCCAACCAGAAATGCTTCGTGCTGCGTGACCCGGTGACGGGGGCGCTCGCCAACAAGTTCATCCTGGTCTCGAACCTGAACGCCAGCGATGGCGGCAGCGCAATCGTCGCCGGCAACGGCCGCGTCGTGCGTGCGCGCCTCTCGGACGCGGCCTATTTCTTTGCGACGGACAAGGGCTCGCTGCCCGATCTCGACACGTTCAGGGAGAGTGCCGGGACACTTGGCCTCGACCTCGCCAAGCCGCTCGACCAGCGCATGGCCAAGCTCGACAAGCTCGGCGTCGTCTTCCACGCCAAGCTTGGGACGCAGGGCGCGCGCGTGCAGCGCATCGCGGCGCTGGCTCGCGAGCTGGCGCCGCTCGTCGGTGCCGATCCCGCTCTCGCCGAACGCGCGGCGAAACTCGCCAAGGCCGATCTGCCGACCGAGATGGTCGGCGAGTTCCCGGAATTGCAGGGGCTGATGGGCCGGAAATATGCCGAGCTGCAGGGCGAGAACGCTTCTGTCGCGGCAGCGATCGAAGAGCACTACAAGCCCCTCGGCCCGTCCGATCGTGTGCCGACGGACCCGGTCTCCGTTGCCGTCGCCCTGGCCGACAAGCTCGATACGCTGGTCGGCTTCTGGGCCATCGACGAGAAGCCGACCGGGAGCAAGGATCCCTACGCGCTGCGCCGTGCGGCGCTGGGTGTGATCAGGCTGGTTGTCGAGAATGGGGTACGGCTCTCGCTCGCCGGTGTCGCCCCAGATCCAGACCTCGTCTCGTTCTTCCACGACCGCCTGAAGGTCGTGCTCCGCGATGCCGGGGCGCGGCATGACCTGGTCGATGCCGTGCTGGGCGAAGGCGCATCGAACAGCGACGATCTCCTGCTCATCACCCGCCGCGTCGACGCGCTCAGCCGCTTCCTCGACACCGAGGACGGCGTGAACCTGCTCAGCGGTTATCGCCGTGCGGCGAATATCCTCAAGGCCGAGGAGAAGAAGGACGGCGAGGGCGCTTTTGCCGCTGCCGCCGATCTCCAGCTCATCGCCGATGCCGGCCTGATCGAGGAGAAGGGGCTCGCCGTTGCACTGGCCCAGGCGACGCCGAAGGCCGAGGCTGCCGTCGCCAAGGAGGATTTCGAAGGTGCGATGGCTGCGCTGGCCGAGCTCAGGCCCTCGGTCGATGCCTTCTTCGACAAGGTCACGGTCAACGATCCCGATCCGGCCCTGCGCGCCAACCGTCTCAAGCTGCTCAACCAGCTGCGCGAGGCGACGCGCGCCGTGGCGGATTTCTCGCGGATCGCAGGCTAGCGCGCCCCATGGCTCGCCATTCCGGCGAGCATCCGCGCCTCGCGACAGGCATGGTCGGGTCAGTCCCGATTATGCCGAAAATGGCGGTGAAAGCTCGGGATAAGCGGGCGCTCGGCCCCTGAAACGGAACCAATTCCCATCCTGCGACGTTCTGTCCTGCAGAGAAACCGTGCCGCGAACGCCTCGCGCACGGCCTCCGGGGGGCCGGCAAGCGGCCGCGATAAAGGATGTGGGCTATGGGTCTGAGTATTCTGATTTCGCTTCTGATCACGATTCTGGTGATCGGTCTGGTGCTTTATCTCGTGCGCATGCTGCCGCTCGATGCCCAGATCAAGAACATCGTCCAGATCATCGTCATCATCATCGGCATCATCTCGCTGCTGCGCTATCTCGCGGTTTTCTGAGCGCCAGCGCGGGTCGATTGACGTGCGCTGAGCACTGATCCACTCTCCTATCGGTCAAAAGGGCCCGGACGACTCCGTCATGGGCCCTTTTCCGATTCGAGAGCGTCGCGATGAATTCGCAGAACCGGACCACCCATATCCGCCTGACGTCGCATCCCGAGCCTGGCAGTGCGGCGACGCGCTTCCCGATCCGATGGGGTGCGGAAACCGCCGTCGAGCGCGGCCCGGTCATTGCCTCGACCACCAACCCGGCTGACCGCAACGTCATAGGAGCCCATGGCGGCTCCTACTCGGTCTATCGTGCGCTTGCGATCTCGGCGCGCGCCATGAATCCGTCGCAGCGCCCGGACCTGACGAACACGCAGCCGACCACCGACATTCTGCCGCGGCCGCAATGGGCTGAACCCGGCAAGATCGTCTCGCTGGACCCTTACGGCCATCGGGTCGCACAGGATTTCGGGCGACTGATTGCCGAGGGCGTCGATATCCGGCCCACCATCGCCATCACCAAGGCGCGGCTGAACCTGCCGGAGATTCTCGCTGCGATGGCTGGCCACAGGCTCGCCGCCGATGAGGGTATCCTGCACAAGTCCGGCGATATCAGCGTCACCAAGATCGCCATCGACCCGGTCTGGCACCTGCCGGGCATTGCCGAGCGCTTCGGTACGTCGGAGCAGGAATTGCGCCGCACGCTGTTCGAGCAGACCGGCGGCATGTACCCCGAACTCGTCACCCGGCCCGATCTGCACGTCTTCCTGCCGCCGATCGGCTCGATCACCTGCTATGTCATCGGCGATATCTCAGCGATCATCGATCCGAAGCGCAGGGTTGCCTGCCGTGTCCATGACGAATGCAACGGCTCGGATGTCTTCGGCTCCGATATCTGCACCTGCCGGCCCTATCTCGTGCATGGCATCGAGGAGGCGGTGAAGGAGGCGCAAGGCGGCGGCGTCGGCCTCATCGTCTACAACCGCAAGGAGGGCAGGGCGCTTGGCGAGGTCACCAAGTTCCTCGTCTACAATGCCCGCAAGCGCCAGGAGGGTGGCGATTCCGCTGCGACCTATTTCGAGCGCACCGAATGCGTTGCCGGCGTGCAGGATGCCCGCTTCCAGCAATTGATGCCGGATGTGCTGCATTGGCTCGGTGTCACGCGCATCGACCGGTTGATGTCGATGTCGAACATGAAATACGACGCCATGGTGCAGTCGGGCATCGAGATCGGCGAGCGCGTTGCCATTCCGCCGGAGCTGATCCCGCCCGATGCCTCGGTCGAGATCGAGGCCAAGAAGGCAGCCGGCTACTACTCGCCGGAGGGCACGCCTGGCGACAACACGCTGAAGGCGACCGTCGGTCGCGACCTCGACAAGTTCTGAGAGCACCAGCCAGCCATGTCCGACCGTGACCCCGAGGCCGTCCGCCGGCTCCTGAAGCCCGCCGCAATCCGTGAGCGGGCGCAGGAAATGCTCCAGCTCGGCCTTGAGGGCCGCCTGCTGCATTTCTCCGTGCATCCCGAGCGGCTGGCGGCCTGCGCGGACTATGTCCTCGAGACGATCCGGGCAAATTATCCGACGCTGGACATCCCCTTCCACGCGCGCTGGCGCCATTTCGTGGTCGGAGGCATGGATCGCTGGAGCATGCTTGAGCGCGGGGCGCATTTCCCAGATGCCGGAGCGCGCGGCCGCGCGGCCTACGATCTCGCGGTCGTCAGCGTTCTGCTCGATGCCGGTGCGGGGCCCACCTGGAGTTATCACGACAGGGTGACGGGCAAGCCGATCAGCCGATCGGAAGGGCTGGCGCTCGCCTCGCTCGACATGTTCGCTGCGGGGCTGTTCTCGAGCGACGCGGCGGACTCGCTACGGGCCGATTCCGAGGCCCTGAAGCGGCTCGACACCGAGGCACTCGCCGCCGGTTTCCAGGCCGGACCGGCCAATCCCCTGCTTGCGCTCGAAGGGCGGGCCGCATTGCTGAACCGACTCGGCGAGGAACTCGAACGCCAGGGCCTGACACGGCCGGGCGACCTCTTCGATCGCTTCATCGAGACGGCGTCGGGCGGCTCGATCCGCGCCGCCCACATCCTGGCCGAGGTTCTTGGCACCTTCGGCGGCATCTGGCCGTCACGACTGACGATCGCAGGAATTGCCCTGGGCGATACCTGGCGTCATCCGCTGATCGCTCCGGATCTCTCCACGGCCGGACTCGTGCCGTTCCACAAGCTCTCGCAATGGCTCTCCTATTCGCTGATCGAACCGCTGCAATGGGCCGGCATCACCGTCGTCGATATCGATGATCTCACCGGCCTGCCCGAGTATCGCAATGGCGGGCTGTTCCTCGACGTGGGCGTGATCACGCTCAAGCATGCGGATGATGCGGCGCGCAGTCACGACGTCGCGTCGCCGCTCGTGGTCGAATGGCGGGCGCTCACGGTGGCCCTTCTCGATGAGTTGGGTGTGCTCATTCGGGAGCGGCTTGATCGCTCGCGGGACGAACTCCCGCTCGCCAAGATCCTCGAGGGTGGGACCTGGGCTGCCGGACGGCGCATCGCACGAGAAAAACGCGGGGATGGCGGGCCGCCCTTGACCATCGTCAGCGATGGCACGGTATTCTGAGACCGTGCTGCCGTGAGCAGCAGCCTTCGCCTGGGGCGAGGGCTCATGAGAACGATGAGGGGTAGAGCGTATGACCAGGCATTCCGACGGCGTCACCGTGGTCGACCATCCGCTGGTCCAGCACAAGCTGACGCTGATGCGGGAGAAGGATCGCTCGACCAAGAGCTTCCGGCAGCTCCTGAACGAGATCGGCATGCTGCTCTGCTACGAGGTCACGCGCGACCTGCCGACCGAGTTGATCGAGATAGAGACGCCGCTGACCAAGAGCATGCAGCCGATCATCGCCGGCAAGAAGCTGGTCTTCGCGCCGATCCTGCGCGCCGGCGTCGGCTTCCTCGATGGCATGCTGGAACTCGTCCCGGCTGCCCGCGTCGCTCATATCGGGCTCTATCGCGATCCTGATACGCTCCAGGCGGTCGAGTATTATTTCAAGGCCCCGTCCGACATTGCCGACCGCATGATCGTGGTCATGGACCCGATGCTGGCCACGGCAAACTCGGCCGTGGCGGCGATGGATCGGCTGAAGGAGCGCGGTGCCAAGGACCTTCGCTTCGTTTGCCTGCTGGCATCGCCGGAAGGGGTCGCACGCCTGCGCGGTGCTCACCCGGATGTGCGCATCTGGACGGCTGCGATCGACGAGCGCCTAAACGAGCACGGCTATATCGTGCCGGGCCTCGGCGATGCCGGCGACCGCATGTTCGGCACGCGCTGACGCATGGATTGAGGCCCGCCCCATTGCTGGAGCGGGCCCGATCTGAAGAGCGGCCGGGTCTCGATATAAGGTCGCCCTTCGGATCGTTTCGATCACCGGTTATTCGATCACCTGGACGATGCGGCGAGTCTGCGGCTCGACCAGGACGGCACGGTTGTTGATGACCGTATAGCGATAGTTCTGAGCGCCGTATTCCGTCGGCACCTGGCGGTAGACCACGCCCCGCTCCGGCAGGACCGTGCCGACGGCAACGGGTTCGGCATAGGTGTAGGACGGGACCTGCTGCTCGACGACATACTGGCGGAAGCGCGGTGTCGTCGCGTCGCCGATGATCGCACCGACCACCGCGCCGCCGACGCCGCCGACAACGGCACCGACCGGACCGCCGACAACCGCGCCACCGACGGCGCCGCTCACGGCCCCGCTGGTTGCACCGCCGACCGCGCCGCCCTTCGGCGCTGTATCCGTCTGGGCAAAGGCCATCGCAGGAGTTGCAGCGATAGCAGCAGCAATAAGGAGCTTCTTGATCATTTTCATTCTCCTTCGAATTCGGGAAACTGGGAGGAGAACGATGTACTGCAGATTAGGTTCCGGAATTTCGAGGTAACGAGATGTGACTGACCGCGAAAGAACTCGCGATCAGTTCGCGATATCAACGACTAACGTCGATCACGACGTGGATTTCTCGCTTGCGAAGGTCGACGACTTCGGTCCTTCGCGGGGGGCTGTTCGGGGTGTCGAAGAGCTCGCTTACGGTCGCCTCTTCCGAGAGGAAGAGAAAATCGGCATGCGTGCCTGACTCGGGATAGGCGTCGATCGAATGCCAGGTGCTGCGATGCAGCAGGATGCCGGTTCGCTCGAGGCGGAAGGCACGCAGGTTGGCACCCGTCGGGAAATCTGCCTCGCGCGGTGCGACCACGAGGACGGAGGATGGTCCTCCCAGCGGCATCCGGGTTTCTGTGACATGAAGATGCCGTTCCATGACCCGCACGACGAAGGGGCGGGCGTGATAGCGCACGATCTGGAGCCTGGCCTCGCTCTCGGCGCTGAACGGCTTGATCCAGATGTCATAGCCCTCGCGCCCGGCATCGCGGGGCCCTTCCGGCGCAAGCAGCCGGCCATAGGGCGCGAAGGTCTCGGCGGTGAGAGGCTCGATGGTGAGGCTGATCGTCTCGGTCATGGCGCGATGCTATCGGTTCGGGGCCAAAAGAAAACGGCGGGCCGCTGGGCCCGCCGCCATGGAAGCCGATAGGGAGGGCGCTTACTTCGGCGCCGCCGCCAGGGTCGGGCTGAGCTTGTCGGCGTCACGCTTGATCAACGCGCCGAAGCCGGCGGGCGTGCGCTCCTCGGCGCTCGGCATCACGGTGCCGAGATCGAGCAGGCGCTTCTTGACGCCTTCGTCCTTCAGGGCCTTGTCGAGCGCATCGACGAGCCGGTCGACGACCTCCTTCGGCGTGCCCTTCGGCGCGGCGATGCCGTTCCAGGCCTCGATCTGATACTCGGGCAGCCCGGCTTCCTTGGTGGTCGGCACGTTCGGCAGGGCGGGCGAGCGCTCGGTCGAGGCAATCGCATAAGCCTTGATCGTATCGGCCTTGACCTGCTCGGCGACGCTGACGATCTGGTCGCACATGAAATCGATCTGGCCGGAGACGAGATCGTTGAGAGCTGGGCCCGTGCCGCGATAGGCGACGGCGTTCAGCTTCGGCACGCCAAGCTGACCCTTCAGCAACGTGCAGGTCGTCCATGAGACCGATCCGACGCCGGCATGGGCCTCGTTCACCTTGTCGGTGTTCGTCTTCACATAGGCGACGAACTCTTTCAGGTCCTTCGGCTCGAAATTCTTGCGGGCGACGATCAGGATCGGCGTGCCGCCGGCGAGGCCGATCGGCTGCATGCCGTTGATCGGGTCGTATTTCAGGCCGGGATAGGTCGCAGGCGCAGCCGAGAAGGTGCCGAGATGGCCCATCGCAATGGTGTAGCCGTCGGGCGTTGCGGTCAGGGCGCGGGTGATACCGGTCGTGCCGCCGGCGCCCGCCACGTTCTCGATCACGACCTGCTGGCCGAGTGTCTTCGACATGTTCTCGCCGACGATGCGGGCGATGATGTCGGTCGGGCCGCCGGCAGCGAAGGGCACGATCATGGTGATCGGCTTCTCCGGATATTTCGACTGTGCCTGCGCGCTGCCGGTGAGGGCGAGCGCAACTGTCGTAGCCAAACCAAGTACGAGTTTCTTCATGTGGATCCTCCCAGAGATCGGTGACGTAGCGTGATGGTGAAATGGATGGCGAGGCAACCCCGTCATTCGGTGAACACCTCGTCGCGCTTCTGGGAGATCGATGGCAGCAGAGCGACGACCAGAATGATCACGGCGACGGCCAGCAGGCCGCCGGAGATCGGCCGTTCGATGAAGGTCATGAACGAGCCGCGCGAGATGATCAGCGCCTGCCGCAGCTTCTCTTCCATCAGCTTGCCGAGCACGAAGCCGAGCAGCATCGGGGCTGGCTCGAAGCCGAGCTTGATCAGGATGTAGCCGAACAGGCCGAACAGCGCGGTGAAGGCGACGTCGACCGGCTGGTTGTTCACCGAGTAGATGCCGATGCAGCAGAAGATCAGGATCGCCGGGAACATCAGGCGGTAGGGCACCTGAAGCAGCTTCACCCAGACGCCGACCAGCGGCAGGTTGATGATCAGCAGCATCAGGTTGCCGATCCACATCGACGCGATCATGCCCCAGAACAGTTCTGGGTTCTTGGTCATGACCTGCGGGCCGGGGATGATGCCGTGGATGGTCATCGCGCCGACCATCAGCGCCATCACCGCATTCGGCGGGATGCCGAGCGTGAGCAGCGGGATGAAGGCCGTCTGTGCGCCGGCATTATTGGCCGATTCCGGACCTGCCACGCCTTCGATGGCACCGCGGCCGAAGCGCGAGGGGTCCTTGGCGATCTTCTTCTCGATCGTGTAGCTGGCGAACGGGCCCAGTACCGCGCCGTTGCCCGGCAGGATGCCGAGAATGCCGCCGATGGCGGTGCCGCGTACGACGGGCAAGAACGACTGCTTGATGTCGTTCCAGTCCGGCAGCAGGCGGCCGATCTTGGCGCGCACGACGTCGCGCGTCTCGGGATTCTCGAGGTTCCTCAGCACCTCGGCAAAACCGAACACGCCCATTGCAAGCACGGCGAAGTCGATGCCATCGGACAAAGGTGGGAAGCCGAAGGTCATGCGCTCCTGGCCGGTCTCGAGATCGGTGCCGATCGTCGAGAGCAGAAGGCCGAGCATGATCATGCAGAAGGCCTTGAGGATCGAGCCGCGCGCAAGCACGACCGCGAAGCAAAGCCCCATGACCATCAGCGAGAAATACTCGGCCGGGCCAAACAGCAGTGCGAGCTTGGTCAGGGGCGCGCCGAGCGCGGCGATGATCAGGGTGGCGACGCAGCCGGCGAAGAAGGAGCCGAGCGCTGCGGTTCCGAGCGCAACGCCGGCGCGGCCCTGCTTGGCCATCTGGTGGCCGTCGAGGGTGGTGACGACCGCGGTCGCCTCGCCGGGGATATTGACCAGGATCGCCGTGGTCGAGCCGCCATACTGGGCGCCGTAATAAATGCCGGCCAGCATGATCAGAGCGCCGACAGGATCGAGGCCGAAGGTGATCGGCAGCAGCATGGCGATGGTGGCGATCGGCCCGACGCCGGGCAGCACACCGATCAGCGTGCCGACGAGGCAGCCGGCGAAGGCGAGTGCGATATTCTGCAGCGAGAGCGCGACGCCGAAGCCGAGCTGCAGATGGGCAATCATTTCACTCATTGAATCAGATCCCCAACAGCCAGGGTGCCAGGGGGATCGGCAGACCCAATGCATATTTGAACAGCAGTGCGCAGAAGGTCGTCATGACGAGCGCGAAGATCACCAGCTCCTTGATCTTGCGATCATCCGCGGCCAGGCCGGAGATCAGCACGACGAGGGGGCCTGAAACGACGAGACCGAGCTGCGGGACCTTGATCGGCCCCAGATCGAAGCCACGAATGGTGAGGCCGAAGACGACCGCGCCGCCGAGCACGAAGATGACGCCGCGCCAGGACCAGCCCGAGAGCTTCTCGCCGTTAAAGCGCAGCGAACTCAGGGCCAGCAGCACTCCGAGCCCGGCGCATATCACGGCAAACGCCTTCGGCAGCATGCCCGGCCCGATCTGCCGCAGCGACCCCATCGGCAGATCGCTGGCGAGGAACAGCGCCACGGCAGCGAGAAGGATCATGAACAGCCCGGCGGCCAGATCCTGTTGCGAACGGACACGCAGCCCCTGCGCGCGTTCAATAGTGTTCAAGCTCATCAGGCTCCTCCAGTCTGCGGTCTGGCGGTCTGGGCCGCACGCTTCAGTTTTTTGACAGGCATTGTGAATGGCAGGACGTTTTTCTCGTCGATCAACGTCACGCTTTCGCGAAGGATGTTCAGAAAGTCGTCGCGCGCCGCGAGCTTCTGGTGCGGACGCCAGGCGACGCCGACAAGGGCGCCGGGCGGCGGCGGATCGAGCAATGCGCCACGCAGGCGGCGCATGGTCACGCCCGGAAAGGTCAGTCGCGAGACCCAGTCGGGGGCGAGCGCCATGCCGAGCCCCGCGGCGACCGCAGACATCATGGCAGGCTTTTCGGTAGCCTCGATCGTCACGTTCGGCACCGAGCCGACGCTTTCGAAATAGGCCATCACGAGATCATAGGCGAAGGGCCGGATCCGCTTGGACGGAACGACGAACGGCTCGCCGATCAGGTCGTTCATCGTCAGGCTCTCACGGGCGGCGAGAGGGTGGCTCTCGTTGAGCACCACGATCGGCCGTTCGACACGCAATATCTCGAAGGCGCAGTCTGTCGGCTTGCGTGGCGGACGTACGAGCGCGATGTCGAGCTTGCCGGCTTCCAGCATCTGGATCAGTGCCGCGGTCWTGGCTTCGACAAATTTGATCTCGATACCGGGATGGCGTTCGCGGAAGGCGACGAGAGCTTGCGGGACGAAGCTGGAGGAGGCGGCGTCGATTGCGCCGACCCGCAAGACCTTGCTCGAGGCGAGCGAGGCTTCGCGCACGGCGCGCGAGGCATGTTCCATCTTGACGAGGATGCCCTTGGCTTCCTCGAGCATCAGCAGGCCGGCGCGGGTCAGCGCGACCTGACGTGTCGTGCGCGTAAGCAGACTGACGCCCAGCTCGTCTTCCAACGTGCTGATCTGGCGCGAAAGTGCGGGTGGTGCGAGGCCAAGCCTTTCAGCCGCGCGGCCGAAATGCAACTCCTCCGCCACCGCGATGAAGCATCGCAGTTGCCGAACATCCATGACGATCGTCTGCTCCCCTCTGGCGTATCGCTTTTTGCGATATCTTCCAGCCTTCGCGGTTATGGCCTTTAGCGGCTGGTGCCGTGAAAGCGACCGTAGAGCAATTCATAATTTTTTGGCAACAAAGCCGTGGACCTAGCCGAGGCTTTCCTTGGGATGAGGGCCCTTGCGGCGCCGGAAGAGCCGTCCGTCGATCAGGGCGAGGCCGAGGAAGATCGCTGCCATGCCGAGGAAATGCCGTGGCAGCAGCGCTTCCCCGAGCAGCCCGACGCCAAGCAGGATGGCGCTGACCGGCACGAGGAAGGTCACCAGCATGGCGTTGCTGCCGCCGGCGCGCCGCATGATCTGGAAGAAGATGACATAGGCGAGCGCGGTCGAGAGCAGGGCGAGTCCGACCAACGCACCGATCGCGGCCTTGGATGGGAACGGGAGGAGCCATGGCGGGGCGAGGAGCAGGACCAGTGGCAGGGTCATGACCGTCGTGGCGCTGAGCTGGCCCGTTGCCGTCACCAATGGCGGGAGCTCGCGGAACCGGCGGCCATAGAGACCGGCAAAGCCATAAGAGAGAGCCGCCGCCAGGCAGGCGAGCTGCGGAAGCAGTGCATTGCCGAGCCCACTGATCACATCCGGGCCCATCAGGATGGCGACGCCGACGACACCGGCCAGCACGCCGGTGATCTTCAGTGGTGTGGCCTTCTCGTTGCTTCCGAAAAGATGAGCGACGACCACGCCGAAGACCGGGGTCGTCGCATTCAGGATCGCGGCGAGGCCAGCGCCGATCTGCGTCTGCCCCCAGAAGATCAGGCCGAAGGGGATGAGGTTGTTCAGCAGGCCCATGCCGAAGAAGGCGAGCCACATCCGGCCGCCCACTGCCATCGTCAGGCCAAGCGCGCGCACGGCGACATGGAGCACGGCTGCCGCAAGCGCGACCCGCGCCAGCACCACGGCGAGCGGCGGCCACTCCGTCACCGCGATCTTGGCGAAGAAGAAAGAGCCGCCCCAGAGCAGCGAAAGCACGAGCAGCAGGAGCCACTCGCGCGTGCCCATCGCGGGAGGCGGGGAGGCGGGAGAGGAGCCCATGGGGTCGGTCCTTGACGCGATCCTGAAACGCAGTTGCAGGATCGCTAGGGTGAAGTCAGGCGGGCCGCCACCCGCTTTCTGATCAGGCGGCTTCGGCGTCCCGTGCCTCCCACATCGCCTTGAAGGCAGGGCGGCCCTGGCAGACTTCGAGCCAGGCCTTCACATGCGGGACGGCGGCAAACAGCTCGGGCGCGCCGGTCTGGGCATAGCGAATGACTTCGGAGACATTGATGTCGACGACGGTGAAGCGACCGCCGACGAGATAGCCGTCCCTGGCGAGGGCATCGTTGAGCACCGCCAGAGGCGCGCGCAGGGCCTCTGCCGCGGCGTCGGCCAGTTTGGCGTCGCGCTCCGCCGGCGGCTTGGCAATGCGGTGATAGAGCGTGTTGAGCGCGTTGATCTCGCATTCGGTCGCGGCCCAGAGCGTCCACATCGCAGCAAGTCCCTCTTCCTGGACGTCTTTCGGCGCCAGCGGCCCGCCATGCTTGCGGGCGAGATAGAGGTTGATCGCGAGCGATTCGTGCAGGACGAAGCCGTCATCGTCGATCGACGGAATATGCCCGTTGGGGTTCACCTTCAGGAATTCGGCGCTGCGGGTATGAACCGGTGCGTCAGCCGCTTTGGGATCAGGCACCCGGCCGGCCTGGATCACAGGCACGTGCCTGAAGGAGAGGCCAAGCTCGTTGGCGAGCCAGATATTGCGCGTCGCGCGCGAACGATAGCACCCGTAGATCGTCAGGGTCATGAGGCAGGCTTTCAGGTTGGGGGTGGTCAGACGGTCTGGCGCAAGGTCTCGCGGGCGATGATCAGGCGCTGGATCTCGGAGGTGCCCTCATAGATGCGGGTGATGCGGGCATCGCGGGCATAGCGTTCGACGGGGAAGTCGCGGCAATAGCCGGCGCCGCCATGAATCTGGATTGCCGTGTCGGTGCAGCGATGCGCCGCTTCCGAGGCGAAGAGCTTGGCCATCGAGGCTTCCCGGGCGAAAGGCTCGCCGCGATCCTTCCGGGCGGCGGCGTCGAGGATCAGCAGCCGCGAAGCATGCAGGTCGAGCTCGCGGTCGGCGATCATCCATTGCAGGCCCTGGAAGTCGCTGAGCGCCTGGCCGAATTGCTGCCGCTCCTTGGCGTAGGATTTCGCGGCCTCCATGGCCGCGCGGGCGATGCCGAGCGAAACGGCGGCGACGCCGATGCGCCCGCCGGCCAGCTCGCCGACCGCAACCCGGAAGCCGTCATTCTCCCGACCCATCAGGTTCGAGGCCGGGATGCGTGCGCCCTCGAAATGGATGGTATTCGTGGCCGAGCCGGTCTGCCCCATCTTCTTCTCGGCCTTGCCGACGCTGACGCCCGGCGTGTCGGCCGGAACCAGGAAGACCGAGATGCCCTTGCCTTTCGGTGCGTCGGGGTCGGTCACGGCCCAAACGACGAAGAGGCCGGCATATTCGCCGCTGGTGATGAAGATCTTCTGGCCGTCGAGCACATAGCTGTCGCCGTCGCGGCGCGCCCGCATCCGCATGCCCGCGGGGTCCGAGCCCGCTCCGGCTTCGGTCAGGCAGAAGGCGCCGGCCGCATAGGTGCCGTCAGCGAGCTTCGGCAGATAGGCGGTCTTGTGCGCGGCCGAGCCGACCGCCTGGATGACCTCTCCGACCATATTGGTCACCGAGGTCGTGACCGCGGTCGAGGCGCAGGCGGCCGCGAGTTCCTCCAGTGTCAGCGCGAAGGCGACCGTGCCGGCCTCGCTGCCGCCGAACTCGCCGCGGACATTGAGCGCCATGAAGCCGTTTTCGGCGAGGGTCTTCAGATTGGCCAGGAATTCGCTGCGACCCTCGCCGCGATCGAGAGCCTCGGCCAGCGGCGCCAGCCGGTCGGACGCGATTTTCCGGGCGGCTTCGCGGATCAGTCCTTCCTCGTCGCTCAGCGCGAATTCCATGCTGCCCTCGTCGTTTCGTGCACCGACCTTAGAGGGCCGGCACTGAACCGCCAACCGGCGTGATCGGCTCGTTCCTGCGAAGATGGACGCGCGTTCCCGCACATGCGCTCCGGTCACGGAGATGGGGGTTGACGCGATGAGCCTTCGGGTGCATCTCGGCCTCGCTGCAAGCCTTCCGGCGGCAGTTTCACAGGAACCCCGACCCAATGCCAACCGACAGTCCCAGTCGACAGTCGATGCCGTCTGACGCCGCTTCGCGCGCCTGACCGGGGAAACCGGCTCGCCTGCGATCGGCCATGACGGCCGATCAAAGGATACGAGCTATGAATGCCGTTGCCACCGCACCGGAGCGGGATCTTCTCGCTGCAACCCTCGCCCAGACGCTGGCGCGGGACCATATCGCCGACATTGTCGAAACCCTGAACGACCAGGACGTCGAAACGGTTGCCGCCGTGCTCCTTGCCTTGCCGTTCGAACGGGCCGTCGAGGTCCTGGACCAGCATGAACTGACGGCGGCCTCCGAAGCGCTCGGCTTGATGCCGGAAGCGCGCGCGGCGCAGTTCCTGTCCGCCATGTCGGCGGACCGCGTCGCCGACGTGGTCCCGGAATTCGACGAGCCGTTGCGCCTGCGCCTGCTCGGCCGTGTCGACCACGACACGCGCGCGACGCTGAATCGCCTGCTCGCCTATCCCGAGCAAAGCGCGGGCTCGATCATGACGACGGAATTCGTCAGCGTCCCGGCCGACTGGACCGTCGCGCGCACGCTCGATTACATCCGGCATGTCGAGCGTACGCGCGAAACGATCTATGCGATCTATGTCCTCGATCCCGCGACCGGGAAGCTGGTCCGCGCCGTTTCGCTGCGCCGGCTGATCAGCGGCGATCCGCAGGCGCTCGTCGCCTCTGTCGTGCCCGAGATGAAGCCGATCAGCGTGACGCCGGAGGTCGACCGGGAAGATGTCGCGCGGCTGTTCACGAAATACGACCTCCTTGCCGTTCCCGTCATCGATGCTGGCGAGCGCGTCATCGGCATCGTCACGGTCGACGACGTCATCGATGCGATGATCGCGGAGACGACGGAGGACGTGCAGAAACTGGGCGGCATGGAGGCGCTCGACGAGCCCTACAACGAGATCAGCTTCGGCCGGATGATCCGCAAGCGCGCCGGCTGGCTCAGCATCCTGCTCATCGGCGAGATGCTGACTGCCTCGGTGATGCAGCACTATGAAGGTCAACTCGAGAAGGCGATCGTGCTGACCCTGTTCATCCCGCTCATCATGAGCTCGGGTGGCAATTCCGGGTCGCAGGCCACCTCGCTGCTGATCCGGGCGCTGGCGTTGCGCGAGATCAAGCTGAGCGACTGGTGGCGGGTGGCGCTGCGTGAGATTCCGACCGGCCTCACGCTTGGCGCCATCCTCGGCGCCATCGGTGTCGTGCGCGTCATCGCCTGGCAGAAGCTCGGTCTGTACGATTATGGCGAGCACTGGGCCCTGATCGCGGCAACCGTCGGCGTGGCTCTGCTCGGTATCGTCACCTTCGGTTCGCTCACCGGCTCGATGCTGCCCTTCATCCTCAAGCGCCTGGGTTTCGACCCGGCGAGTGCTTCGGCTCCCTTTGTCGCGACCCTGGTCGATGTCACCGGCCTGATGATCTATTTCGGGGTGGCCGCGATGATCTTGAGCGGCACCTTGCTTTGAACGCCCGCTGCAGGACGGGCACGGCTCCATCATCGGACCGGATCTCGTATCCGCTCCGATGATGTAAGCCTTCCGTGCTCGCATCGGCCTTCCCCGAAAACCGCAATCCCCGTCCCGGGGCGATGCCTTAGCCGGCGCGTCCGTTCTGCACCGCGACCGTGGTGGCGGGCCCGGGCTGCCTGAGCTTCTCGATCTGGCGTTGGTGGTCCTTGAACTCGCTCAGTGCCGTGCCGCCCAGGCTGTGATTGCTCGGCAGCTTGACCTTCATCGGATCGACGAAGTGGCTGTTGATCGTCACCTCATAATGGACGTGAGGTCCGGTCGAGAGGCCCGTCGTGCCGACGGTGCCGATGATCTCGCCCATGCGGACAGTGGCTCCGGGTTTGATCTGCGAGCCGATATTGGCCATGTGGTTGTAAGCGGTGGCGTAGCCGTTCGCGTGCTCGATCTCGACGCGGTTGCCGTAGCCGGCATGCGGGCCGGCGGCGACCACCTTCCCGTCACCTGCAGCCATGATCGGCGTGCCGCGGGGCGAGGCCCAGTCGACGCCGCTGTGAAGGCGTGAATAGCGCAGGATCGGGTGACGGC
The DNA here is from genome assembly GCF_056401655.1 of Allobosea sp. P4_E12. Lineage (NCBI taxonomy): Bacteria > Pseudomonadati > Pseudomonadota > Alphaproteobacteria > Hyphomicrobiales > Alloboseaceae > Allobosea > Allobosea sp. P4_E12. Next base: position 122,531 of record NZ_JBFUIY010000011.1, on the reverse strand, counting down.
GCATACCGAACGGTGAGCTGATGCGTCCGATCTGGACCGGCCGGCGCAGCAGGAGCTTTCGCAGCGAAAGCCCTTCTTCGTCGAGATAGTCGACATCCCCGGTCTCGGGCGAAGCGTAGCGATAGACGCGGTGGGTCTCTCCCTCCGCCGTCAGGGCGGCATAGAGCAGCTCACGGCGGCCGGTCGAGGCGGCCTCGTCGTCGCTGAAGATCATCTCGAGGCGATCGCCGACATTCGTTCGCTGCTTGAGATCGAGATTCGATGCGAAGATGCCGACGAACTCGTCGATGAGTTCACGCGGTACCTGACTCTTGACCGCGCTGGCATAGACGCTCTGGAAGAGGGTGGCGCGCTCGCCGCTGTCCTCGTCGTCGTCATCGCTGCTGTCGTCAGCTGGATTGTGGTGCGCGTCATTCTTGGCCACCGCGACGAACCGGCCGCCATCATCTGCCGCAGCGATCTCTTCCGGGCCGGTTTCGTCGAAGAGAATGACGCGCTGGATGGTTTGGCCGCTGCCCTCCGGTGCGATCAGGAGGCGCAGATGCTGGCCTTCCGGGAGCTCCGCCTTCGCGCGCTTTCCGAGTGCGGCGACGATGGCCGCGACCCGCCGGTCGTCTGCGCCATTGTTCTGGAGGATGGAGGCCAGGGTGTCGCCATGGCCGAGCATGATGTCGCGCTCTTCGAACGGTCCCGGAGAGCCGGTGCGCACAGGAATATTGGTGACGTTCTCCGGGATGATTCTGACATCCAGAGAGCCGAATGCCGGTGAGCCGAGGGGAGCCGCCTGCTCCGTTTCGGTTTCCCCGGCCAAGCGAAGGGTGCGCGAGAGAATGCGCTGGTTCGAATACTCCAGCGGCAGTTGCGGTTCCGATCCGGAGAGGCGGAGCAACTCGGCAACCTGCTCGGCGGCGGCAGTATCGGAGAGGCCGGGCTCGGTGCCTGTCGCCGCCTGATCGGATAGATCGCGCCTCACGACCGACACATCGGCATCAGCGGGATCGACTGCCGCCTGCGGAGCAGCCTCTCGACCGGCGCTGGGCGGAGAGCTGAGCGATTCGAGGTCGGGCATGTTGGGAGCAGCTATCGCGAGCGGCGAGAGTTCCGCGGCGACATGGACGAGCGCATGGACCTTGGTGATTTCGCGCGCGCCGACCGTTTCGGTGAGCGGCGCACGGAAATGACGCGCCGTGCCGATCGAGAACCCGCGCTGCACAAGCAGGTCGCCCTTGCGGGCCGAACCGTTTGCACTGGTGCCGCGCGGCAAGGCCGTGACGGCCCGTTCCGGGCTTCGCGTGGCGGGGCTATCGGCCTCGGAAACCAGCAATGACCAGGTCAGCAATCCGGCTCCGACCAGCCCCAGAAGCAGGCTGGCCGAAAGCCACCGTCCCGAGAAGGCGGCGTGATCGCGCAGCGGCATGGGGCTCGGGCGAGGCGCAAAGGGATCGGTCAGCGCATCGGCGTTTTCGTCGTAGAACGGGCGCAACACCACTCCGTCGGTCGGAACTCTTCGCGACTCTGCCTGCGAGAACGGGGTGCCTCCCTATGTGCGGCGGGAAGGGGCGAAACTATGACGGCAGAAACTTTTCACCCGCGGCCCGTCAGCGCATGCGCGTTCGAGGCTGTTCGAGGATCGTCGTGAACCGGTGACGTTCCGCTGGTCGTCATCCCCGGCCGGGATGGCGATGAGCCCGAATCAGGACGTCTCTCGGTCTTCCTCGACACGGTTGCGCCCCGCGGCCTTGGCGACATAAAGCGCGCGATCGGCGGCTGTGACGAGCGCAGGCCAGCCTCCGTCCTGGTTTTCTCTTCGGGCGACGCCGAAACTCGCGGTCACCTCGATGCTTTGCCCCGTTTCCAGCGTGAAGGGGGAGGCCTGCAGAATCGTCCGGAGCCGCTCTGCGACGTCGACCGGCGATTCGACGTGTGGATCCATCAGGAGGATGGCGAACTCCTCGCCGCCAAAGCGGGCAATGACGTCGTCGCGCCGCAGCGCCGAGCGCAGGCGCTGGGCGGCTTCCTTGAGGATCGCGTCTCCCGCGGCATGGCCGAATCGGTCGTTGACGTCCTTGAAGTAGTCGATGTCGAGCAGGATCAGACCGATACCCGTCGGGTCGGCTTCCCCGTCATGGAGGTGAGCGACCAGCCGCTCCAGGGCGCCCCGGTTCAGCACGCCGGTCAAGCCATCGGTGTCGGCCCGTTTCCTCAGCTTTTCCGTCAGTGCCGCGCGTTCGTTGTCCAACGTGTTGCGCTCGATCAGCCGCCGGCGAAGCGTATCGAGCGCCAGGAAGAGGCTGCGCATCTCGCCCCGCATGCCCCGACCGTCGATGGGCTCCTGCACGGCTCCGTCGGCGAGGGCAAGGACGTGGCTGCGGGCGCGCAGCAAGGGCCGGAACAGCAGGTTCTGGCTGGCGACGAGCAGCGCGAGTTCGATGATGAGCGCAAGGCAGGTCGCGGCCACGACGGCGATGAGGGACCGCAGAGCGACGTTGCGCTCCATCTGCAGATGCTCGACGGTGACATCGAGATAGGCGTCGCGAAGCTGCTCCAGCGGTGCGAATGTCGGCACGATCAGATGGGTGAAGCTGGTCGGGGTGACGCCAAAATCGCCGGATTGGCCTGCTTTGAGCGTTCGCTCGAGCAGCGCCATCCCGTTCCCAAAGAAGCGCTCGACGACCGCCTGGTGCGCAGCGGCGACTCGCGCATCGTCGCTCGCCCCGGTCTGTTGCCCGGCGAGATCCCACAAGGCGAGCACCCGCCCCCGGCTCAGCTCGAACGCGCCCCTGCGGTCGAGATCGATCTGCAGGCCGCTGGCCATCGGGATGACCAGATGGGAGCCGAGCCGCCCGGCATATTCGCGCAGCTCGCTCAGCATGCGCGCGACCATGGCGTGGCCGACGAGATCGGTCTCGCCAGCCAGGAGGCCGGTCATGACCATGGACAGCATCGGCTGGGCCGCATCGAAGACGCCGAACATGGTCTCGACCGCCTGCTCGATCTCGGCATTGCTGCGCCCTGACAGCGGGCGGCTGGCGAGAGCGTCGACTTGCTGCCGGGCCGAGGCGAGCGTCTGGACCAGGGCATCCAGCGATGGCTTGAGTTGCGCGGTCTCGGAAATCCGCGCCAGCGCGGCGTCGGTCTCGGCGCGAAACGCGATCAGCCGCTGGCGGGAAGGGCTGTCGAGCGACGGCTCCTCGCCCAAGACGCTGTTCGTCGGCCCCCGTTCAGCAGTCAGCCGATTGGCCGCGTCCAGGGCGAACCGGAAGGCCTGCAGCTTGGAGAGATTGTCGCGACTGGCGTCCAGATCGCTGTAATAGCTGGCGATGAGTGTCAGGCCGAGGGCCAGTGAACAGGCCATGACCAGGATGATCGCGGCCCAGAACCGGTAGCTCAGATTGGGATGCTCTGAGCCAGGGCGGTCTGCGGCATTTCTTCCAGCGGGAACCATGGCAGACAGAATTTACTCGCATCACCCATGGGAAACTGCCCAGGGGGCGGATATTCCGCTCAGAATATCGCCGCAAGAGGAAAGTCCAGGCGGACCGATCCGGGGCCGGTGCCTTCGGAGGCAGAGTTGCTCCGAACGTCAGAGCTTAGGCGCGCAAGACGACATCAAAGTAAAGGGCATGCGGGGCAGCTTCCGCTGCGACAAGGCGGCGCGCCCCGAGATGTAAACCGAAGGCGCGCGGGCCTCAGCCCGCCAGGACGCGCTGCGGCGGGAAGGTGATCTCGACCAGCGTGCCTTCCTTCTTGACGCTGGTGATGGTCATCGCCGCGCGGTTGGCTTCGACCAGCGCCTTGGTCAGCGGCAGGCCCAGGCCCGTGCCTCCGGCGCGTCGCGTCGTTGGCACCTGGCGGAACGGCTCCAGCGCCATTGCGATTTCGCTGTCGTCCATGCCGATGCCGGTATCGCGGACCCGCAGGATCGCCTCGCCCTGATCGCCGAGGGCCGTCGAGACGATGACCTGCCCGCCGGCATCGGTGAACTTCACCGCATTGGAGAGCAGGTTGATCACGATCTGACGGATCGAACGCTGATCGGCCACGACCGGCGGCAGCTTGGGCGAGAGCCCGGAGCGCAGCACCACGCGCCCACGTTGAGCCTCCGGCTGCAGCAGATTGACGACGGACAGCGCGATCTCGTTCAGATTGACGCTGACGAAGTCGAGATCGAGCTTGCCCGCCTCGATCTTGGCGAGGTCAAGCAAGTCATTGACCAGGCTGATGACGTAGCCGCCCGACTGGTGGATGTCGCGCAGGTATTCCTTGTAGCGTTCATTGGCGATGGGCCCGAAGCGCTCCTCGGCCATGACCTCGGCGAAGCCGATGATCGCGTTCAGCGGCGTGCGGATCTCATGGCTGATCTTGGCAAGCACGTCCGATTTCTGGGCGCTGGCCTTCTCGGCCGCCTTGCGGGCCTCGACCAATTCGCCTTCGGTCTTCTTCCAGGCGGTGATGTCGCGCAGCACGGCACAGAAGCGTCGCTCTGCGCCGTCGGCGATCTGGCCCATGGTCATGAACAGCGGAATGCGGCCGCCCTGACGCACGCGCGCCATGACCTCGCGCCCGTCATTCATCACCGAGGCGACGCCGCCGCCCTTGAGGCCTTCGAGGTAATCGAGGGCAGGAGCGTGGCTCTCCGGAGCGAAGAGCAACGTGAACAATTCGCCTGAGACCTCCCGCTGGTCGTAACCGAACAGGGCCTCCGCGGTCTTGTTGAGCGAGAGAATGCGGCCGCGCTCGTCGACGGTGACGACGCCGTCGGTCGCGGTATCAAGCACCGCGATCATCTCGCTGATCCGGGCTTCACGGGCGTCGATGTCGAGCCGCAACGCGTCGACGCGCGCCGCAATCTCGGCCTCCTCGGCCTCGAACTCGGCTGCGAGTTCCGCTTCCTCAGTCTCTTCCTCGGTCAGGACCTTGACCTCGCCGCCGCCATCGGGATGACGGAAGGCCATCAGCGTCGCGGGCTCGCCTTGCCATGAGACGCTCGACAGGCGGGCATCGACACTGACGAGATGGCCCGTCCGATCGACCAGGATCATGGTGCCGCCATCGGAGCGGGCCGCTCCCTTGATCATGCGGCTGATGCCGCCGCCGGACGTCAGGTCGGCGAGATCGGCGTAGTCGAGCAGATCGAGAAGCGTGCGATTGGCATAGAGCGGTTCGTCACCGCGGTTGACCAGGACTGCAACGGGCAGGCGGTCGAGCACATCGGCATGCGAATTCGGCAGGCGTTGCCGCGCCGCAGCTGCGGAGGGGGCGTCGACCGACGGCACCGGCTCGGAAACGAAGGACGCTTCCGCCGCAGCGGGCTTCGATTCCGCTGCCGCCGTGTCGACCGGCTCCGTCGGCTCGGGTGCCGGCTGGCCAGGGCGGTCGGCTTCTTCGTTCAGGCGCAACGGGACCGCCGGTGGCAGCCGGGGCTCGCCTTCGTCGTCTCCGGCGATGCGGGCGCCGAGCGCCTTGGCGATCTCGCGGAAAGCATTGCGCTCAGCGGAGGTCAGCAGCGCCTTCGAAGGTTCGAGCAGCGGTCTGACCGTTGTGAGATGACCGTTGCGAAGCGGCACGACATTGGCGCCGGCCTCGTTCGGAGGCGGAGTTTCGGTGCGAGCCGCCGGTGTCGGCTCCGTGGCCGGAACGTCGATGCTCATCTCCGGGGCTTTGCCTTCGTCGGCGCTGTCGGCGGACACCGCGACGAGCGGCGCGGGACCAGGCTCATCGGAGGCTGGGGCAGGGGGGGGCGGCGCTGAAGCGGGCACGGGGCTGTCCGACGCATCGGTGGGCAGCGGGAATGGTTCGCGCTCGATCATGCGGGCGAGACCAAAACCACGGAAACCTGCAAGATCACGCTTCGCATCGAGGACGGGCACACCGGAAAGCTCGACCCGAACCCCTTCGGCGAGGCCGGCAGTCCGCCACAGGACCGGGTGTCCGCTCCAGGTGGTGGCGGAGGCCAGCCGCTGGATCAGACTGCCCTCGCGGTCGAGCAGATCGCGGTCGATCAGCTCGAGCCAGCTACGACCGATCAGGCCTGCGGCGGCATCGGTCCCGACGATCTCGGCAATATCGGGCGAAAGACTCGTGAAGCGGCCGTCAACGTCGCTTTGCCAGACGAAACGCACGGTCGCGCGCTTCGGTGCAGCAATTGCCGGCGCCGGAGCGGGAGAAGCGACGGTTGCGCCCGGGGCAGATGGCGCCACGACACGTGGAGCCGGCGGAACCGTAATGCCGAGTCGGCGCAGCTCCGACGGAGCGATGGCGATCGCGAGGATCTGTTGACCCTCTGGTCCCGTCAGCAACTTGCAGCCGCATGTCACCAGCGTGGCAGTGAAGCCGGGCGTCAGCCGGAGGCGTTCAAGGCGCAAATGATCCCGCGGAGCGAGCCCGCCGGCGAGCAGTGCCAGCCTGTTGCGCGTTGGTGTGGGCAATGATGTGCCATCGGCGTGCTGGCCGAGCAGTGCTTCGGCGCCCGCGTTGACAAAGCCGACCCGGGAAGTCTTCTGGTCCCAGAGCATCAAGGCGCCGTCCGCAATGAAGGGCGCCAGCGCTGCGTCTTTCGCTGCGTCTGTTCCCTGCATCGCCCAATCCTGCCCGGGTTCGCTCATTCCCATCCGCTCGTTCGGTCTGCGCCGATATGGCTAACAAAGCCTTAATAGCGGGCAAATGACTGCAAATCCATGGAACTGATGAAGGCTCTCCCGCGTCTGATCGAAACAGCGTTAACGTAGCGGGGTCACGCGATTGTCATTGCGCCGCAATAATGATATTGCAGTGCACAATCGAGTGGTAAACCAAGCCATCCACAGCCAGGAGGATAACCCATGACCGGCAAGACGCCTTATGAAGTGCCGACCGAGATGCGCGAGTTCGCCGAGCGCAGTGTCGAGCAGGCCCGCAAGGCCTTCGATGGCTTCATCGGCGCGGCCCACAAGGCAGTGGACGGTGCGCATGGTTCGGCCGAATCCGCACGCGTCAACGCTCAGGACGTGACCCGCAAGGCCATGACCTATGCCGAGAGCAACGTCGCCGCCGCCTTCGATCTCGCCCAGAAGCTGGTCAAGTCGAAGGACCTGACAGAGGTCCTGCAGCATCAGTCCGAATTCTTGAAGTCGCAGGTTGCGGCTCTCCAGGGCCAGCTCAAGGATCTGGGCGTTGCCGCCCAGGAGGTTGCGGCCAAGGCCGCCGAGACCGCCGCCAAGGCGACCAAGATGAAGTGAGTCGCCAGCGGCGCAGTACTGCGCCGCTCCACGCGACAAGGTCATTGGCGCCGGGCCAGGGCTCGGCGCCACCCGTTCGCTCGCTGAAGGAGGAATGACGATGGCTAAGCCTGCTCCGCCAAAGATCGGATCAAAGGCTCCGATCAGTCTCGCTTCCGTCAAGGCCCTCTCGGGCGACGCGCCGACTGAGTCGAAGGCCGCGCCAGCAATCCCGGCCGCGACCGGTCCGGTCGTCGGTGCGCCGCCTGCTGCTTTCGCTGCTGCAGTGGCCCCAACTCCAGTTTCCGCCCCTGCCAATCCTGCTCCAGCGCCTGCGGAGCCCGTCGCGGTTGCGCCGGTCAAGCCGGCTCCCGCGCCCGTCGTCGCCAAGCCTCCGGTCGCGCCGGTCCAGGTCGCGAGCGCTGTGCCGCCCGCCAAGGTCGCCGCTGTCCCGGCCTCCGCCCTGCCGTCTGCGGCCGTGAGCAAGCCGGTTGAGCCGCTGAAGAGCGCCGTCAAGCCTCCGGTTGCGCCAGTCCAGGCCGCCAGCGCTGTGCCGCCCGCCAAGGTCGCCGCTGCCCCCGTCTCGGCGCCAGTCGCGCCCGCTGCCAAGTCCGGGGTGGCGCGCCAGCCCGCAGCGGCTGCGGCCAAGGCCAAGCCGTCGACCAAGGTTCGCGTCGCAAAGCAGGTGACCAGAAAGCCGGCTGCCGCTGCCAAGGCAGTTTCGACTGCGGCCACCAGCCAGCCGGCCGCTATCCTCAAATCGGCCGCAGAAGTCGGTGCCGCCGCCGTAAAGACCGGCACGGAAGTCGTGAAGAAGGCGACGGCGACCGTCTCCGCAGACGTTCGGAAGCTTGCCAGCGCGGCCCCGCCGGTTGCGGCCGCTGTATCGCCGCTTTCGCGCCCACCGGAATTTGCGACGCTGACAGCTTCGACCTGGCTGGCTCAGATGCTCGCCGCTGCACGCGTGGTCGGCGCGCTGCAGGCAAAGGTTCTCGACCATGCCTGTACCGAGCTGAAAGCAGCATTGAGCGAGGCGGAGACGCTCGCCAGGACGGACAATCCCGCCGATGCGGTGGTGATTCACGCCAAGGCGTTGCGCCGTGGCTACGAGGCCTATTCCGCCCATGTGACGGATCTGGCACGCACCGCGCAGGCCGTTTTGCGGCGGGATTGAAGGGGCAAACGACGGCGCGCTGGATTTCGTGTGGTGCGGTGCATTTCGGCGGTTGCAATCGCGCCGCGACGGCACTAGGTTCCGCGCCGCCGGCCAGTTCGCATCCTTGCGCGGTCTGGCAGGGCGCCCGAAGGGCGCCGAGAGTGCCGTGCAGCCATAGCTCAGTTGGTTAGAGCGCTAGATTGTGGATCTAGAGGTCCCCCGTTCAAGCCGGGGTGGCTGTACCATTCCCCCCCGTTGAAAATCATCGATCGTGTCGGAGGCGTGTCCGGTTGGACTGGCCTCGCCTGTCGGGGCTCCGCGCGGATTTGAGCGACCCGACGCGTGGGCTCCCGGGCTCCCTTTCGAAGTCGCCGCGATTCGGGGCAGTGCCGTCCAGATGAAGCGGCGAAGCCGCTCCATCGTCGAAGCGGCCATGTGCGGCACATCCATCGCGGGATGGGATGTCAGCGCCCCAGTGGCCCTGATCAGCGGCCGGTGCGGGCCTTCAGGCGTTTTGGTGCCATCAACGTCCGCGCGCTTGTGGTGGGGCTCGGCACGGGCGCGTGGCGGGGCAGGGTGTCGGTGTCTGCCAAAGGCGTCGACATGCTGCGGCATCGGGCGAGGCCGATCCGCCGTCAACGCCCCCGCGGGATCTGCGCCGCAGCCGCCGTCAGCATCGGCTATCCCCCTGGTGCGGCGCGCGTCAAATAGACCGGCGACGCGCATTTCGATGGTAGCTCACAGGCGCCACATTCCGGACGCGCGAATCCCATTTTCGACTCGGGTGTCGGTGGTGTCGGTGATGTCATCGGTCCTTCCGTCGAAGTAGATGTGATGTTATCCTCCCCAGCGCTTGTTATCTTCAAAGTCCCGGGGACCTGAAATGACAAAAGTTAAACTTGCGATTTTCACAATGGCGACGGTCGGAATCGCCTTCACCGGTCTTGCCGCGACAACGGCTCCCGCAAATGCTGTCATTTATTGCAGCTATATCGGTTATCCCGCCGGGTGCGTCGCGCGGCCCGGCGTTCGTCTCGTAGCTCGGCCCGTTGGGGTCGGTGCCGTGACAGCGCCGCGTCCGGGCAATCGCAATGGTGGGGTCAACAGGGTCGGCGTCCGTCGCTAGCGCCTAATTCTGTTTTCACGAGCCATCAGAGCCTTCGCTGATCGTTCAGCAACCGCCGGGCGTTTTTGAACGCCTCGCGGTTGCTCAATAATCGGGGAGGGCTGTGCTCGTGTGCTGCCGCGCCTGAGCTCCCAAAGGGGTGCGTCAATTGGGTCGAGATGGGGCAATCGAACCGGAAGCGAAGCGGCGGATTCCGACGTTGAGCTCAGAGGTTCTCCCTCGATTCCAGATTGAAATGGCATAGCCCGAGATTGGATGTCCGGCTCTCGGATAGCGGACTTGAAGTTCGCTTCGCTCCGAATACAACTTGTGCAGCCGAAGTGGATCAGTCCAATGTTGTGGCGTCGCTCGTAAATGCCAAAAATGAGCGACGTCCCAGCCTCGCGCGCAGGCACGACAACAGGCCGCTTTTTCCGTCATCTGAGCTGAGAAAGAATAACGACTGGCGGATACTGAACTCGAGAAAACCTGCTGACGAGCTTTCGACGGTCTAGTCTGGCATCGCCTCCCATTCTCAATCTTTGGATAATGAAGGAACGAACCATGCGCAGCCTCGCCTTTGCCACCGCAGCTTTCATCGCCTTCGCCGCAACCGGTGCGAATGCACAGGTTGAGCTGAAAACCTACGCCGACGCGAACGGTTACATCGATGTCCAGAAACTGACCTGTGCCCAGCTGGCCGGTACTTTCCAGCAAGACGCCGATCTCCTGACGACGTGGTATAGCGGTTGGTACAATGGCCTTGGCAAAAAACACTTCATCAACGTCGCGCGGGCCAGGGAGGCCGAGCACGAGACCATTGTCTACTGCAAGGCCAACCCAAAGGTGACAGTCATCAAGGCGATGGGCCTGGTGTTCGACAAGATGCGCAAGGAGCGTGGCATCGTCCTCGCCAAATGATGCGGGTCGCGCACCGGCGCCGCTGATCGCCCTCGCGCGGCGTCGCGATTTGGCCGAGTGACGTCCTTCCGACGCTGCGCTTGTGGGCTGAGCTTTCGACGGTCTTGAACCCGTTGCTGGCGATTGCCATATCACCATCAAGCGGAAGGGCTTCGCCTTCCGCCTGCGGAGTGCTGCGCCAGCGGGCTCCGATCGACAGATGAGGCGCCTTTCGAGGGCTTCTGCATGACGCGTACGCCTAGCCTGTCCCATCCTTTCCTGCTTGGGTTCGATGATATCGAACGCGCGCTGGACCGGGTCGCGAAAGGCGCAAGCGAGGGATATCCTCCCTACAATATCGAGCGCATGCCGCGCACGGAGGATGAGCCGGATCGTCTCCGGATCACTCTTGCCGTGGCGGGGTTCTCGCGAGACCAGCTTGAGATCACGCTGGAAGAGAATCAGCTCACCATTCGTGGCCGACAGAGCGACGACAAGAGCAGGCAGTTCCTGCATCGCGGCATCGCGGCGCGTCAGTTCCAACGCTCCTTTCTGCTGGCTGACGGAATGCAGGTACTCGGGGCGGATTTGTCGAATGGCCTGCTAGCCATTGATTTGGTCAGGCCGGAACCGGAGCGGCTCATCAGGCGTATTGATATTATCAGTCGCGATTGAGCCCAAGGTCGGAACGAAGGCTTCGCGGTTGTGCTTTCGTTCATGATCTGGTGATCAACATAGGAACCGCCATTCGCACTGCTCAAAGGAGGGCGCGATGACTGAAGAGACCAATGTTATTCGCACGCCACCACTGACCCAGGCAGAATTCGCTGCCCTTGGCACGGGCGAAGTGGCCTATCTCAAGCCGATGAGTTCCGAGGAACTGCTGAGGATCTTTCCGCAGGCTCCGGAAATCGAGCCGGGCCTCAAGCTCTTCGCGCTGCTCTCCGCCGATGGTGCGCCGATCCTGGTAACCGATTCCCGGGAAGCTGCGACCGCCAATGCCTGGGAACACGACCTGCGGATGGTCAGCGTGCATTGAACTGCGAGCGTCAGGCGGTGGCGATTTCCGCCACCGCAGCCTGCAGTTTCGCAATGTCGAGCGGCGTCGAGAGCCGGTGATCGCCGTCCTTGATCAAGGTCAGCGTCACGGGATCGCCGCTCAGGTGTTCCACCAGCTTGATCGCATGCTGCCAGGGCACGTCGGGGTCCTGCATTCCCTGAAGGATATGGACGGGGCAACCCGTCTTGATCTCGCCGCCGAAGAGGAGATGGCTGCGGCCATCCTCGATCAGCGCCCGCGTGATCGGCGTCGGCTCCGGCGAATAGGCGGATGGGCGCTGCCAGACTCCGTCACGCAGGATCGTCTCGCGAATCGCTGTCGGCATCTGAGCCCACATCAGCTCTTCGGAGAAATCCACCGCGGGCGCGATCAGCACCATGCCGGCGGGAGCAAGAGCGGTGCCCCGCAGTCTCCGGGCCGCGAGCAGCGCAATCCAGCCTCCCATCGACGAGCCGACCAGAACCGGGGGCGCCGCGCAGCGCGCGGCAATGACGGCGAGCGTGTCCTCCAGCCAATGCGACAAGGTCCAGCGACCGAAATCGCCACCTGTCTCGCCATGTCCGGAATAGTCGAAGCGCAGGAAGGCGCGTCCGCTGCAGCTTGCCCATTGCGCGAGTGCGTCAGCCTTGGTCGCCCGCATGTCGGAGCGAAAGCCGCCGAGCCAGACGACGGGATGTCCCGTTCCCGGCTGCTCCAGAAAGGCGATGCGGCGGCCGTCCGCGCCGTTGCCGACATCAAGCCATTGCGGGGCAGGCTGCTCCACCTGAAATCTCCTGTGACGAATCTGTCCTGTCAGGGCATTATAGGCTGGGATCGGCCCTGTGCGCTGTCATACTGTCCGCCTCCGATCCGAGAGATTTTTTGAAACGGTGAACATGTCCTTGCGGTCAGGCGCGCATCCGTCGCTGCCTTCGACGGATAATCATCCCCTGAGCGGGCGGACCATCCTGCAGATCATCCCCGATCTCGAGGCAGGTGGAGCCGAGCGTACGACGGTCGATATCGCCCAGGGGCTGACCGAAGCGGGCGCGCGCGCGCTCGTCGCGACCGAGGGCGGCCGCCTTGTCGCCGAGCTGCAGGCGAAGGGCGGCGTCTGGCTGCCGTTCCCGGCTGCTTCGAAGAACCCGGTCACGATGGCGCTCAATGTGCGCAAGCTCGTGCTGCTCTGCCGACGGGAGCGCGTTGAATTGATTCACGCCCGTTCGCGGGCGCCGGCCTGGGTTGCGCTTGCCGCGGCGCGTGCGCTCAAGCTGCCCTTCGTCACCACCTATCATGGCTCCTATGCCAGCCGCTCGGCGGTGAAGACGCAGTATAATTCGGTCATGGCGCGCGGCGACGTGGTCATCGCCAATTCCCGCTACACGGCCGACCTGATTCTGGCGAAGCACGGCTTTGCGCGTGACCGCATCCGTGTCGTCCATCGCGGCACCAATTTCTCGGCCTTCGCGCCATCCGCGGTCGGGCCGGAACGAGTCCAGGCCTTGCGTCGTGCCTGGGGCGTCGAGCCACATCAGCGCATCGTGCTCTTGCCGGGACGACTGACCGGCTGGAAGGGCCATCGTGTGCTGATCGAGGCGGCTCGCCTTCTGCGCGAGGGCGGCGACAACGATACCGCCTTCATCTTCGCAGGCGACCATCAGGGCCGCGATGGCTATGTCAGGGAGCTCGACCAGGCCATCGCCAAGGCCGGGCTCGAAGAACAGGTCAAGCGCGTCGGCCATTGCGCCGACATGCCGGCGGCCTTGCTCGCGGCGGCGGTCGTCACCGTGCCCTCGACCGAGCCGGAGGCCTTCGGCCGTGTTGCGGTCGAGGCGCAAGCCATGGGCATTCCGGTTGTGGTCTCCGATCTCGGAGCAGTTCCCGAAACCGTACTCGCGCCGCCGCAGACGGCTCCCGGCGAGCGCACGGGCTGGCGCGTGCCGCCGGGCGATGCGTCTGCACTGGCCGCGGGCCTCAAGGAGGCGCTGGCGCTGCGCCCCTCGGCGCGCGATGCGCTGGCCCGCCGGGCCCGCCTCCATGTCGAGCAGCACTTTTCGCTCGAGAACATGGTCAGCGAAACCCTCGACGTCTATTGCGCCTTGCTTGGGCGCTAGGCTCTGTACTTGAGCGGGTGTTGCCGTGTTTGCATTGACAATGCCCGACTTTATGCAATGTGTCTGATCAACGGTGCCGACAGCACCATTCATAGGAGAATACAGCCATTCGCCGTCCGTTCCGCGCTGCCCCAACCCCGACCAAAGACGGTCCGCGTTCTAACCGCGACATCCGCGGTGTCCGTGAGGTTCAGCTCATTGACGATACCGGCGCCAACCGTGGCGTTGTGTCGTTCTTCGAGGCCCTGAAGATTGCCGAGGATGCCGGTCTCGACCTGGTCGAGATCGCCCCCAATTCAGTGCCTCCGGTCTGCAAGATTCTCGACTACGGCCGCTTCCGCTTTCTGGAGCAGAAGAAGGCCGCCGAGGCGCGCAAGAAGCAGCGCACCATCGAGATCAAGGAGATCAAGCTCCGGCCGGGCATCGACAAGCACGACTACGACGTCAAGATGAAGGCCATGCACGGCTTCTTCGAGGAGGGCGACAAGGTCAAGGTGACCCTGCGCTTCCGCGGCCGCGAAATGGCGCACCAGGACCTCGGCGTGAAGGTGCTCGAGCGGGTCAAGGCTGATCTTGTCGATGTTGCCAAGGTCGAGAGCGACTGGCAGCTTGAGGGTCGCCAGATGGTGATGGTCCTGGCGCCAAAATAGGTCGCCTGGAGCGCCCTGCCTCGGAATCAGGTTGAGACAAGGCCCGGCCGCTTCGGCTGGGCCTTGTCTCATTTGATCCCTGCTGGGTCGTCCTAAGGCATCGGCCCGAAAAGTGGATTGCGGTTTTCCGAAAGGCCGATGCAAACACAGAAGACCAGATCATCGGACCGGTTATGAATCCGGTCCGATGATCTAGCTGACGGAGCGAATGATCTCGCGATAGGCGGCTTCCGGAAATGCCTTGAGCGTTTGCGTTCTCACATTGCCGTGCATTGCCAGTTGCAGGCAGAAGCGCGCCAGAACGGCATCGTCTGGTGCCTCGCAGACGATGACCATGTCGTATTTCCCCATCGTCATGAAGAAGGCCTTGAAGTCGCCGCCCATGTCGCGCAGCAGCTTCCTGGCCGTGTCGAGGCGGGTCGGCGAGTCCTTTACGTTGCGCGCGCCCTGGTCGGTCCAGTTGGTCAGCAGGATATAGGTCGTCATCACGCTTCTCCCTGGCTGGGCCCGGCCCATGCGTCGGAAGTGTCGTGTGCGGCGGCCCGATCGTCGCCGCTCGGTCTAGGACGGGATGTTTCGCCATCCGCCGGGCCTCTGGCGCCAGTGTAAAGCATCGACCCGAAAAGTGGATTGCGGTTTTCGGGACAGCCGATGCTCCAACGTGACCGTCAGCGGCGCTGCCGGCCGTCGCCGCCGACTATGGCGCGTCCCGGGCGAGGCTCCGGCGGGCGACCCCTCAACCACTCCCGGCAGGGTGAAGCAGCAATCCGTCCAGCATGGCATTAAAGGCCGCGATCGCCCGGTGAGAGGCGGCTTGCGGGTTCTCGGCATGGGCGATCCATTGTGCCGCATGTTGCGTCGCACCGGAGATCAGGCGGGCGGCCGCCTCGGGGTCGATCGCGAGCAGGATCCTGTCCGCGACAAGCGTCTCGAGGCTCGCCGTCATCGAACGGATGCAGGCGCTCTGCGTTGGCCAGTTCCAGGGATCGCCGAGGACGGCTGGCCCATCGCGTAGGACGATGCGCTGGATCTCCGGCTCCAGCGCCATCTCGATATAGGCGGTGCACTCGTCGCGGAAGCCGGCCCATTTATCTGCCGCACTGGCGGAGACGATGCGAAGGCGCTCGTTCATTTCGTCATCGATTTCGGAGATCACGGCCCTGAGCAGGCCCTTCTTGTCACCGAAGTGATGGTAGAGCGCCCCGCGTGTCAGTCCGACGGCGGCGGTCAGTTCATCCATCGAGGCGTCGGCATAGCCCACGGTGCCGAAGGCATGGCGCGCCGCACCGAGGAGCTTGGCCCGCGTCTCGGCGATCATCTCCGTGCGTGGTCTGCGAGCCATCCATGTTCCTTTCGCATACGCGGCGTATGTCAATTGACACGGGCCGGGTCGGCTCCTACTTCACTTTCATACGCTCCGTATGTAAGTGGTACAGAAACTTCTGGAAAGAGGCCCGTCATGGCCAACCCCTATCGCGAGATCTTCAGGGCTCCAGGCGCTATCGCGTTCTCGGCGACGGGCTTCATCGCGCGCATGCCGGTCTCGATGGTAACGCTCGGCGTCGTCACCATGCTGTCCCAGGCGCGCGGCGAATACTGGCTGGCAGGGGCGGTCGCGGCGACCTTCGCCTTGTCCAACGCACTGATCGCGCCTCAGCTCTCCAGGCTGGTCGATCGCTACGGGCAGCGTCGGCTGCTCATTCCCGCAACACTCGCAGCGATTGCGGCGCTATCGGGCCTGATGCTGTCGACCCGCTACGAAGCGCCCGTCTGGGCTCTTTTCGTCTTCGCCATGCTGTCAGGAACGATGCCGAGCATATCGGCGATGGTCAGGGCGCGCTGGACCGAGCTTTATCGCGATACGCCGAAGCTGCGGACCGCCTTCGCCTTCGAGTCGGTGGTCGACGAGGTCATCTACATGACCGGGCCGGTCATCGCGATCGGGCTGAGCGTATCCTTCTTTCCAGAGGCAGGGCCGCTCGCCGCGACGCTGCTGCTGACCGTCGGAACTGCGCTGTTCGTCGCGCAGCGGGCATCCGAACCGCCCGTGCATCCGCAGGGGGCGAGTGGCGGTGACTCGGTCATTCGCCTCGCGTCGGTGCGGATCATCGCCTTCATCCTGATTGCGATCGGCACGATCTTCGGAACGGCCGAGGTCACCGCCGTTGCCTTCGCCGAGGCGCAAGGGAACAAGGCTGCCGCCAGTTTCGTCCTGGCGAGCTATGCCGCGGGATCGCTGATCACGGGGATCGTGTTCGGCGCGCTCAGGCTGCGCATGTCGCTGGCCAGCCAGTTGCTGATTGCGATTGCGCTTGCAGCGGTGACCACGCTGCCTCTGCTCGCCGTCAACAGCATCGGCAGCCTTGCCGTCGTGGTGTTCCTGGCCGGCGCTGCCGTTTCGCCGACGATCATCGTCTCGATCGGCCTGATCGAGCGCCTCGTCCCGGCTGCGAAACTGACCGAGGGCATCACCTGGGCCATGACCGGCATCGGTATCGGCATGGCGGTGGGCTCTTCCGCCTCAGGCTGGGTCATCGACGGGTTTGGCGCGCGCAGTGGTTTCTGGATTTCGGTTGCCGCAGGCGGCGTTGCCCTCGCGACGGCCTTGCTTGGTTATCGCCGCCTGCATGGTGAGAAGCCGCAGCCCGTCCTGCGTGAGGCCGCAGCCTGTATCGGCCCTTAGGGGCAGAACGCCGAAAGGGGCAGAGCCTTCGCATCATTGTAGCCGCGCCGGAGCATCCGATCCGTGGGGCCTGCCATCATTGGCCTGCGTGAGCGCTCGTCGAAGAAGGAGGCGCGCAGAGCGCGCCTCCTGAACGATGCCCGACAGGGCTAGCCGTCGACGAGGGCGAGCGCGGCGTCGGTGTAGCGTTTGCCCGCCACGTCGGCCGGCGTGAGCGCTTCGCCTATGGCTGCTGTTTCGTCGGTGGTCAGGACGATGTCGGCCGCCGCCCTGTTCTGCTCCAGATGGGTCATCTTGCGCGCACCGGGGATCGGCACGATGAAGTCCCCCTGATGCAGCACCCAGGCCAGCGCAAGCTGCGCGGCGGTGACGTTCTTGCTCGCGGCCAGGCGTTCCAGCCGTTCGACGAGCGCCGCGTTGGCTTCCAACGCTTCGGCCTGGAAGCGTGGCAGGGTCCGGCGCCAGTCCTCGCTGCCCAACTCGTCGAGCGTCCGGATCGTGCCGGTGAGCAGGCCGCGGCCGAGCGGGCTGTAGGGCACGAACCCGATTCCGAGCTCACGGCAGACGGCGAGCACGCCGTCTTCAGGCTCGCGGCTCCACAACGAATATTCGCTCTGGACGGCCGCGATCGGATGCACCGCGTGCGCCCGGCGGATCGTCGAGGCATTGGCCTCGGACAGGCCGAGCGCTCGGACTTTGCCCTCGCGCACGAGATCGGCCATGGCGCCGACCGTATCCTCGATCGGCACATTCGGGTCGACGCGGTGCTGGTAATAGAGATCGATCACGTCGATCCCGAGCCGCTTGAGCGAGGCTTCCGCCACGGCCCTCACATGTTCCGGCCGGCTGTCGAGCCCCGCCATGCGCTCCGGTCCCTTGCCCTCTTCGAGGATCCTGAACCCGAACTTCGTGGCGATCACCACCTGGTCGCGCACAGGCCTGAGCGCCTTGCCCAGCAGGACCTCGTTCTCGAATGGGCCATAGACTTCGGCGGTGTCGAAGAGGGTCACTCCGATATCGACGGCGCGCCGCAAGGTGGCGATCGCGGCGCTCTCTTCCTGGCCACCATAGGCGAAGGTCATCCCCATGCAGCCGAGGCCGACGGGGAAGACTTCGAGTTCTTGACCAAGCTTGCGAGTTTGCATCACGGGCTCCTCTTTTGTGATCCGATACAGATGAGGCTTGCGCCACTGATCGATAATCACCTGGAGAAAGCACGGCCTGTTCGATAAAACAGATCAATGAACCGCGCTGATCTCCCGCATCTCGCCGTCCTGGCGGCCGTCGCCCGCAATCGGGGTTTCCGTGGCGCGGCACGCGAGCTCGGCATTGCGCCGTCCGCCGTCAGCCATGCCGTGTCGCTGCTGGAGGCCCGGCTCGGCGTGCGCTTGCTGGCGCGCAGTACGCGCAGCGTCGCTCCCACCGAGGCCGGGGCGCAGCTTCTGGAACGGCTGCTGCCGGCGATGTCGGAGATCGCCCTGGCGCTGGAAGTGGCAGCTGCCTCGCGCGACGAGCCCGCCGGCAATCTTCGCCTCACCGTGCCGCGCACCGCCGCTCATCTGGTACTGGCGCCGAAGCTCGGCGCCTTTGCCGCGGCCTATCCGGAAATCGTGCTCGAGATCGTCATTGACGACAGATTCGCTGATGTCGTCGCGGGCGGGTTCGATGCCGGGATCCGGCTCGGCGAGAGCCTGCAGCGCGACATGATCGCCGTTCGCATCGGGCCGCGCATGCGTGGCGTCGCGGTTGCGGCCCCGGCCTATTTCGCCGGGCGTGACATGCCGCTGACGCCGCACGAACTGCCCGGGCATCGCTGCATCCGCTTCCGCTTCGAAAGTGGCGTGATCTATCGCTGGGAGTTCGAGAAGGACGGTCTCGTCGTCGAACCCGAAGTCACGGGGCCGCTGATCCTGGGCGATGACCGGCTCGTCCTCCAGGCCGCGCTTGATGGTGCCGGCATCGCATTCCTCTTCGATGACTATGTCCGCGATGGGCTCGGGCAGGGCAGGCTGGTGTCTGTTCTGGAGGATTGGTGTCCACCCTTCGACGGGTTCTACGTGTATTATCCGAGCCGCCGGCAGATGCGCCCGGCGCTGCGGGCTTTCATCGACTTCTTCCGCGCTGATAAGGGGTAGCGCTGCCGCACGCTTCCGGGCCCGTTGGGCTCCCTTCCGATCATGACCACGAGGATTTCCGTGACGGGTTCTATTTCGGCCGTTCTGGTTCACGTCTCGGACGTGGTCGCGGGGCTCGCTTGGTATCGCAGCGCATTTCCCCGCGCCGTTCCGGCGACGAGCCAGCCTTCGGGATTCGCCTTTCTGCAGATTGGCGAGACGCAACTTGAAATCGTTCCGGATGACACGAAGGTGGCCAGCGGCGCTACCGGCTCGATTGTCTATTGGCGGGTGGAGGATTTCGAGCGATCGCTTGCCCATTTGCAGGCGGTCGGCGCGGTTCTCTATCGCGGGCCGCTGGCCATCGACGGTGATCTGTGGATGTGCCAGGTTCGCGATCCTTGGGGCAATTGCATCGGGATCAGAGGGCCTCGCGCCGAAAAGCTGGGCTGATCGGGATAAACCCGTTCCGGTTCGCCATGCGGCCTTTTAGGCATGAGTGGCGCCTGCACTTGCCAGCCCCGGGCTTTTCTGTCATATGCGCGCCCTTCGATCGCCCGGCTGATAAGGGCTGCCGTGGCGGTCGTTCTTTGCTTCCAGCAAGCAAAATCGAAGCGGCGCATCTCGCGCGTCCGCGACCATTGAGGAGCTGAAATGCCCAAGATCAAGACGAAGTCGAGCGCCAAAAAGCGCTTCAAGATCACCGGAACCGGCAAGGTGCTCTACGCCCAGGCCGGCAAGCGTCACGGCATGATCAAGCGGACCAACAAGCAGATCCGCAATCACCGCGGCACGGCAACCCTCTTCGAGGGCGATGCCGCCAACGTGAAAAAATACTTCCTGCCGAACGGCTGACGCCCTCTAACCTTTCCGGAGATCACACATGGCTCGCGTGAAACGGGGCGTAACGTCCCACGCCAAGCACAAGAAGACACTTAAGGCCGCCAAGGGTTTTTATGGCCGCCGCAAGAATACGATCCGCGCTGCCAAGGCGGCCGTCGATCGTTCGATGCAGTATGCCTATCGCGACCGCAAGAACCGGAAGCGCTCGTTCCGCGCGCTCTGGATCCAGCGCCTCAACGCTGCGGTGCGTGAGCATGACTTGACGTACTCGGTCTTCATTGGCGGTCTCGCCAAGGCCGGTATCGAGCTCGATCGCAAGACGCTGTCGGCGCTGGCCATCGACGACGCAGCCGCCTTCGCGGCCGTGGTCGAGACGGTGAAGGGTGCCCTCGGCGCGGAAGCCAAGGCCGCCTGAGTTTCGCCTCGGCGAAGTGAATTGGAAAAGGCCGGCAGCGATGCCGGCCTTTTTCGTTGTCAGCTCTGCATGCTGTCGTTTGCGGGAAGGACCCAGTTCTGGCCCGCACCGTCGACGACACGCTGGTAGGCTTCCTCCGGCGTATCGGCGTAGCAGAACAGCGAAAGATCTTCGGGGCGGATGAATTTTGCCGCGGCCATGGCATCGAGATTGAGCAGGTCACGCCAGAAGGCGCTGTCATAGAGCACGATCGGTACGGCCGGCATCTTGCCCGTCTGCTTCAGCGTCATGATCTCGAAGAGTTCGTCGAGCGTGCCGAATCCGCCGGGAAACACGACGAGCGCCGCGGCGCGCATTGCCAGGTGCATCTTCCGCATCGCGAAATAGTGGAAGCGGAAAGTCAGGTCCGGCGTTGACCACGGATTCGGCTCCTGCTCGTGCGGCAGGGTGATGTTGAAGCCGATCGAGAGCGCCCCCGCTTCCGTCGCACCGCGATTGGCTGCTTCCATGATGCCCGGCCCGCCGCCAGTGGCGATGACATGATGGCGCCCGCTCTCGCCGTCGATGAGCGCGCCGCCCCGCTCGGAGGCAATGCGGGCGAATTGCCGCGCCGCCTCGTACCAGCGGTCACCTTCCCGGACGCGGGCCGAGCCGAAGACGACAACGGTCGAGATGATGCCGCGCGCGCGTAAATGGTCCTCGGCCTTCTGGTATTCGAGCATGAAGCGCACGCCGCGTGTCGAATCGCCAAGGATGAAATCGGGGTCGAGCGCCGCCAGGCGGTACGAGGGGGAATTCTTCTGGGCCTGGCTGTCGGGCATGATGTCTGTCTCCATGATGCCACCTGCATAGCCGCATCCCGGCGGCACTGTCGCCTGCATCGCTGGCAGGGCTGCTCCGCCAGGCCCGGGACTTGTTCGGGCCAAGCACTTGTTCGGGCCAAGCAGGTGTTGAGGCCAAGCACGTGTTCAGCCGAGGTACTTGTTCAGGATCTCGGCGAGACGTGGCGCGCCGGCATTGTGCGGCAGCAGGGTCAGAAAGCGCCCCTCGCGGTCCATCAGATAGGTGAGGGAGCCGTGATCGACGGCGTACTCCGCGGCGCCATGATGCGGCAGCGTGAGCTTGCGGCGATGCACCTTGTAGGCGCGGGCGATCGCGGCAATCTCCGATTCGCTGCCGGTCAGTCCGATCAGGCGCGGATGGAGGGCTGTGACATAGGCTGCCATCGTGGCGGGCGTGTCATGGGCCGGATCGACCGTGACGAAGAGCGGCGCGAGCCGCTCGGCCTGCGGGCCGATGGCGTCGAGCGCTTGCGCGATGATCGCAAGATCGACCGGGCAGGTATCGGTGCAACGGGTGAAGCCGAAATAGACCAGCATGAACCGCCCGCGGAAATCCGTGTCGTTCACGCGCTTGCCGGTGTGGTCGATGAGCGTGAAAGGGCCGCCGAACCGGGTGGCGAGCGGGTCGATAGGGCTGGCGCCAGATGCAGGCGGTTGCTGCGAGAACGCGCCTGCGGCTGGCAGGATGGCGCCAAGGGCCAGCAGCACCCGCCGCGAGATCATTTCGGCCGAAGTCCCTTGATTCCGTAAGGGCCGTCTTCGGCGATGCTGCGGTTCGCTTCAGGATCGGCCCGCCACCATTCGGAGGCCTTGCCGTTGCGGGCCTCCCAGTCGGACTTGAAGCGTTCGGCCGGAATCCAGGGCTGCGAGGGGCCTTCGCGGACCGCCTGCACGAAGAATACTGTCACTGCCGGGTTGGCGATCAGCAGGCCATCGGCCTCGATCTCGCGGCCGCAATAACCGATCAGGTCCCGGACCGAGCCGGCAAAGTCGACGTTCGATTTCGCGACAAGCCGGAAGGTGCCGTCGGCCAGGACAAGGCCGAGCTGGCGCTTGCCGCTGCCGCAACCGGGCGTGCAACGGCCTGTGAGATGGCAGAGCGCATCGACGACCCGCCCCTTGAGGATTGTCGCAGTCTCGTACGGGATGTTCCAGGCTTCGGCCGCGCGCGCGGTTGTCACGGGGATGCCGGCGAGAAGCGCGGCCACACCCAGCATGTGCCGCAGCATTCGCATCGCTCAGTTCCCGAACGGCTGGATGCCGTGTTCTTCATGCGTCATGCTGATCACGCCCTTGTCGTCGGCGATCCTGTCGACGAGCAGGTACTTCACGCCGTCGCGCTCGAGCAGCTCGCCATCGACTGTGACCTCGTGTGTGGCCATTCGCGCAACACGCGGATTGGCGGCGCTCTCATCGTCGTCGCCGATCTTGAGAATGAGATAGAGATTGCCGGCCGGGTCGCGGATGTTGACCGGGATGCCGCCAAGCGCACACCAGATTGCGCATTGGTGGTGGGCTGTGCCCCTGGCGAACATCAGCCCGCTGATCGTGCACCAGGTATCGCTGATTTCCCCGGTGATCGTGACGCGCTGCCCGTCCTGTGCCCCTGCCGGAGCGGCGCTCAGCGTGACGATCAGGAATGCCAATGCGCGCCAGTGAGACAGGATTGTCATGGTGCTGCGCTCATTTCGGCCAAACAGGGTCTCTGCCGTCGCACCTGCGATGCTTTGCCAGCACGATTGCCCCTAGCATCGCTCAAGATGACACCCTAGAAGATGCCTCGCAATCGGACCAGATCAGGCATGAATGAGATCGATACCCTCAGCGATTCACTTCTTGGTGAGATCGCCGCTGCGCAGGACGAAGCCGCGCTCGAGCAGTTGCGCATCGCTGCGCTCGGCAAGTCGGGCTCGGTGTCCGCGCTGCTGAAGACGCTGGGCGCGATGACGCCGGACGAGCGCAAGGAAAAGGGCCCGCTGATCAACGGCCTGCGCGACAAGGTCCAGGGCGCCATCACCGAGCGCAAGGAGGCGTTGGGGCAGGCTGCGCTCGACGCGCGCCTTGCTGCCGAGCGGATCGATGTCTCCCTCCCGGTGCGCGAGGGGCCGGAGGCGCGCGGGCGCATCCACCCGATCAGCCAGGTCATCGACGAGATCACTACGATCTTTGGCGACATGGGCTTTTCGATCGCGGAAGGTCCCGATGTCGAAACCGACGATCTCAACTTCACCAAGCTGAACTTCCCCGTCGGCCACCCGGCGCGGGAGATGCACGACACCTTCTTCTTCGCGCCTGACGCCAATGGCGAGCGCAAGCTGCTGCGCACGCACACCTCCCCGGTGCAGGTGCGCACAATGATCTCGCAGGAGCCGCCGATCCGCGTCGTCTGCCCGGGCCGGACCTATCGTATGGATTCCGACCAGACCCACACCCCGATGTTCCATCAGGTCGAAGGTCTGGTGATCGACAAGAAGGCCAATTTTGGCCACATGAAATGGGTGCTCGAGGAGTTCTGCAAGGCGTTCTTCGAGGTCGATAGCGTCAAGATGCGCTTCCGCCCCTCCTTCTTCCCCTTCACCGAACCGTCGGCCGAAGTGGACATCCAGTGTTCGCGCAAGGGCGGCGAGATCCGCTTCGGCGAAGGCGACGACTGGCTGGAGATTCTCGGCTGCGGCATGGTGCACCCGAACGTGCTGCGTAATTGCGGCCTCGATCCCGATGTCTATCAGGGCTTCGCCTGGGGCATGGGCATCGACCGTATCGCCATGCTGAAATACGGCATGCCGGACCTGCGCCCCTTCTTCGAGGCCGATATTCGCTGGCTCTCCCATTACGGCTTCCGCCCACTCGACCTGCCGACCCTGACTGGCGGCCTGACGTCGTGAGGGAGCCGGTCGTGCAGGGGAGGGCGGGATGACAGTCGCAGCAGGAGCAGGATTGTTCGCGGTGCTTGCCGTCGCGCTCAACCTGCTGTGCCTCGCGATCGCCTATTTCCGCCTGCGCCACCGCGCTTTGGGCTCGGCCTTGCTCGACCAGTGCCCGGCCGTCACGATCGTGCGGCCGGTGCGCGGTCTCGAGGCGTTCAGCCGCGAGACGTTGAGCTCGGGGCTGGTGCTCGACTACCCCCGCTACAGGACGATCTTCTGCGTTGCCGATGGCGACGACCCTATCGTGCCGCTGATCGAGGATCTGATCAGGCGCTTCGGCGACGACCGCGTGCGGCTGATCGTCGGCGATGTCGCCGTCAGCGCCAATCCGAAGCTCAATAACTGCGTCAAGGGCTGGGACGCGGCGGACACGGACTGGGTCATTCTCGCCGATTCCAACGTGCTGATGCCGAAGGACTATATCCAGCGGATGCTGACGGCGTGGCGGCCCACGACCGGGCTCGTCTGCTCGACACCGGCCGGTTCGCGCCCGCAGGGCTTCTGCGCCGAACTCGAATGCGCCTTCCTGAATACCTTCCAGGCGCGCTGGCAATATGCCGGCGAGGCTCTCGGCTTCGGCTTCGCGCAGGGCAAGTCGATGCTCTGGAACAAGCCCTTTCTCGACTCCAATGGCGGCATTGCAGCGTTGGGGGCGGAGATCGCCGAAGATGCAGCGGCGACGAAGCTGGTGCGCCGGGCCGGCAAGCATGTCCATCTCGTCGGCCAGCCCTTCGAGCAGCCCCTGGGCGAGCGCAGCCTGCGCGATGTGGTGCAGCGCCAGTTCCGCTGGGCCAGGCTGCGCCGGGTGACGTTCCTGCCATTCTTTGCACCGGAGATCCTGTCGGGACCGCTGCTGCCAGTGCTGGCGGCCGTTGTTGCGGCGCCAGATTTTGGGCTGCCGGCCTGGGCCGCGCTATGCGTCGTGCTGCTGCCCTGGTACGCGGGCGAGATGCTTCTGGCCTATGGCGTTGGCTGGTACCTGTCGTGGCGGCTGCCTTTCGCCTTCCTGGTGCGCGATATCGTCTTCCCGGGGATCTGGGCCTATGCCTTCGTCGCGGGCGAGGTGACGTGGCGCGGCAACGCGATGAAGATCAGGACCGATGGCGAGGACCGGTTGAACGATGGCCAGTCCCAGCTGTCGCCGGTTTCGGCGCGACGGGACGGGGCGACGTGACCATGGGCACGACCACGATCCCCGAGCGCTACCGGGGCTGCCCGAGCTTCTCGTTTGGCGACAGCCCGGAGCTGGCCTCCGAACTGGCCGCGCTCGTCGTCAGCGGCCGCAAGCGGGCGACGGTGAACACGCCCGATGATCCCGACTGCCCGGAGGTCGGCCAGATGTGGATCGTCCTCGACGGCGGCAAGCGACCTGTCTGCGTCATCGAGACGCTCGAACTGACGACGCGGCGGTTCGACGAGATCGATGCCGAATTCGCCTTCGAGGAAGGCGAGGACGACCGTACTCTGGCCTCATGGCGCCAAGCCCATGAAGCCTATTTCCGACGCCTCGGCGTCTTCAGTCCCGACATGACCTTGATTTGCGAACGCTTCCGTCTGGTGGAAGTGCTCGCTCCGATGGACCCACACGCATGAAATTCACGCTCTCCTGGCTCAAAGACCATCTCGACACCACCGATACGGTCGACACCATCACCGAGACCCTGACGCGTGTCGGGCTCGAGGTCGAAGGCGTCGAGGACAGGGCGAAGGCGCTCCAGGCCTTCACCATCGCCTATGTGATCGAGGCCAAGCAGCACCCGAATGCCGACCGGCTGCGCGTCTGCCAGGTCGACATCGGCACCGGCGAGCCCGTGCAGGTCGTCTGCGGCGCGCCCAATGCCCGCACCGGCATGAAGGGGGTGTTCTCGCCGCCGGGCAGCTACATTCCCGGCAAGGACATCACCCTCGGCAAGGGCGTCATTCGTGGCGTCGAGTCGAACGGCATGCTGGTCTCGGAGGCCGAGCTCCAGCTCTCCGAGGATCATGACGGCATTATCGAATTGCCGGAGGATGCTCCGGTCGGAATGCCCTACGCGACCTATGCCAAGCTCGACGACGCCACGATCGAGATCGCGGTCACGCCAAACCGGGCCGACGCGCTCGGCGTCAGCGGTGTCGCGCGCGATCTTGCCGCCGCGGGTCTCGGGACGCTGAGGATACCGTCGATCCAGCCGGTGCGCGGCTCGTTCCCGTGCCCGGTCAAGGTCACGCTCGACTTCGCGCCGCACGACAAGAAGCTCTGCCCGGCCTTCGCCTTGCGCCTGATCCGCGGCGTGAAGAACGGTCCGTCACCGGAGTGGTTGCAGGCCCGCCTGCGCGCCATCGGCTTGCGGCCGATCAATACGCTCGTCGACATCACCAATTTCATGACCTTCGACCGCAACCGGCCGCTTCACGTCTTCGACGCGGCCAAGGTCAGGGGAGATCTCACGGTGCGCCGGGCCAAGGCGGGCGAGGAGATTCTCGCGCTCGACGGACGCATCTACAAGCTGAGCGACGAACAGGTGGTGATCTGCGATGCGCATGGCGTCGAATCGCTCGCCGGCATTATGGGTGGCGAGGCTTCGGGCTGCGACGAGAACACGGTCGATGTCCTGGTCGAGAGCGCGCTCTGGGACCCGCTCAACATCGCCCGTTCGGGCCGAGCACTCGGCATCAACTCGGATGCGCGCTATCGTTTCGAGCGCGGTGTCGATCCGGATTTCTGCAGGCCGGGCCTCGATCTCGCGACAGTGATGATCATTGACCTCTGCGGCGGCGAAGCTTCCGAAATGGTGTTCGAGGGCGAGCTACCGGAGTCGCGCCCCGCGATCGATTTCCCGTGGTCGGAAGTGAAGCGTCTGACTGGGCTCGATCTGCCGCAGGTCGAGATGAAGCTCGCGCTGACCTCGCTCGGTTTCCATGTCTCGGGTGCGGGCGAGCGGGTGAAGGTCGCGGCGCCGTCCTGGCGCGGCGATGTCGAGGGCAAGGCCGATCTGGTCGAGGAGATCCTGCGCATTGCCGGGCTCGACCGCGTGGCCTCCACGCCGCTGCCGCGCATCAAGGCAGAGGTGGTGAAGCCGGTTCTCACCGTGCTGCAGAAGCGCACCCGCGCCGCCAAGCGTCTGCTTGCCAGCCGTGGCCTGGTCGAGGCCGTGACCTGGTCCTTCATCTCGCATGAAGCGGCCACGCTCTTCGGCGGCGGCTCGCCCAAGCTGGTTCTGGCCAATCCGATCGCCGCCGATCTCTCCGACATGCGGCCCTCGCTGCTGCCGGGGCTGATCCGTTCGGCCCAGGCCAATGCGGCGCGCGGCTTCGGCGATGTCGCATTGTTCGAGGTCGGGCAGGTCTTCTTCAGCGATGAGCCCGAAGGCCAGGTGATCGCGGCCGCCGGCTTGCGCCGCGGCACGGCCCGGCTCGAGGGTGTCGGCCGTCATTGGGACGGTGCGGCCGAGCCTGTCGATGCCTTCGATGCCAAGGCCGACGTCATGGCCCTGCTCTCCGGTCTCGGAATCCCCGTCGGCGGCTTGCAGGTCGTGGCCGGTGGCCCTGCCTGGGCTCATCCGGGGCGGTCGGCGACATTGCAGTTCGGGCCGAAGGGCGTCATCGGCGCCTTCGGGGAAGTCCATCCCAAGATCCTCAAGGCACTGGACGTGAAGGGGCCGCTCGTGGCCTTCGAGATCCATCTCGACGCCCTGCCTTTGCCGAAGGCCAGGCCGACCAAGGTCAAGCCGAAATTGAGCCTCTCCGGCTTCCAGCCGCTGACGCGCGATTTCGCCTTCATCGTCGATGCCAAGGTTGCGGCGGGTGACATGATGCGCACGGCGCAGAATGCCGAGCGCAGCCTGATCTCCGATGTCACGGTGTTCGATCTCTATGAGGGGCCGGGCGTCGAGGCAGGCAAGAAATCCGTGGCGCTTGCCGTCACGCTCCAGCCTGCCGAGAAGACGCTGACCGATGTCGAGATCGATGCCGTCGGCAGCAAGATCGTCGCCGAGATGACCAAGCGCTACGGCGCGACTCTGCGGAGCTGATCCTCAGGCCGGGAGCACGGTTCCTCGGAGCCGACATGCGGGAAGGCGGGAGCGACACTGGGCGCGCCCGCCTTTTGCCTATCTGGCAGGCCTGTCATCGGGCTGTCTCGGGGCAGAGCGTTGGTGCACCTGTGGGGCGATCGGCCAGTGCCGCGTTATTGATCCAGATTGTGTAATAATCCGCCCGCGCAATCCGTGAACAATCGCGCTATCGGCTGCGGATCGTTTCAACGCGCCCTGGCTGTATGACCATCTCCGAATGTCCCGTTGCGGACAGCCTTTTCCCTGGCTTTCGCCTGCTCGACGTTCAGACGTCGGGTGCGCGAATTCGCGTGCGGACGGGCGGGGAGGGGCCAGCCTTGCTGCTGCTGCACGGTTATCCGCAGACGCATGCGCTTTGGCACAAGGTCGCGGACCGGCTGAAGCGGCGTTTTACCCTAGTGTGTGCAGATCTGCGTGGCTATGGCGACAGCGAGAAGCCTGTCTCCGATGCCGCTCATCTTGTCTATTCCAAGCGTGCGATGGCGCAGGACATGGTCGAGGTCATGGCTGCGCTTGGACATGATCGGTTTGCCGTTGGGGCGCATGATCGCGGCGCGCGCGTGGCCCATCGCTTGGCGCTCGACCACGCAGGCCGTGTGACGAGGCTCGCCACGCTCGACATCGCGCCCACGCGCGAGATGTATGCCAATACCACCGACGCCTTCGCGCGTGCCTATTGGCACTGGTTCTTCCTGATCCAGCCCGCGCCCTTTCCCGAGCGCATGATCGGTGCTGATTCCAAGGCCTATTGGCTGAAGAAATGCGGCTCGGGCTCCGCCGGTCTGACCCCTTTCGCGCCTGAGGCGCTTGAACACTACCTGCGCTGCTTCGCCGATCCGGCGACGATTCACGCGAGCTGCGAGGATTATCGCGCGGCTGCGACCATCGACCTCCGTCATGACGACGAGGATGGTGGCCGCAAGCTTGAGCAGCCCCTGCTGGCGCTTTGGGGCGAGCAGGGCGTGATCGGGCGCTGCTTCGATCCCCTAGCGCTCTGGCGCCAGCGTGCACAGAATGTCCAAGGCCGGCCCTTGCCCGGTGGCCATTATTTGGCGGAGGAGATCCCCGATCTCGTCGCCGCCGAATTCACGGCTTTCTTCGGAGAAGACACATGACCGGAACCAATCGCGTCTACCGCATCGCTGTGATCGCCGGCGACGGCATCGGCAAGGAGGTCATGCCCGAAGGTCTGCGGGTGCTCGAAGCGGCGTCGAAGAAGTTCGGCTTCGAGCTGCGCTGCGACAGCTTCGATTTCTCCTCCTGCGACTACTACGCAAAGCACGGCAAGATGCTGCCCGACGACTGGAAGGACCAGATCGGTGGGCATGACGCGATCTATTTCGGTGCTGTCGGCATGCCGGCGCAGGTGCCGGACCACATCTCGCTCTGGGGCTCGCTGCTGCTGTTCCGGCGTGAATTCGACCAGTATGTCAATCTCCGCCCCGTGCGGCTGATGCCCGGCGTGCCTGGCCCGCTGGCCAACCGCAAGCCGGGCGATATCGATTTCTTTGTCGTGCGCGAGAACACCGAGGGCGAGTACTCCTCTGTCGGTGGGCGCATGTATGCCGGCACCGAGCGCGAGATCGTGCTACAGGAGACGGTGATGAGCCGCGTCGGCGTCGACCGCGTGCTGAAATACGCCTTCGAGCTCGCCCAGCGCCGGCCGCGCAAGAAGCTGACTTCGGCCACCAAGTCGAACGGCATCTCGATCACCATGCCCTATTGGGACGAGCGGGTGAAGGAGATGGCCAAGAACTATCCGGATATCGCGGTCGATCAGTACCATATCGACATCCTCACCGCGCATTTCGTGCTGAATCCCGACCGTTTCGACGTCGTGGTCGCCTCCAACCTGTTCGGTGACATCCTGTCCGATCTCGGGCCGGCCTGCACCGGCACGATCGGCATCGCGCCGTCGGGGAACATCAACCCGACCCGTGAATTCCCTTCGCTGTTCGAACCCGTTCACGGCTCGGCGCCCGACATTGCCGGCCAGGGCATCGCGAATCCCGTCGGCCAGATCTGGTCAGGCGCGATGATGCTCGACCATCTCGGCGAGCGTGAGGCCGCAAAGGCCATCGAGGCCGCGATCGAGCGTGCCCTTGGAGACGCCCGGACCCGCACGCGCGATCTCGGCGGAACCTTGAGCACCGAGGCTGCGGGCAGAGCAGTCGAGCAGGCACTGGGCTGAGCAAGAAGGGCGCGACTCCAGCCAGGGTATTGGCTAGAAAGCGATCATATTCCGCGAGAGGCTGCTTCATCCATGGATTTCACCGCTGCTTCGCTGGCCGATCCCCTCCTCTGGGGCAAGCTCTTCGAAATCATCGTGCTGAACATCGTGCTGTCGGGCGACAACGCGGTTGTGATCGCGCTCGCCTGTCGGGCGCTGGCACCGGCGCAACGCACCAAGGGCATTGCGCTTGGTGCCATTGTCGCCGTGCTGCTGCGGGTCGTGTTCACGGTCGTGGTGGCCTCGCTCCTGAGCGCGCCTTTCCTGCGCATCGCCGGGGCGGTGCTGCTGTTCTGGATCGCCGTGAAGCTGGTTCTGGAGGATGGCGAGGGTGACGACGACGCCATCGCCGCCAGCAGCAAGCTCTGGAAGGCCGTTCAGACGGTTGCGATCGCCGATATCGTCATGAGCCTCGACAATGTCCTGGCGATCGCTGCGGTCGCCAAGGACTCGATTCCGCTCCTGGTGGCGGGGCTGGTGATCTCTATCCCGTTGATCGTCGTCGGGGCCTCTCTCATCACCCGCCTGCTGGCCCAGTTCCCGCTCCTGGTTTGGGCGGGGGCGGGGCTGCTCGGCTGGGTCGCGGGCGAGATGCTCGATAGCGACCCCTGGTTCGCATCGCAATTTGGTGCAGCAGTGATGCACCAGCTTGAATATCCGGCGGCGATCCTTGGAGCGCTGCTGGTTCTCGGCCTTGGCTATTGGCTGAAATCACGCCGGCCCGACCCGGCAACTTGATAGAGGACTGACCGTAAAATGGATTTTTCGTCGAGCCAATTCTGGATCTCGCTGCTGCAGATCATCTGGATCGATCTGCTCTTGTCCGGCGACAACGCGGTGGTGATCGCGCTTGCCGTCCGCTCCCTTCCGGAGAATCAGCGCAAGGTCGGCATCTGGCTCGGCGCGGGTGCGGCGGTCGGCCTGCGTATCGCCTTCGCTCTGGTGGTCACCTATCTGCTGGCCGTGCCCTATCTGAAGGTCGTCGGCGGCCTCTTGCTGTTCTGGATCGCGGTCAAGCTCGCCAAGGGTGAAGAGGAAGCGCATACCGACATCAAGGCAGCGGACAATCTCTGGAAGGCCGTGCGCACCATCGCCATCGCCGATGCCGTGATGAGCCTCGACAACGTCATCGCGATCGCCGGCGCCGCCAAGGGCCACCCTGAGCTCTTCATCTTCGGCTTGCTGCTCTCGATCCCGCTGATCATCATGGGCGCGCAGCTCCTGACCTCGATCATCGAGCGTTTCCCGATCCTGATCTGGATTGGCGCTGCACTGCTCGGCTGGATCGCGGCAGAGATGATTCTGGGTGATATCGCCGTGCTGCAATGGCTGCAGGTGAACATGCCGACCTGGGTCAAGGCGGTCTCGACGGACGTCAACCCGCTCGGCGTCGGGCCTGCGAACCTGCCCCATTATGTCAGCGCGGCTCTCGGCGCGGCGCTTGTCTGCATCATCGGCTACGTCCTGAAGCGCAAGCCGGTGAACCAGCCCGGCTAAGCCGCCCTTCAGGCAAGTACGACAATCGCGGCGGCCAGGTCTTCCTGGTCGCCGTTTTTCATGAGGCGGGCCGCTCCGAGACCGATGGAGCGAACGCCCGCGTCCTCGACCGTGAAGAATCCTTCCGCCAGGAATCTCACGCAGAAGCGTTCGGGCGCGTGCGCAAAGCCCGTGCCCAGTGCCTTCACATAGGCCTCCTTCGCGCTCCAGAGTTGCGCGAAGGCGAGCGGTCTTTCAGCCGCAGGCAGGGCAAGCAGAATGTCCCTTTCGGTGGGGTGCAGAACGGCCAGCGGCGGCTCTGTTTGCTGTTCCACCCGCTCGACATCGACGCCGATCGGCCGCTCGGCAAGGCCCACGGCAACGATGCCTGAGCGCGTCGCGAGAGAAAGATGCAGGTCGCGGCCAGCGGGGCCGACGAGCAGCGGTCGGCCCCGCTCGTCATGGCCGATCTCACTGGTGGCGGCTGGCTGGCCGAGCTGGTGGTCCAGCACGAGCCCAGCCACGCTATGTCTGAGCCGCGCGCGCTCCATCAGATTGGCCGGTCGCTCGCTGGTCGGGATCAGCCAGACCGCGGGGAGTGTGGAGGCCTTTGTATCGATCGAGGTCAGCCAGAGCATGGCAGAATGCTAGCGGGCTCGGGGCGTTCCGTCGCCTCTGTTGATCCGCGTTGCGCCGCCCTGCATGGAATTCATGCAACGGCGCCGCCTGGACCCGTTGACGCGGGGCCTGCTTGGTCCATGGAAGAAGCATGACGTCGTCACCCGACCCACTCCCGAAGGAAGCGCGCGCGCCCGTGACCTGGCGCGGCATGATTCTGGGAGTCCGCAAGATTTCCGTGGTGCTCCCGGGCATCATCGTTTTCGCGGTTGCCTTCGGTGCAGCCGCCGCGGCGAAGGGCCTGAGCCTGCTGGAAACCGTGATGATGAGCGCGATTGTCTATGCCGGGGTCGCGCAGCTCGTGGCGATGGAACTCTGGCGGCCGGAATGGACCTGGGGGGCGATCGCCGGCCTTGCAGCCGTCACCGCGACGGTGAATGCGCGGATGGTGCTGCAAGGTGCGTCGCTTCAGCCCTGGTTCTCGCGTTTTCCGCGGGCCCTCAACGCCTTGCATCTGTTCTTCTTCACCGATGCGAACTGGCTGGTCGGAACGCGCTATCACGCCGAGGGTGGGCGCGATCTCGGCGTGCTGATCGGCGGCGGACTCCTGCTCTGGGTTGTCTGGGTTCTTGCCACCGTGCCGGGATATCTGCTCGGCTCGCTGGTGAGTGATCCGCGACGCTATGGCATCGATCTCGTGATGCCGATCTTCTTCGCAGCGATGATCGTGCCGCTCTGGCGTGGCCGGAAGGCGGCGCGGCCCTGGCTGGTTGCGGGCATCGTGGCGCTTGTCACGGCCAAGCTGGTCGATGGCTATGCCTTCATCATCGTCGGAGCGCTCTCTGGCGCGGTCGCTGGAGCTTTCCTCGATGACACTGCCTGATCTCGCCGGCTGGGGAGCCTGGGCAGCGATCGCCGCCATGGCGATCGCCACCTATCTCTGTCGCATCTCGGGCGTGGTGTTGATGGGGTTCATCCCTCTCACGCCGCATGTCCGGCGCGGGCTGGCCGCATTGCCGGGCTCGATCGTCGTCGCAACCGTGCTGCCATTGGTCGAGCGTCTGGGGCTTGCTGCGGCGCTGGCGCTGCTGGCCGCTGTCGGCAGCATGGTACTGCGCCGAAGCGAGCTTCTGGCACTTGTCGTCGGCATGGCGGTGGTTTCGCTCGCCCGCGCCTTTGGCTTGTGATCCATCACCCGGCTGCATTGCTTCCATCACATGACGTCATTGCCGGAGGGCCTTCGGCATGTTGACGCGCGCGGCGGGGCGGCAGACGGTGTCGGTCAATAACACTGACAAAATCGAGGATGGTTATGGCTTGGTATTCGCAAACCTGGAGCTGGTTCGAAGGTGAATGGCATGAGGGAAATCCGGGCATCATGGGCCCGCGGACCCATGCCAGCTGGCTGGCTTCGACCGTCTTCGACGGGGCTCGCTATTTCGAGGACAAGGCGCCCGATCTCGACAAGCATGCGGCTCGCGTAAACCGCTCGGCCCATGCGCTCGGCCTGAAGGCGACGATGTCGGCTGAGGAGATCATCGCCAAGACCTATGAAGGCGCGAAGAAATTCGCCCCGGGCACGGCGCTTTATGTCAAGCCGATGTACTGGGGCGAGGCAGACGGTCTCTCGACCATCATGGCCGACCCTGAGTCGACCAAGTTCTGCCTCTGCCTCTTCGAGGCTCCGATGCCGGTGCCGTCGAACGGCTTCTCGGTGACGCAGGGCGCCTATCGCCGCCCGACGCTCGAGACCATGCCGACGGACTCGAAGGCCGGCTGCCTCTACCCCAACAATGCCCGTGTCCTGCGCGCCGCCAAGGCGGCCGGTTTCGACAACGCGCTGGTGCTCGACATGCTTGGCAATGTCGCGGAGACGGCGACGTCCAACATCTTCATGGCCAAGGACGGCGTGGTGAAGACCCCGGTCGCGAACGGCACCTTCCTGAACGGCATCACCCGCCAGCGCGTCATTTCGCTGCTGCGCCAGGACGGTATCACGGTCGAGGAGACCAGCCTGCGCTACAGCGATTTCGAGCAGGCCGACGAGATCTTCATCTCCGGCAACTACTCGAAGGTCATGCCGGTTTCCCGGATCGACAACACCGCGCTCCAGCCCGGCCCGCTGTTCCGCAAGGCGCGCGAACTCTACATGGACTTCGCGCACTCCAAGACCGCCTAGTCACTGTGGCGTGCCTCGCCACCCGGCTCACCGAGCGCTTCGGGATCGATCATCCGATCCTGTCCGCGCCGATGGCTCTGGCCGGGGGCGGGGCGTTGGCCGCCGCTGTAACGCGCGCCGGCGGGCTGGGCTTGATCGGCGGCGGTTACGGCGATGATGCCTGGCTGGACCAGCAATTCGCCGCAGCCGGCAATACCCGGACCGGCTGCGGCTTCATCACCTGGTCGCTTGCGAGGCAGCCGCATTTGCTTGGCAAGGTTCTCGAGCATCAGCCTGCGGCGCTGATGCTCTCCTTTGGCGATCCTGCACCCTTTGCGGGCGAGATCGCGGCGGCTGGCGTGCCGATGATCTGCCAGTGCCAGTCGATTGTTCATGTCCGGCAGGCGCTGCGGGCCGGCGCAGCCGTCATCGTCGCGCAGGGCGCCGAAGCCGGTGGTCACGGTCAAGCGCGCGGGACCCTGCCTTTCGTGCCGGAAGTGGCCGATCTGCTCGCACGCGAAAGCCCTGATACTTTGCTGCTGGCGGCGGGCGGCATCGCCGATGGCCGTGGACTCGCGGCGGCCCTGATGCTGGGGGCAGACGGCGTTCTGGTCGGTACGCGTTTCTGGGCGAGCCGTGAGGCCTTGGTTCACGCCAATCACCATGCGGTCGCCGTCGCCGCGACGGGGGACGAGACCGTGCGCTCGTCGCTCCCCGATATCGTCCGCCAGCTCGACTGGCCAAGACCGTTCGATATCCGGGTCAGCGCCAACGCCTTCATTGCGAAATGGGTTGGCCGGGACCATGAACTCAAGGACGTGATCGAAGCGGAGGCCCCGGCCTACAAGGCGGCTTTCATGGCCGGCGATCCGCAGGGCGCCGCAGTGATCTTCGGCGAGGCTGCCGGGTTGATTTCGGATATCCCGACGGCAGCCGAGATCGTCGAGCGCATGGTTGCGGAGGCCGCCGCGCGCATTCGCTCCGGAGCAGCCCGGCTCAGGGCCTGACGAATCTGCCGGTCAGCGCAGGAGCCGGAACAGGCCTGCCGCCTTCAACCCGCCAGCAACGATCACGAGATAGAGGCTCGCGGCCACCAGCCCGATCGCGGTGAGTGCCAGAAGGCGCGGCTCGACCGGGACATGCGCCAGTGCGGCCAGGACACCGGGCGCGAGCACACGGGCGACCAGCCCGGCAATCACACCACCTGCGAGGGTGATGACGATCAGCCCGGGAAGCTGCCGGTCCGGTTTCGTCCAGCCGCGGCGCAGCGCCAGGACGAACAAGGCACCGACATTGATCCAGGCTCCGGTTGCCGTCGCCAACGCAAGCCCGGGCGCGCCGAAATCGCGCCAGAGCAGCAGCTTGAGCGCGACATTGGCGGCGATGGCGGCAAGCGAAACCAGCATTGGCGTCGTGGTGTCGCCACGAGCCTGGAAGGCGGAGACCTGCGAGCGGATCAGCACGATGGCCGGGAGCCCGATTGCATAGGCAAACAGCACTGCGCCCGCCGCCTGGCTTGCTGCCGCATCGAAACGGCCGCGTTCGAACAGGGCCGAGACGATCAGCTCCGGGATGGCGAGGAAGGCTGCGGCGAAGGGGGCGGCCATGACCAGCGTCAGCGCCACGGCCCGGTTCTGCGCCTTGTCCGCGCCGTGGATATCGCCGGCCGCGATCAGGCGGCTCATGGTCGGCAACAGCACCGTACCCACCCCGATCGCGATCACGCCGATCGGCAGCTGGTAGAGCCGTTCGGCATAGTAGAGCGAGGCATAGGCGCCACGCGGCAGCAGGGAGGCGATGATCGTGTCGGCGAAGAGCGCGATCTGCACACCGGCGGAGCCGATGACGGCCGGGCCGAAAGCCTTGAGAAAGCTCTTCACATCGGCATCGACACGCGGGCGCGTCAGCGCCGTCGACACGCCGGCCTGCCGGGCCGCAAGCACCAGCAGCAGCCATTCGAGCAGGCCCGCGACGGCGACGCCCCAGGCGGCGGCATAGGCTGCGCTCGGAAACAGGAAGGCGATGAACAGTGCAGCGATCAGGCAGATGTTGAGCAGGACCGGCGCTGCCGCTGCGGCTGCGAAACGGTCGACGGCGTTCAGGTTCGCGGCGAGCAACGTCACCAGCGTGATGAAGAGCAGATAGGGGAAGGTGATCCTCGTCAGCGCGACCGCAAGCTCGAAGCGCTGAGGATCGTTGGCAAAGCCGGGCGCGAGCAGGCGCACGACCTCGGGCATCAGGGGCAGGGCGAGTGCGAGCAGAACGACCTGCACGATCAGGTTCAGCGTGAAGACGCGGTTGGCGAAGAGCGCCGCCGCGGCGTCTCCGGTCTGCTGCCTGATGCGCGCATAGGCCGGGATATAGGCCTGGTTGAAGGCGCCCTCGCCGAAGATCGCGCGGAAATGATTGGGCAGCCGCAACGCGACGGAAAAAGCATCCATCATCGCGCCGGCGCCGAGCACGGCGGCGAGAGCGATGTCGCGCAGGAAACCGCTCAGGCGGGAGAGCAGCGTGAAGCCGCCAACGGACAGGATCTTCCTGAACATCAGCGCATGAGGCCGGGATGTGGTTTCCGGCGTGCGGACGGCGTCATGCTCGAACTCCAGGCCTCGCTCTTGCCCCAAGGCGCGCTCGCCTGCGCCGGAACAAGCCGAATCGTCTGCACCATTCTTAGCGGATCAATGGCGGCAATGCGTCGCCGCGCGGATGATCGACGGCGCGCGCGTTGAAACCGACCCGCTCGCCGATCAGGTAGAGTGGCCGGCGCTTCACTTCCGCGAAGATGCGTCCGACATACTCGCCGATCAGCCCGAGCGAAATCAGCTGGATGCCCGAGAAGAACATGATCGACACGATCAGCGAAGGGAAGCCAGGCAGGTCGGTGCCGTAGAGCAGCGTCCGCAACAGGAAGAACAAGGCGCTGAAGGTCGAGATCAGGGCGATGATCACCCCCGTCCAGGTCGCTATCTTGAGCGGCACGGTCGAGAACGAGGACAACCCGTCGAAGGCGAAGCTGAACAACTTGCGGAAGCTGAACTTGGTGACGCCGTGCTGGCGCTCGGCGACTTCGAAGGTCACGCCGGTCGAGGGGAAGCCGACCCAGGCATAGAGACCCTTGGAAAACCGTGCCCGCTCCGGCAGGGCGCGCAATGCGTCCACAACACGGCGGTCAAGCAGGCGGAAATCGCCCGCGCCCTCCGGCAACTCCGTCTCGCCGAAACTGGCGAAGACCCGATAGAAAGCCTTGGCGAAGCCGCGTTTCAGCCGGCTCTCGCCCGAGCGGTCGGCGCGCTGGCCGTAGATGTTGAGATATCCTTCCCGCCACTTGGCGAGGAAGGTCAGGATGGTTTCCGGCGGATGCTGCAGATCGGCGTCCATGATCACCACCGCATCGCCCGAAGCATGGTCGAGCCCGGCGGCGATGGCGATCTCCTTGCCGAAATTGCGGCTGAACGACACGGCATTGATGCGCGGGTCGCTGGCGTTCAGCAGGCGCAGCACGGAGAGCGAGCCGTCGCGGCTGCCGTCATCGATGCAGATCATTTCCCAGGACGAAACCACGCCTGTCAGCACGGATTTCAGGCGCTCGACGAGAAGCGGCAGATTATCGGCCTCGTTGTGAACGGGGACGACGATGGAGAGCTCCGGCCGGGCAGGCGCGGGGCGCTGCACTGCGAGGCTGGGAGCGGGCGAAGTTTCCGACACGACTGACCTCTTGATCCGGCCAGGACGGGCCGGCCCCGCCTTCCGGCGAAGCCGGGCTCGACACGGGTGACGCGATGGGCACAGAACCGTAAAGCTGTTGTGCTCACAAGTCCTACGACGGGCCCCTTACACCATCGCGGATGAACCCTGGACAACGAAATCGATGACGATCCGTTTCGTTCTTTGTGCCGATGATTTTGCCATGACCGAAGGCGTCAGCCGTTCGATCCTGGAATTGCTTGCGCTTGGAAAGCTCTCGGCGACGGGCGCAATGACAAACCGGCCGCATTGGCAGCGCCTTGCCTCCGAACTGGGCAGCTTTTCCGGCAGGGCTGATCTCGGGCTGCATCTCAATCTGACCTGCGCTGCCCCGCTTGGGCCGATGCATCGGGTCGCGCCAGCGGGCATGTTCCCAAGGCTCGGCGATCTCGCGCGGGCGGCGGCGACCTCGGCCGCAGCCCGCGCCGAGATCGCGGGCGAGATCGGCCGTCAGCTCGAAGCCTTCGAGGACGCGCTGGGCCACGCACCGGATTTTGTCGACGGCCATCAGCACGTCCACGTGCTGCCGGGCGTCCGCGGAGCGGTGCTGCGGGCGATCCAGCGCCACTACCCGGAAGGGACGGTCTATCTGCGCGATCCGGCCGACTCGGCCCGGGCGATCCGCCAGCGCGGGGTGGCGGTAGGCAAGGCACTGGTGATCGCTGGTCTGGCCGTGGGCCTGCGCTCGCAGGCCTTGCGGCGCGGGATCCCGGTCAACCGGGGCTTCTCTGGCGTTTCGCCATTCGATTCCGAACGCGACTTCGGCGCGGATCTGCGCCATTTCCTGATCGCGCCCGGAGCGGCACATCTTGTGATGTGTCATCCCGGACATATCGATGACGAACTGGCGCGGCTCGATCCGGTGATCGCCACGCGCGCGCTCGAACACGCTGCCCTTGCCGCGTTCGTGCCTCCGCCGGGCTTCAGAATTGCGCGCTTCTCGGAGCTGTTTTGACCACAGGTCGGTGCCGGCTAAAAACTTTGCCGCGAAGCTAACCCTACGCAATCGAAAATTTACCGTGATCGCTCAGTTTGTAAGCACCGGTCCGTTCGGATCCTACCCTTGCAGCCTCCGGCGGAGATCTCGGCGCTATGGCATGGTTGAAGCGATCTGGGGCGATCGCGATGGTTGCATCGAAGCGCTCGGCTGGAACACGCGGTTCGCTCTCGCTCGGCAGCAGGATCGCTGGGGCGGCGATTGCCATCGTCGCGGCGGCCATCCTCATCCTCGTGATCGTGGCATCACGCTATAATCAGGCCCAGACCCGCGACGATCTCGAGCACAAGATCGCTGCGCTGACCAGCATGGTCACGAATGCCGCTCCGGCGCTAATTCTGTCCCGTGACACCACGACACTGGGATACATCCTCGAATCGCTGCGTCAGGACCCCGATTTCAATGCCGGCTTCGTCGCCGATGACATCGTTGCCCTGGCGAGCGCCGGCGAATCGACCGAGAGCAGGCTTTCGCTCACCCCACGCTCATTGGCGGCGGCGCTTGGGCGCGAGCCCTGGGATGCCTTGAAGGAGCGCGATACTCTTCAGCTTGAGGATAATGTCTACCTCGTCCAGCTTCGTTCGGTGCGGATTGGGCCGAACCAGAAGCAGGTCGGCTATGTCGCCGTCCGGTTCGACAAGACGCGCCTCAATGCGCGGGCCTCCTTTGAGCAGTTCGTCACGATCGGCATCGGCGTTCTGATCCTGCTCATTCTCGGACCACTGCTCTGGGTTTCCCTGTCGCGCACGATGCGGCCGCTGAAGAGCATGACCCAGGCCATCGTCAGCATCTCCGACGGCAAGCTCGATACACCGATCGACGCGGCAGACCGGAGGGACGAGATCGGCGCGATYGCGCAGGCGCTCAGCGTGCTCAAGGTCCGGTTGGGAGAGCGTGCGGCCCTCCAGGAGGCCCAGCACGTCACCGAGGCCGAACGCCGCTACCAGCAGCGCCGCGTCGACGAATCGATTGCCCTGTTCCGGGGCGAGGTTGGTGCCGCGCTGGAGGCATTCAAGAACAACGCCGAACGGATGAGCGAAGCGTCGGATGGCCTGGCGCGTGTTGCGGCAGAGTCGTCGGGACGTGCGGCCCGCGCCGCCCAGAACTCGCACGGGGCCTCGGCCAATGTCGAGAACGCCGCACAGGCCGCCGAAGAGATGGGCGCGGCCATCCGCGAGGTCGAGTTTCAGATCCGGCATGTCCGCACCGAGATCGTCGAGGCAGCCTCAGCCTCGCGCGACACCGCGGGTTCGGTACAAGCGCTGGACGAAACGGCTCGCGCGATCGGCGAGGTGGTGAATCTGATCCGGGATATCGCCGCACAGACGAATCTGCTGGCGCTCAACGCGACGATCGAGGCTGCGCGCGCCGGCGACGCTGGGCGTGGCTTCGCGGTCGTTGCGTCGGAGGTGAAGAGTCTTGCGGCGCAGACGGCGGATGCAACAGATCGGATCGTGACACAGGTTGGCGCCATCCAGGGGGCGACCGGTGAGGTCGTCGGCGCCATTTTGAACATCGCCAACCGAATGGGCGCGATCGAGAACTTCACGAACGCGGTCGCAACGTCGATCGAGCAGCAGGCGATCGCGACCGGCGAGATTGCCAGCGGCGTTGCGATGGCAAGCTCTTCAGCGCTGTCGGTGTCGAGCGATCTCAGCGTGCTCGCGGACAGCGTCGAGGAGACCGGACAATCTGCGGGGCAGGTTCGGGATGCCGCTGGCGAGGTTGCGGCCCAGGCATTGCGACTGCGCGCGACGGTCGACCAATTCCTGCACAGCGTGGCGGCCTGACCGTCACCCTACCAAGAATGCAAAACGGGGCCCGAAAGGGCCCCGTCGCATAGGGTCACGACTGCGCTGCCGTCAGGCCTTGGCGCCGTCGTAGAGTTCAGCAACGTAGTCCCAGTTCACCAGGCTCTCGAGGAAGGCCTTGAGGTAGTCGGGACGGCGGTTGCGATAGTCGATGTAGTAGGAGTGCTCCCAGACATCGACGCCGAGGATCGGCGTGCCGCCGTGAACCAGCGGGCTCTCGCCATTCGGGGTCTTGCTGATCGCGAGCTTGCCGCCCTTGACCTCGAGCCAGGCCCAGCCGGAGCCGAACTGGCCAACGCCAGCCGCAACGAAGTCTTCCTTGAACTTGTCGACGGAGCCGAACGAATCGACGACGGCTTTCTCCAGCGCGCCCGGCAGCTTGCCGCCGCCATTGGGCTTCATCCACTTCCAGAAATGGAGGTGGTTGTAGTGCTGGCCGGCATTGTTGAAGACAGCCGGGTTCTTGCCGTAGGAGCCCTTGACTATCTCTTCGAGCGATTTGCCCTCGAATTCGGTGCCCTTGATCGCGTTGTTGCCGTTGGTGACATAGGCTTGGTGGTGCTTGTCGTGGTGATATTCCAGCGTCTCCCGCGACATGAACGGCTGGAGCGCGTCATGGGCGTAGGGCAGATCGGGAAGGGTAAAGGTCATTTGGCCTCTCCTTAGGCTGTCAAATCACACTGCTGAGAATGGCTTCGTCATGAACGGCTTGGGACTTGCCAGCCCGGCGGATCAGCCGCCATTCCACGCGATAGTTAAGCCTCCCGCTTCCGGCCGGCAACCGGCTTGGCGCGCCGTGGGCCATGATATTGCGTCGGAGCAAACGGCCCGAAACATGCGGGACGGGGCACAATGAACAGGCCATTTGCAGGCATAGTTCAGTGCGAATTGTGAAACAGTCTCTTATTCAATAAGTTAGAAGATGATCGGAGAGGCGATGAAGCCGCCTGCCTCCGGTGGATACTGAGGGTACTGCGTTGATAACGATCTTCGTTCTGTTGGGCCTGGGGTTCTTTGCCGGTGGCATCGCTGCCATCGTTAATGGCTGGCCCTACCTCGTGCTCGAGCGGGGCTTCACCCTGGTCATAGCCGGCAGCGTGGCTGTCGCTGCTGGGATCATCCTGCTTGCCCTGTCGTGGGTCCTGGTGGAACTGCGCCGCGTCAGGGTGGCGATTGCCGGTGCGCTGACGGTGGCCTCAGCCGGGCCTTCCGCCGCTGACGCGGCGCGGGCATCGGTGGAGATGGATGACGATGTACGGACGATCCCGGGCGAAGCCCGGTCGACGCTTCCGGGCCTTGGCACCGTGGCAGCAGGGGCCGGGCTTGTCGCCGCCGGCGGGGCCCTGGCAGCTTCAATGCGCGGTGGCGCTGAGGATGCTCCCGCTGCCGCCCAGGACTTGCCTGAGCCTGTGATCAGCGATCTGTTCGATGAGATCACGCACCCCTCGGAGCTGCCCGCTGACCGGCGTGAGGAGGCCATTGACGCGGTCGAGGAGCCCGAAAAGGGCAGGGCGGATGCCCCCACGGCCGAACTGCATGAGCCGCATGAAACGGAAGCGGTGCTGCCCGAGCTTGCGCCGGACGTTGTCACCCCGTCGATTGCCGCTTCCTTCGTGACGCAGCATGAGGACGAAGCCGCCGGAGAGGTCGAGGACGCCGACACGGGCGCTGTGGCGGGTGACGAAGACCTGCGTTCGCCTCAAGCGCCAGCCTGGTGGCCGCAGGTCGAGAGGCCGCGCCCGGAGGAGGCCAAGCCCCCCGTGGAAGCCGATGATTTCGGCGCCTTGCGCCAGCATCTCTCGTTCGGTCCGCAGCGCCCGGAACCCGATTTCGAGCCCGAACCGGAGCCCGATCTGCCGGCGGGAGAAACATCGTTCGATCAGCGCGATCGCGAGATCGACGAGGCCGCCGCCTGGATGGCACCGGCCTTCGGCCGGCGTGAGCCGACTTTTGGCGAGCCCGAGCAAGTGGCGGATGAGCCTACGATACCGCGCTGGCCGCCGCTGACCAGCGGAGCGCCACGGCTGGAGCCGGATGTCGAGAGTGCGGATGCGCCGGAGGTCCAACCGGACACGACTGAGGCGGAATCTCGGATCGAGCCGGTCTTCGAGGAGACCGAGGCTGAGGGCGAGCCGCTGGATGAAGCCGAGGAGGCAATCTCCGGCGAAGAGACGGAAACGGTTCCCGAGCCGCCCGGCCCGGCGACCTCCGACGAGGGCGTCGTCGGAGCTTATCAGGTCGGCGACACGCATTTCACGATGTATGCTGATGGTTCCATCCAGGCTCGTACGCCCGATGGCGAGTACAAGTTCGCCTCGATGGACGAGCTCAAGACCTATCTCGCCAGCGAGAAGAGCAGGCTTGGCGGCTGATCAGCTCTTGGCGGCCGCTTGCTCCGGCCATCCCTCGCGGATCGTGTGGATGGCGAAGGCATAGGCCAGCGCCACCTCCTTCAGCGAGTCGAAGCGCCCGGCCGAGCCGCCATGGCCGGCCTCCATATTGGTGTGCAGCAGGACCGGCCCGCCGCCGGTCATGGTCGCGCGCAGTTGCGCGACCCATTTTGCCGGTTCCCAATAGGTCACACGAGGGTCGGTGAGCCCGCCCATCGCGAGCAGCGGCGGGTAAGCCTGCGCCTGGACGTTGTCATAGGGCGAATAGCTCTTGATCATGTGGAAGGCTTCGACGTCCCGGATCGGGTTCCCCCATTCCGGCCATTCCGGCGGGGTGAGCGGCAGCGTGTCGTCAAGGATCGTGTTGAGCACATCGACGAAGGGGACCTCGGCGATGATGCCGGCGAACAGCTCCGGGGCCATGTTTGCGATTGCGCCCATCAGCATGCCGCCGGCGCTGCCACCCTGCGCGACGATGCGGCCGCGTGCAGTAAAGCCGGTATCGGCCAGCATCTCGGCCGCCGCGATGAAGTCCGTGAAGGTGTTGGTCTTCTTCTCGCGCTTGCCGTCGAGATACCAGCGCCAGCCCTTGTCGGTGCCGCCGCGGATATGGGCAATGGCATAGACGAAGCCGCGATCGACCAAGCTGAGCGGATTGGTCCGGAACGAGGCCGACATGGCCGCGCCGTAGGAGCCGTAGCCATAGAGCAGACAGGGCGCTGAACCATCGAGGGCAAGGTCGGCCCGGTGCAGAAGCGAGACAGGGACCCTGGCTCCGTCCTTCGCCGTCGCGAAGACGCGTCGCACCCGATAGGCCGCCGGATCGTGGCCGGACGGAACCTCCTGGCGCTTCAGCAGCGTCCGCTCTCCCGTCGCCATGTTGTAGTCGTAGGTTTCGGCCGGGCGCGCCATCGAGGCATAGAGGAAGCGCAGCGTGTCGGTTTCGAATTCGTAGCCGGCATCGAGGCCGAGACCATA
This sequence comes from Allobosea sp. P4_E12, assembly GCF_056401655.1. Taxonomy (NCBI): domain Bacteria; kingdom Pseudomonadati; phylum Pseudomonadota; class Alphaproteobacteria; order Hyphomicrobiales; family Alloboseaceae; genus Allobosea; species Allobosea sp. P4_E12. The sequence continues at coordinate 78,090 of NZ_JBFUIY010000011.1, read as the reverse complement.
GGCCTCCTCGTCGAAGGAGATGCTGCTCTCGGCGCCGCTGGCGAGGTCGCGGATGACGATGCGCGGCAGGCCATCCTCGCGTTCGAGCCGGATGAGCCGATCCTTCAGGCAGAGATGGCTGAGGATCAGGCGGCCTGATCGGTGCGGTATCAGGTCCTGCCAATTCTCCGGCGATGGGGATGCGAGCGGGGCCGAGACGATCTTGAAGTCCTCGGCATCGGCATTGGTCAGGATCAGGAAGTCGTCGCCGTGATGCTCGACGCTGTACTGGCGGCCCGTCTCGCGCGGCGCGATCAGGACCGGCTCAGCCTGCGGTGCGGCAAGATCGACGAAGCGGGTCTCCGAGGTTTCATGATCGCTGATCGAGATCAGCAGGAAGCGGCCGGACTGGGTCTCGTCGATATCGACGAACATGCCTGCATCCTGCTCGTCATGCAGGAGTTCGTCCTCGTCCATCCCGGTGCCAAGTCGATGGCGGAAGACCTGCGACGGGCGGTGATCGGCGTCGAGACGGACATAGGCGAAGGAGCGCGAATCGGGCGCCCAGACGATGTCGCCGGTGGTGTCGGTGATCCGGTCGTCCAGATCCGCTCCGGTGGCAAGGTCGCGGACCTTGATGTCGTGGAGCTCCGAGCCCGCCTCGTCCGCACTCCAGGCAAGCAAGCTGTGATCGGGGCTGTGGGCCGCGTCGCCGAGCTCGAAGAAGTCCTTGCCCTTTGCCAGGGCGTCGGCATCGAGCAGGAGCTGCTCGCGGGCTTCGCCCTTTTCGGGCCTGATGCGCGGCTTGCGGCAGATCAGAGGATGTTCGCCGCCGCGCCGATAGCGCGAATAATAGAGGAAGGCGCCGTCCGGCTGTGGGACGGCTGCATCGTCTTCCTTGATCCGGCCGCGCATTTCCTTGACCAGATCGCGCTGCAGAGCACGCGTCGGTGCCATCAATGCTGCGCAATAGGTGTTCTCAGCTTCAAGATAGGCGCGAATATCTGCAGGCAGTTTGCCGGGGTCCCGGAGAACATCCTTCCAGTTCTCGGCCCTGAGCCAGCCATAGGCGTCGCTCAGCGCAACTCCGTGAACGGTACGGGTCTCCGGCCGCTTCTCGGCACGGGGAGGCAAGGGGAGGCGTTTGGTCACGGCAGGGCTCGCACTGTCTTAAGATGGCGTTAAGGATTGAGGGCGATGTGGGTATCGTTGCGTAGTCAACGTCGTTTGTTGCGATGTTCACGAAGGTTCGGAGTTCAAATCCGGGTAGGCATAGGACACTTGGGTACTTCGCGCGCGCAATGAACAGGTAAGGCCGGTGTGTGGCGCGAGCAAGACAACCAGACCGAGCATGATCATGGCCGCGACACAATACGGACGCTATGAACAATGTTCGTGGGTGCAGTAAGTCGGGCGTTTGAATGTATTCATGCGATCGATTATTGTCTTGCGAGAGTGTTTTCTATGCATTAAACCGTTTCCTCGTCGTCTCGCTTTTTGTGATTCTGGCTTGGGCAGCTCTTGACCAGCTGCTGGGCTGGAAGAACGAAGGCTTCAGTCGCGGGACGTTCAGGCCGATCCGACGATTTTTTTGTCCAAGAACACATAAGGAGTATTTTCGCCATGACCGACAACGACGGCTCGGATTTCATCGAGCTGACCGCGGACATCGTGTCCGCTTATGTGTCGAACAATTCTGTTCCTACGTCCGAACTGCCCGCTTTGATCAGCGATGTGCATGCCGCCCTGAGCCGCGTTGTTGGTGGTGTTGCGCCGGTTGTGCCTGCCGAGGCGCCCAAGCCGGCCATTCCGGTCAAGAAATCCATCACGGCCGACTATCTGATCTGCCTTGAGGACGGGAAGAAGTTCAAGTCGCTGAAGCGTCATCTTCGTACGCAGTACAATATGTCGCCCGAGCAGTATCGCGAAAAGTGGGGTCTGCCGCCCGACTACCCGATGGTGGCTCCCAACTACGCCGAGGCGCGCTCGCAGCTGGCGAAGAAAATGGGCTTGGGTCAGCAGCGCCGCAAGCGCCGCTGATTGCTTGTCGCGGAGGACGGCGCTGCCAATGTGGGCAGCGCTTGCGACCAAACAGTTCGTCTGGCCGCCGGGTTCCCGGCGGCCTTTTTCATGGCGCTGCCGCTTGCCGGCGTGCTCGGCGGGGATCGCGTCGTGCCTCGGCTCATCGGTCCCAGCCGTCGCCTGGGGGCGCCGACATCCCCCAGCGAAGCAAATGAGGAAGCGGCAGGAGGCGAGGCTTAACCGGCCGCGCGACAGCTTTCACTGCGCCCGCCGCATTCGGTCTTAAGCAGTCTTAGGCGACCGCCCTGCGGGCATCCGTCTTGATGCGTTCGATCATCGCGCGCACGCCGTTCGAGCGTTGCGGCGTCAGATGGGCTGCGAGCCCGAGGGATTGGTAGATCGTGAATGCGTCCGTCGCGAGGATCTCCTGGGCGGTGCGGCCCGAATAGATCGCGAGTGCCAGCGCAACGAGGCCACGTACGATATGGGCATCGCTGTCCCCCAGGAAATGCAGGCGCGTCCCTGCGCCGGGGCCGCCTTCCCTGCGTGCCGCCAGCCAGACCTGACTGGCGCAGCCGCGGACCTTGTTGTCGTCGTTATGCGCTTCTTCCGGCAGCGGGGCGAGGCTGCGGCCGAGCTCGATGAGATACCGGTAGCGGTCGTCCCACTCTTCGAGCAGCTCGAAATTGGCGATGATCTCGTCGAGGCTTGCGCTCATGTCCTGTCCGCTCGGAGCCGCGCCATGGGCGGGGCGGCAACGGCGAGCGTCTTCGGCCGACCGGCGCCCCCCGTCAAGCGCTCGCCCTTCAAGATATAGGTGCGAGTCTGCTAGCGGGTAGTGGCCAGAGGTTTCTGGTTTGCTGCACTGAGCGTGAGCGCCAGGAAGCGGGAGCGCGTTTCCGGATCGAGACCAGCCAGGATCTCTGCGGCCTCACGGGCGGCCATGGCGCCATTCGCCACTGTCCTGACATCGACCTGGCTCGCAGCCTTCGCCACGTTGCGCAGGGTATCAGCCGCGCCGCCATCTTCGGCTTTGCCGCCATGGACGGGTGAGTTGAGGGCGATGACCCCGATCACCGCCAGGCTGCGCAGAAGATAGGCCATCGCTCGTTTCCCCGGTTGCCGGCAATGCCGGCTCGCCCCTGATCCCGAAGACATCCTAGATCCGGATCTCAAAAGATCGCGTCATTTGTAAGCAATGCATTTGAATCGAAGGCGCAGCTCTATCTTCAGCTTCCGTTCACCCTGCTGCGAACATCGAAATGGATGAAATTCGTCGGCCGAACTGCTCTAACTATCTGTACAATTTGTCGAATTTCTCTCCGCGGAACAGGTTCGGCGCGTTCGGTCGGCAATCGCCTTAAACCCCGCTTAAACCCGGCTCGGCAAGGATCGGGATGTTACAGGCAAGTCGGCCTGCCGAGGTGAGCGTTGCGTTTTCCCATCACGATGACGGCGATCAGGACACAGGTAGCGGCGATGGTTCATCCATCGGTGCTGCCGAATTCCGTTGAGCGCATCCGCCACGAGCGCTTCATGCTGACGCGGCTGACGCTCGGCGCGGTGGCCCTGAGCCTGGCTCCGGCCTATCTCGCCTGGCGGGGTACGATGGGCGCGCTTGAACTGCTTGTGTTGATTGCGGTGACGCTTCCGTTGCTGGCTGTCTTCATTCTCTCGCGCAGCGGGCGGCTCGAACTCGCCCATTGCATTTCGGCCGCAGCGCTGGCGCTCCTGATCGTCGCGCTTTCCGGCATGACCGGCGGGATCGCGTCGCCACTCCTGCTGTGGCTCGCCGCCATTCCGGCGGAGGCCATGTTCTTCGGCTCGCGGGCTTATGTTGCCCGCGCCGGCGCCATCGCTGCCGGCGCCCTGGCTTCGGTCGCAATCGTGCATGCATTCGGCCTGTCCGCGGAGCCGGCTCCCTGGGTCTCCGCTGCCATGCCGCTATTGGCTGCTGCCGCAATCCTGCATGTCTCGGTGGTTGCCTTCGGCTTCCTGTGGCGGCGTGACGACGAGATGCGCGAACATCGCGCCTCCGGCGTGCGTGCGCAGCTCCTGCTCGACCATGTTGGAGACCTCGTGACCTGGCATGATGCGACCGGCGCCGTTGTCTTCGCCAATGCGGCTTCGGCCTCCTTGACGGGCGCAGAGCCGCGCGAGCTGATCGGGCGAGGGCTGCTCGAGCGTGTCCATGTCGCCGACCGCCCCCTTTTCCTCAAGGCGCTCAGCGATGCCGCGCACGGTGACGGGACAGCGAGCGCCTGCTTCCGCACGCTGTTCGTGCCGCGCCAGGACGAGCCGGGAACGCCGTCCTCTCCGGTGGCCCTCTGGCTCGAGATGCAGGCGCATCGCGTCGCGAATGCCGGGCCGCGGGACGGGGCTGCGGTCGTTTGCGTCATGCGCGACGTCACCGCGCGTCGTGCGCTCGACGAAGAGCGGGCGCGCGGCCATGCCGAGGCCGTCCGTGCGAGCGACGAGAAGGGACAGTTTCTCGCCACGGTGAGCCATGAGCTGCGCACACCGCTGAACGCGATCATCGGCTTCTCGGAAATGCTGGGAACCGACAGTTACGGCCTGCTCGATGCTGGCAAGCGCCTCGAATACGCCAATATCATTCATGCTTCCGGCCATCACCTGCTCGATGTCGTCAATACCTTGCTCGATGTCTCCAAGATCGAGAGCGGAGTCATGGCGATCGAGCAGGAGCCGCTCGATCTTGCGGAACTTGCCCAGGACGGCTGCAGGCTGATGGCGCTACGTGCCGAAGCGGAGAAGGTTGCCCTGGAACGCGTCATCGGCCCGGATCTGCCGTTGCTGCGTGGCGACCGTCGTGCGCTGAAGCAGGTCCTGCTGAATCTGCTTTCGAACGCGATCAAGTTCACGCCGGCTGGCGGCCGGGTCACGCTGGCCGTGGTGCGTGACGGCGATATGCTCGATCTTTCGGTGTCCGATACCGGCATCGGCATTGCGGCCGCGGATCTGCCACGGTTGGGCGACCCCTTCTTCCAGGCCAAGGGCTCCTATGACCGCGCCTATGAGGGCACCGGTCTCGGCCTGTCGGTGGTGCGTGGCCTCGTCGGCCTGCATGGTGGCCGCCTGACGGTGGAGAGCGCTCCAGGTGTCGGCACGCGCGTCTCGGTGAGGTTACCGGTTGGCGGCGTCGCCCAGGCCTCCGAGCCCGCAAAGATCGTTACCTTCGCCCGAGCGCCGCGCCGCGGCTTCGAAACCAAAGAACCCTATCGTCTGACTGCCTGATCGAGAGCCGACCATGTCCGTCACACTCGCAGCCCGCGCTCACTCGAACGCGACCCTGTCCGCTCCGGCGAGACGCGCCCCGCCGGCTCGCCGCAAGGCGTCCTTCCTGATGCGGATCTGGCGCGCAACCTTGCGTCGCCCGGGTCGTAGCCTGATCCTGACCCTGTTCTCGGCTGCCGCCGCGGCCATCCTGATGAACGCGCTCCTGTTTCAGAAGGCGCGTCATCCCTCGCCAATCCTCTCACAATCCACGACGGCCACCCCGTCGCCGCGCAACGCGGAGCGGCGCACCGAGCAGGCCCCTGCCGCTCCCGCTCCGGCCGCATCCGTTCCGGCGGAGCCCGCGCAATTGCCCCCTTCGCGCCCGGGCGGCTTGACGCAGGCGGCTCGTGAAGCGGCGCCGCGTCCACCGGCATCCGTCAATGCGGCCCCGCGCCCTGCGCCGGCCCAGGCGGCCGCACAGCGTGCTCCCGCCCCGGTGCGTGACCGGGATCCGATCGCCGATCTGATCAACGGTGTCGACATGCGGCCTCCGGCGGAAATCCGGGGCGTGGCTTCGGCCAAGCCGGCTTCGCCGCGCCGCACCGTGGAAAACTGAGGCAGATCGCGTACCTTCCGACGATGGCGCGTCTTACCAGCGATTTTTGGGTCTCAGCCTATTTGCGGCAGGCGGCACTCGACGGCTTCGATGCCGTCCTGCGCCGCCGCGGTGCCAGCGAGGCCGGGGCGATCTTCGTCAAACTCGACCGGCTTGACGGCACCGCCGCGCTCTACGGGCCTGCGCCGCAGGCGCTGGCGGACGAGAGCGGCGCACGCCGCTTTCAGCTGATCCTCGATTCCGACCCGCTAAGCGTTGAGGAACGGGTGGAGCGCGAACGTCGTTTCGATCCGGACCTCTGGCTCGTCGAGATCGAGAACCGGAAGGGCGATCCCAGACTGGCCCTTGCCGAGGGCTGACCCCCGGCAGCGTATACGAACGCTCAGCCGTGCTCGCGCCCGCCGCGAAGTCCGCGTCTGACCTCGTCGAGGACCGAGCGAGTTTCGGGCCTGGCGGCGCCGGAACGGGCAGGCGTTCCACTCGGGTCGAGGAGGGGCTGGTGCTGGCCCTTGCGGCTGGACAGACCCTTGCTCTCGCCGGATATCTGCATGACGAGCCGATAGGCCACCCCTGGGGTGACCGAGCGCATCAGCGCCACCAGGGCGAAAATGCGCTCCACCGAATGGGCGGCATCGTCGCCAAGCCGGATCAGGAGGCGCGTCGCGTCCTCGACGCTGACGCCGCCGGCGATCAAGGTCAGTGCCGTCAGGTCGCGCGAGTGATCGCGGGCCATTGCCTCGGCGAGACGGATGCCCGTGCCCAGCTGGCTCGAGAGCGCACCGAAGAGGCCATCGCGATCCTGTTCGGCGGTGGCGAGCCAGCCTGCAAAGGTCTCCGGCGTCGGCGCCGGGCGTCTCTCCGATGGGCTGACCGCCTCCAGCGCCGCAAGCGATTCGATTGTGGCGCGGCGTCGTTCGGCTCCGGCATGCAGGAAGAGCGGGATCAGATCTGCGCTGTTGATGTCTCGCCGCACAAGCAGGCCCGGCACATAGGCGGCATCGTCTCGCGCCCGGTCGAGCAGGAGGTCGAGCACGGGCCGGGGCAGGGGGGCGGACGGGTTGGCGAGGAGCGCCAGATCGACTGCCCGCTCGCCCCGACCCGCCAGCATCAGGCTGGCCTTGGCCGGCAGGTCGGCCCGTTCGGCAACGACAATGGCAGCTGCTGCGTCGCCATGGGCTGCAATGTCTTCGAGCTCGGAGGGCGAGATCGGGCCGCCATGGCGCATCAGCGTCGACAGAACAGCCCCACCGCGTGCCTTGAGCGCCTGCAGGACATCAGCCTGCGCATGGCGCCACCCGGCAAGCTTGCGCGCCAGGATGATGGCTGTGCCCTCATCGATGGCGGGAATCAGGGCGAGTGCCATCTCCCGAAACGCCTCCAGATCCTCGCTGGAGGGCTGGGCAGTCGACATCAGCAGATCGGCTTTCACACGCAGTGAAACCTGGCTGAGATCGAGCCCGCCGTCACGCGCGAGACGAGCGAGCTGCGCAAGATCGGCGGAGATTCGGGACGGCATACTGACAACTCGTCGGAGACTCGGGTGGTTTCCGTCAACTTATGCCCGACGCGTTAATGTGGCGTTAACCATGTCGGGGCCTGATGCGGTTTGAGGGCCTCGGCTGCCGGCGCCGGCCCGCGCCGTGCCATCCGTTCCCTGCCTCGACCGCAACCAAGGCGCCAACCAAGGAGGCGCATCATGGCCGTCGTCATTCCTTTCGCGCCGCGTCGGCGCAGGGTTGCTGGCCTGCTCCCGGCCATTCCCCGGGAAGCCGGAACGATCCTGTTCTTCACCGGTGTTCGCTACGAGCGCCCGCCGGAGCCGCGCGCTTCCGGCAGGCCGGAGCGCAAGCCGAGCACCCGGTCCCGTGCCAAGTCCGCTCCGAAGAGTGTCAGGCAGCCGGCGTGATGCTCCTGTTGCGGCGTATGCGTTCCGGTGCGGGCAGGGGGAGCCTGCAATGGGCTCTGGCGGTGGCCCTGTCGGCAGCGGGCTGTGCGCCGGGCAGCGGCGACTTCGGCCGCCCGCGTCCCGGTATCTGGAACGATACCATTGCGCCAAGCATCGGCCTCGGCTCCGCAATCGCACGTGGCGAGGCCGTATCGTATTTCCATATGACAGACGACGAGGAGCAGTTGCGCGATCGCGCCTGGCGCTTCGTCATGCCGGCACATGAACGCAATGTCTTCGAGCGCCAGGTCTCCGATCTGGCCTATGCCCGAATCCTGCCGGCAGCCGCTCAGTCCAGCAACATCTCCGATTATCATCGGTCGCTGATATCCGGCTCCTTTCGGTCGCAGGCCTCGCGCTACAATCGGCTGGCCGAGGATGCCCACGCCGACCGCCTGCTGATCGGGCCGTTCCGGGGCAATGCAGCCAGGGTGGTAGCGGCAGACCGGATCCGGATGAAGACGCTGGAGGCATCGCCTCTCGTGCCGCCCGATCAGAACGATCCGGCCCTGGCGCGCGTGATCGAGAATGAAGGCCTGATTCTCTGGGTCTGCGAGCGTGTCGCCTTCCGGCTGGAAAGCTACCGCTATGCGCTGGCCAATCTCGTCGTCGAGATGCCGGCGCGCGACGCGGTCAGGGCCGAACGCAGCATCATGGCGCTCGAGGCCGAGGCCGGGCCCCTCTGCAAGTTGCCGCTGATCGGCACCTTCCGGAGTGACGAGCCGTCCAGGCCGGTGGTCTACAAGGGCTGATCAATCCGCCAGGCCGCAGGCGACGCCTTTGGCCATCGCCTCGGCATCGGGCCGGTCGGAAGGCAGCTTCGCCAGGACACGCGCGACGATCAGGCCTTGCTCCGTGTCGGACACGACACGCAGTTCGCGGGTGGTCTCTCCCTCCTCGTCGCGTGCCAATCGCTCGTCGAGCTGTTCGCTGGTCATCACCACGAATTCCAGAACCCCGCGGATCGCGGCCCGGTCCGTGATGGCGTAGCCGACACCGCCGCCACGCCGGTGCAGCGATAGTCCCAGCGGCAGTGATCCGACGCGAGCCACCACCCGCATCGGGCCGGCACTCAGATCATAGCTGCAAACGGCGGTCACCAGGGCAGGGTCGGCATCACGCGGGGCCGGCAGGCCTGCGGTCTGCGCCGATACCAGTTCGGCCTGCCCCCCGGCGCCCAAGGCCGCATAAGCCGTTGCCGCATCGCGCTCCGACAAGAGCGGGATCAGCAGCACGATCACGATATGGACGATTCCGGCCAGCACCAGCCCGGCCAGCGTCGCCAGTGCGAAGCGGCGGATCGCGGTCGTGATGCGCAGACGCCAATTCATCGCCCGCTTTGCCTTCGCGACGACCGGACCGGAAACACCGTGGGAGGGCTCGAAACTTGTCATCGGCAATCGATCCGGCCGATGCGGGGAAGGGACTCGGGGCGCAGTTCGCTGGCATGTCCAGAGATCGGGGTATCATAGAGCCTCAGCCGAAACTGGAACCGCCCGCGAATGGGCAATGGCAGCCAGTTCCCCGCCTCCGGCGTCGTCCCGGCAACCACCCGGACACCGGCGCTCTCGTCGCGCACGATCTCGGCATCGGTGAATCCGCTGCGTTCGAGCGGCAGGTGAAAGGCGTGGCCATCGGCGTCCGTGACGTTCAGTGTCCAGCCTCGCGTCGTCGGCGTCGTTCCGGTGACGAGATAGCGGCAGCGCCCGTCGAGCACCTGGCCGCTCTCGTCGCGTTCGGCGATGAACTCGAGCCCTTCGCCGGAGCCAAGGGGCAGATGCACGCCGCGGGCCAGATAGGCCCGCATATAGGGATCGACATCACGCCCGCCGCTGCGCGGCCAGGCGGTCCATGAACCGACCTGCAGCCGTCCGAGCGGAGGGCGCTCCGCGACGGCATAATGCGCCGAGGCGAGCCCGAGCCCGGCACCGAGTGCGATGATGTAGGAGAGCGTTAGGAGGCGCACGGCTAAGCCTGTTCAGCGGATGCGGCTTGCGCCACCCGGTGGCGTCAGGTCCTGGATGCCGGCCTGGGCCGTCCGTCCTGCCGCCCGCACCGGCTCGATCGTGCGGAACATCGCGCCGACCGCCGAGAGAACCTCGAAGGACTGGCGCGGCATATGTCCTGCGCCGGCGCCCAGCGCTGCGGCATCGGCTGCCGGAGCATTGGCCTTGGCGAGTGCTGCGACCTTCGGGTCGGTCACAGGCGTGACACCCGGGATCGGTTTCAGCTCCAGCCCCTGATGGGCGAACTGCATGATCTCCTTCCAGGTCATTGCCGGCAGGGAACCACCCGTCATATTCGCCGTCTCCGACGAGTCGTCGTTGCCGAACCACACCGCGCCGACCAGATTGCCGGAATAGCCGACATACCAGGCGTCCTTGTAGCCATTGGTGGTGCCCGTCTTGCCGGCCGTCACGACGCCGTCGAGCGCGGCGCGACGCCCGGTGCCTTCGGTCGGAACCTTGGACAGCATGAAGTTCATGTCCTGCGCGACCTGGACGCTCAGCACGCGCTTGCCGGTGCCGTCGTCGCGATCATGCCGGTAGATCAGCTCGCCCTGCGAATTATGGATATCGATCGCGGCATAGGGCTTGGCCCGCAGCCCGCCATTGGCGAACACGGAATAGCCTGCGGCCATATCCATGACCGTGACTTCGGCTGCGCCGATGGGCAGCGAGACCGTGTCGGTCAGCGGCGTGGTCAAGCCCATGGCGTGCGCCGTCTCGATGATCTTCATCCGGCCGATGCGTGCCGCGCGCGCCTCGTGGGTCTCGCCGGTGGCGCGGCCGATCGCGATCGACATCTGCACCGGGATCGTGTTGATCGACTTCGCCAGCGCCACCGTCAACGGCATCGACCCGGCATAGGAGCGTCCGTAATTGTTCGGGCACCAGTTGCCGATGCAGACCGGGCGGTCGGTCACGATCGTGTTAGGACGATAGAGCCCCGCGGAGAGTGCTGCCGCATAGACGAACGGCTTGAACGAAGAGCCGGGCTGCCTTGCGGCCGTCGCGCGGTTGAACTGGCTCGCACCATAGTCGCGCCCCCCGACGATCGCGCGCACGGCGCCGTCAGGGTCCATCACCACGGTCGCCGCCTGCTTCGCATGATAGGCCGGGCCGTGTTGGCGCAGGACCGTCTCGATCGCGTGGTCGGCGCGATCCTGGATCGCCGGATCATGCGGCGTCTTGACGGTCAGGACCCGGTCCGGGCCGATCTTGCCCTCATCAGCCAGCTTGCGAACCTCTTCGAAGGCCCAGTCGAGATAGTAATCGGGGCTGACGTCGCGCTTACGGTCGACCGGGGTCGCCGGGTTGCGCTTCGCGCTGTCGATCTGGCCTGCGGTCATGAACCCGGCATCGACCATCGCGTTCAGCACGTCATTGGCGCGGGCGCGGGCTGCCGGCAGATTGACATGCGGCGCATATTTGGTCGGCGCCTTGAACAGTCCTGCCAGCATGGCGGCCTCGGCCACGCTGACATCCTTCACGGATTTGCCGAAATAATATTCTGACGCAGCCGCCACGCCGAAGGTGCCGCCGCCCATATAGGCGCGGTCGAGATAGAGCTTGAGGATCTCGTTCTTGGTCAGCCTGTATTCGAGCCACAGAGCCAGGAACGCTTCCTTGATCTTGCGGTCGAGCGAGCGCTCATTGCTCAGGAAGAGGTTCTTGGCGAGCTGTTGGGTCAGCGACGAGCCGCCCTGCACCACGCCCGAGGCGCGCGCGTTCACGGTGATCGCGCGAAAGGTGCCGAAGATGTCGATGCCGAAATGGTCGTAGAAGCGCCGGTCCTCGGTTGCCAGGACGGCCTTGATGAGATGGTCCGGCAGTTCCTCGAGCTTCAGCGAATCGTCATGGCGCGCGCCGCGATGACCGAGCTCGGAGCCGTATCGGTCCAGGAAGGTCACCGCGAAGACTTGATGCTTGAGCGCCTCCTCGCGGCCTTCGTGGAAGGCCGGGATTGCGAGCATGAGCATGACGAGAGCGCCGGCGATCCCGACATTCAGGCCCTCGCTGGCGAACTCCGCTGCGAGCCGCTTGCCGCCGGAGACGGTCAGCCGGTCGGCATAGCTGCGCAAACGTTCATAGGCTTCGCCCGCGCGACGGCCCGCGCCCCAGAGCGTGTCGTCGATCCATGAATCGACGGCAAGCGCGAAGCGCTTGAGACGGGTCGTCCAGTTTGCCTTCCTGAACTCCATCGCCGCCCGGGCCACCCTGACGAAAAACTGCGGTTATCTCCTGCCGCGACCGGATGGTGTTGGCAACCCAAAGTGCCCCTTGGTAGGGACATAGGATCGACCTTCGCGCGCGTGAAGGCCAGTGTCATCCTTTAAGCAGATGAACAGCAGGTTTCGCGCCAGACGATCCGTGCCATTGCGAAACAGTCCGCCCGGATCGACGTGCAGCTGGGATGCGCGGCATCGCGGCGCTTCCCACGAACCCCACGAGGGCGCATAAGCGCCTTCATGACGGACGCACCCATCCGGCCAGAGCCATTCTGGCTTAGCAAGACGCTCGACGAGATGACCATGCAGGAGTGGGAATCGCTCTGTGACGGCTGTGGGCGCTGCTGCCTGGTGAAGCTCGAGGACGACGATACCGGCCGCATCCACGCGACCGATATTGGCTGCCGATTGTTCGATGCCGGGACATGCCGCTGCAAGGATTACTCCCATCGCTCGACGCTCGTTCCCGATTGCGTGACGCTGACCCCGGAAGACGTTCGCACGCTGCCGTGGTTGCCGCCGACCTGCGCCTATCGGCTGGTCGGGGAGGGGCGTGACCTGCCCTGGTGGCATCCGCTGGTGTCTGGCGACCCCGAGACGGTCGTCACGGCCGGCGTCTCCGTGCGCGGCCGGGTCTTCGCCAGTGAAGATGACGTCGATGAGGACGACCTGCCCGAACGTATCGTCAATTGGCCGCTGCGTTGGCCGCGTGCGGCGCGCAACCCTTTGCGTGGCTGAGGAGCGTCGCAGATCTGCAGCAATCCTGCTGCAGCCTCGCTCATTGATTGTTCATCCGCTTTTCGGCATGACCTCGCCCGTCCCTGCCGCCCGGCTGTCTCTGCCGGCGGCGCTTCGCATGAAACTTTTGGATCGCCGGCGCGTTGCTGAGCCCGGCTGGATGAAGAGGTAGTTGTGATGGCTGGTGGGAAGTGGGTCTACACCTTCGGCGACGGCAAGGCCGAGGGTGAAGCGGGCATGAAGAACCTGCTCGGCGGCAAGGGTGCAAACCTCGCCGAGATGAGCAATCTGGGCTTGCCGGTTCCGCCCGGCTTTACGATCACCACCGAGGTCTGCACCCATTATTACGATAATGGCAAGAATTTCCCGTCCGATCTCGCCGGGCAGGTGAAGGCTGCGCTTGCCGAGATGGGGCGTCTCACCGGCAAGCTCTTCGGCGATCCTGCCAATCCGCTTCTGGTGTCGGTGCGCTCCGGCGCTCGCGCCTCGATGCCAGGCATGATGGACACCGTCCTCAACCTTGGCCTCAACGACGTCACCGTCGAGGCCGTGGCGAAGGCCTCGGGCGACGCCCGCTTCGCCTGGGACAGCTATCGCCGCTTCATCACCATGTATTCGAACGTCGTGCTCGACGTCGATCACGGCCATTTCGAGGAGGCGCTCGAAGACTACAAGGAGCGCAAGGGCTTGCATCTCGATACCGATCTCTCGGCCGATGACTGGAAGGTGCTTGTCGGTCGTTACAAGGACATCGTGAAGAAGGCGCTCGGTGCCGAGTTCCCGCAGGAGCCGCAGGAGCAGCTCTGGGGCGCCGTCGGCGCAGTGTTCTCGTCCTGGATGAATGCCCGCGCGATCAAATACCGCGAACTCAACAATATCCCTGCCTCCTGGGGCACGGCCGTCAATGTCCAGTCGATGGTGTTCGGCAACATGGGCGAGACCTCGGCCACCGGCGTCGCCTTCACCCGCAATCCCTCGACCGGCGAGAACGCGCTCTATGGCGAGTTTCTGATCAATGCGCAGGGTGAGGATGTCGTTGCCGGCATCCGCACTCCGCAGGACATCACCGAGGTGGCGCGTCAGGCCGCCGGCTCGGACAAGCCTTCCATGGAGAAGGCGATGCCCGCGGCCTATGCCGAGCTCTGCCGGATCTACGGCATCCTCGAGAAGCATTATCGCGACATGCAGGACATGGAGTTCACCATCCAGGAGGGCAAGCTCTGGATGCTGCAGACCCGGTCCGGCAAGCGTACCGCCAAGGCCGCGCTCAGGATCGCGGTCGATCTGGCACAGGAGGGATTGATCGGCGAGGAGGAGGCGATCGGCCGCGTCGAGCCCGGCGCCCTCGAACAGCTCCTGCACCCGGCGATCGATCCCAAGGCCGAGCGCCGCGTGCTGACGACCGGCCTGCCGGCTTCGCCCGGTGCGGCGGCCGGGGAGATCGTCTTCAATTCAGACGATGCGGAGGCTGCCAAGAAGACAGGCCGCAAGGTCATCCTGGTCCGGGTCGAGACCAGTCCGGAAGATATCCACGGCATGCATGCCGCCGAAGGCATCTTGACCACGCGTGGCGGCATGACCTCGCATGCGGCGGTCGTGGCGCGCGGGATGGGCAAGCCCTGCGTCTCCGGCGCCGGCCAGATCCGGGTCGACTATGCCAAGGGCACGCTGACGGTGGGGCCGACCACGCTGCGGGCCGGCGATTTCATCACGATCGACGGCACCCTCGGCCAGGTTCTGCTTGGCGAGGTCAAGATGCAACAGCCGGAGCTTTCCGGCGATTTCGGCACGCTGATGGGCTGGGCCGACAAGGTTCGGCGCCTCAAGGTCCGTGCCAATGCCGAGACGCCGCGCGATGCCCGCGCGGCCCGCGATTTCGGCGCCGAGGGCATCGGGCTCTGCCGCACCGAGCACATGTTCTTCGACGAGGATCGCATCCTGCCGATGCGGGAGATGATCCTCGCCGGCGACGACAAGGGACGGCGCGACGCGCTGGCCAAGCTCCTGCCGATGCAGCGGCAGGATTTCGTCGAGCTCTTCACCATCATGCAGGGCCTGCCGGTCACGATCCGGCTGCTCGATCCGCCGCTGCACGAGTTCCTGCCGCATACCGACGAGGAGATCGCCGAGGTGGCGCGCGCCATGGCGGTGACGCCGGACGTGCTCCGGCGCCGGGCGGCCGAGCTGCACGAGTTCAACCCGATGCTCGGCTTCCGCGGCTGCAGGCTGGCGGTGGCGTACCCTGAAATCGCCGAGATGCAGGCCCGCGCCATCTTCGAGGCCGCCGTGATCTCGGCGCGCGAGACCGGCAAGCCGGTCATCCCGGAGGTGATGGTGCCGCTGGTGATGGGCGTCGCCGAGTTCGACCTCGTCAAGGCCCGCATCGACGCCATGGCGAAGGCCGTGATCGGCGAGAGCAAGACCGAGTTCACCTATCAGGTCGGCACGATGATCGAGCTGCCGCGCGCCGCCTTGCGTGCCGAGGAGATCGCCCGCAGCGCCGAATTCTTCTCCTTCGGCACCAATGACCTGACCCAGACCACGCTCGGCATCAGCCGCGACGACGCGGGTTCCTTCCTCGGCTCCTATACCGCCAAGGGCATCCTGGAATTCGACCCCTTCGTCACCATCGACCAGGAGGGCGTCGGCGAACTCGTCAAGCTCGCGGTCGAGCGCGGTCGCCGGAGCCGTCCGCGGATCAAGCTGGGCATCTGCGGCGAGCATGGTGGCGACCCCGCCTCGATCGGCTTCTGCGAGAGCATCGGTCTCGACTACGTCTCCTGCTCGCCCTTCCGGGTGCCGATCGCACGCCTGGCCGCGGCGCAAGCCGCACTGGGCGCGATCAAGGCCAAGGACGCCTGAGCAGGGAGATCCTGATGGTCGGCCTCGAGCCGACCATCTCCTGGACGTCGGTCCCGGGCCTGCGCCATGCTCGGCCTGAGACCGACAATCCTGCATTGCCGCGAGAACGGCCGCCGGTCTAGTTTCGCGCCATGCAGACGCGTATCGGCCAACTCTCCCGCCCCTTCGGCAAGCTCTATTACGAGGTCACGGGCTCTGGCCCGCCCATCGTCTTCGCTCATGGACTGGGCGGCAATCATTTGTCCTGGTGGCAGCAGGTCGCTCATTTCAGTCCGCAGTACAGCTGCGTCACCTTCGCTCATCGCGGTTTCGCGCCGTCGGAGCCGGTGGCCGGAGGCCCCGATCCGGCAGACTATGCCGGCGACCTCGCCGCGCTGATCACCCATCTGTCGTTGGAGCGGCCGGTTCTGGTCGCGCAATCCATGGGCGGCTGGAGTTGTGTGGATTATGCGCTGGCGAACCCCGGTCGGGTGAGCGGGCTCGTCATGGCCTGCACCACCGGCACGCTCGATTTCGGCAAGGCCGGAAGGAATATCTCGAGCGAACTCGCGGCCTGGCAGCAGCGTGTCGATGAGACACTGCCGCGTTGGGCCAGGAGCGGTATCCATCCTGCCTGCGGCGAAGCCTTCGCGAAACGCTTGCCGGCGCTCTACGAACTCTACAAATCGATCGACCGCATCAATGCAGGTCTGGACAAGGCGCTGGTTCGGCAACGCATCTGGGAGGCGCGCAACCGCCCGCCGTCCGACCTCGCCGCACTCGATTGTCCAGCCTTGTTCCTGTCCGGCGCCGACGACCTCGTCGTCCCGCCTTGTGGCGTCGCGGCGGTCGCTGCCCATGCTCCCAGGGGCCGCTTCGTCAGCGTTCCCGAAACCGGCCATTCCGTCTATTTCGAGGATGCGGCGCGCTTCAATGCCGAGCTCGACCGCTTCATCTCCGAGTTGAAGGGCTGAACCGTGCCGTCTCGCGCGCTCACCACGATCGGCTT
Source organism: Allobosea sp. P4_E12 (assembly GCF_056401655.1). Classification (NCBI taxonomy): domain Bacteria; kingdom Pseudomonadati; phylum Pseudomonadota; class Alphaproteobacteria; order Hyphomicrobiales; family Alloboseaceae; genus Allobosea; species Allobosea sp. P4_E12. Next base: position 61,472 of record NZ_JBFUIY010000011.1, on the reverse strand, counting down.
CGATGCCGATGACACGCTCTGGCAGAACGAGCAGTTCTTCCGGCTGACGGAGGAGCGTTTCGTCGCCCTGCTCGGCGAGCACGGCGAAGCCGCCGAAATCTCCGGCAGGTTGCTGGACGCCGAGCGTCGCAATCTCGGCTTCTACGGATTTGGCATCAAGGGCTTCACGCTCTCGATGATCGAGACCGCGATCGAGGTCACAGGCGGCAATGTGCCGGCTTCCGTCATCGCCGAAATCCTTGCCGCCGGGCGCGAGATGCTGGCGCATCCGGTCGAGACGCTTCCGGGGGCACAGGAAACACTGGAGGCGCTGGCCTCCGAATACAGGTTGGTCCTGATCACCAAGGGCGATCTTTTCGATCAGGAACGCAAGCTCGCCCAGTCCGGGCTGGGCGATTTCTTCCAGGCGGTCGAGATCGTCAGCGACAAGAGTGTCACGACCTATGAACGCATCTTCGCGCGTCATGGTGACGGGCCGAGACATGCGATGATGGTGGGTAACTCGCTGAAGTCGGACATCGTGCCGGCGCTGCAGGCGGGGGCCTGGGCTGTGCATGTGCCGCATGAGCTGACCTGGGTGCTCGAACATGCCGAGGAACCGGTCGCGGAGCAGCGCTATCGCCGCCTGGCGGATCTTGGCGGCCTCGTCGGGCTTCTGGGCGAGATCGAATGAGCGCTAGCGACGGCCCCTGGTCGGACCATCCGCCGCGTCAAAGCTGAGGAGCGGCCCGGAAGGCATCCGTTCCAGGGCGCAAGCGAGCAGTCCCCGTTCGAAGACCAGATCGGCAAAGAGTTCGGCCTGCCGATTGACATCGCTCATTGCGGTTATTCTGTCGGCACGCCGACGAAGACGTTGATGCGACGGGTCGAGGGATGCAGCCTCGACGCAGAGCGGGCCTCCGCGGGCCGCCTTCTCCGATGCTCCCGTCTTGCGCGGATGCCGGGAAGGGGGCGCCGTTGCGCATCAGGGCGCTGCGCTGGACCCGCATTGCAATTTATGCTAGTGCCGCCCATGTAAGACGAGATGCGGCCGGGTTCTGGCCAATCCTCCGCGCGGGATTTCCCGGTCGGCGGGCACGATTCAGATCCACCACACATCGTTATCAAGGCCACGGCGAGGCGTCCGCGCGTCAAGTCGTGTCTTCCACATACGAACGCGGATCTGAAACGTAAGGACTACCCTATGAACAAGGGCACCGTGAAGTGGTTCAACACCACCAAGGGCTATGGCTTCATCACCCCTGAGGCCGGCGGCCAGGACGTTTTCGTCCACATCAGCGCTGTCGAGCGTGCTGGTCTGCGCGAACTTCGCGATGGTCAGGTCGTCTCCTTCGAGCTGATCGCCGATCGCAAGACCGGCAAGTCCTCGGCCGGCAACCTCGTCGTCGCCTGAGGCTGAATACTGACCGGGAGGGTGCTCGCACTCTCCCGGCTCTCTCTATCGATACCTTTACAACAATACCTTTCGGCGCAGTGGCTAGCGGTTCGCCGGGCGGAATGACGTACTTCAATGCCGAACCCATTCGGTGGCGCAGCCGGTTTCCACATGCGCCCCTTGCGTTTCGGCTTCAGAAAGACCTGTTTTGACACAATTTACAGACCTCGGCCTCGCCGAGCAGCTTCTCAAGGCGCTCGCGGCTGAAGGTTATTCCAAGCCGACGCCCATCCAGGCGCAGGCCATCCCCCCTATTCTCGAAGGCAAGGATCTGTTCGGCGCGGCCCAGACGGGCACGGGCAAGACGGCCGCCTTCTCGCTGCCGATGCTGCACCGGTTGCTGAACAACCCCCGGCGCATGCAGCCGCGTTCGGTGCGCGCACTCATCCTGAGCCCGACGCGTGAGCTTGCGGCGCAGATCGAGACCAGCATCCGCACCTACGCCCAGTTCACCACGGTCAAATCGGCCGTGATCTTCGGCGGCGTGCCAGTCGGCAAGCAGATCCGTGCGCTTGGCCAGACCGTCGACATCCTCGTCGCCACGCCCGGCCGCCTGCTTGATCTCGTCGACCAGCGCGCAGTCTCGCTGCGCGAGATCGAGTTCCTGGTGCTCGACGAGGCCGATCAGATGCTTGATCTCGGCTTCATCCATGCCCTGCGCCGGATTGCGACGCTGATCCCGGCCAAGCGCCAGACGCTTCTGTTCTCGGCGACCATGCCGAAGCAGATCCGCGAGATCGCCTCGGCCTATCTGACCAATCCGGTCGAGGTCGCGGTGACGCCGGTTGCCACGACTGCCGAGAAGGTCGAGCAGCGCGTCATCTTCACCGATCCCGGCCACAAGCCGGCGCTGCTGGCGAAGACGCTCGGCGTGGCGGAGATGGAGCGCGCGATCGTGTTCACGCGCACCAAGCACGGTGCGGACAAGGTCGTGCGCCAGCTCGAGCAGTCCGGCATCAAGTCGGCTGCCATCCACGGCAACAAGAGCCAGGGCCAGCGCGAGCGCGCTCTCGGCGCTTTCCGTGATGGCGAACTGCGCATTCTGGTCGCGACCGATATCGCGGCGCGCGGCATCGATGTCGACGGCGTCAGCCATGTCGTCAATTTCGACCTGCCGAACGTGGCGGAAACCTATGTCCACCGCATCGGCCGCACCGCGCGCGCTGGTGCCACCGGCGTCGCCATTGCCTTCTGCACCCCGGAAGAGCGCGGCGATCTGGCGGCGATCGAGAAGCTGACCCGCGTTTCGCTGACCCCGGTCGGCGAGGTGCCGCACTGGGATGGTCGCACGCCCAAGAAGCCGCCGCAGAACCAGGGTCGCGGCCGCAATGGCCAGGGCTCCGGTGGCGGGCGCGATCATGGCCGGCCGCAGGGCCAGCGCCAGGGCGCGAAGCCGCAGCAGGCGGGCAAGCCCCAGCATGCCGCCGGTCAGCGCAGCGAGACTCCGCGCAATGACCGTCCGCCGCAGCGCACTGAGGCGCCTTCGGCGCGAAAAGACAGCGTTGCCGGCAAGGAAGGACTTGGCGGCGTCGCGTTCTTGCAGCAAAGAACAGAGCAACGTCGCAATGGCGGCGCCCGGCGCCGCGCGAACTGACGCGCGGATAGCCAGGGGACGATCGGGCCGGCGGATCCCTCTGATCCGGTCGTCCGCCCAAGGCGCAGAAGAAGGACCAAGGAATGGCGAAAGAAGAACTTCTCGAGTTCGACGGCACGGTGGTCGAGGTGCTGCCCGATGGAAACTATCGGGTGAAGCTCGACAATGACCATGTGATCCTGGCCTACGCGGCCGGCAAGATGAAGAAGAACCGCATCCGCACGATCGCCGGAGACCGGGTCGTCGTCGAGATGTCGCCTTATGATCTTGATCGCGGCCGCATCAACTTCCGTCAGAAGACGGCGGGACCGGCTCCGGGTGGGCCGCCGCGCAATCAGAACTTCCGTCGGCGTTGAGCCACAGCATGCGCTTCAGCCGGGTTGAACTGCTCTTCCTCGCTGCAGGCGCAGGCCTCGGAGGCCTTGTCGCACTCGCGGCTCACATTGGATGGCTGGCGGGATCGGCAGCTTTCCCGCGCTATCTGTTCGTCCTGATCGGGCTCGGCCTCATCGAAGTCGTCTTTGGTTTCGTGACGGGCCGTCCGCCCGGCGCCCTTGTCGGGATGCCCGCCCGGATCCTGGCCTTCGTGCTCGGTCTTGGCGTCCTGGCGCTGGTCACCGGCGGCATCGCCTGACTGCCTGCCATATTCCCCAAACACATGAAGGACCGCGCGCTGGCGCGGGATGCCGAGTGCTGGTCAGCATCGGGGAGACGTGCTAATATCCTTATGCTCAAAACGAGCATAGCTGGCTAGCAACAGGCCGGCGGCGACCCGGAGCGGAGCTCCGGCATCGCAGGGATGAGGAGGATGCCATGTCTTTGGGCTTGGAAAAGACTCGGGGCTTCGAGGCCGACAACGCTGTCGCCCCGGTCACTGTCGCGCGCCGCAGGGACGATCCGCGCTTCCGACCATTGCCGATGCCAGACCTGACCTGGACGCCTGAGGTCGAGGCCGCGACCGCGCATCTCTACGAGAAGGTCAAGGCCGTCATTCCGGCGGTGGAGTGGCCCTTCTTCGCGCCGACGATCAAGGCGATCAACGAGCTGAAACAGGTCCGCAACGCGGTCATCCTCGGCCATAACTACATGACGCCGGAGATCTTCCATTGTGTCTCCGACATCGTCGGCGACTCCTTGCAGCTCGCCAAGGTGGCCTCGAAGACCAAGGCAGAGGTCATCGTGCAGGGCGGCGTGCATTTCATGGCCGAGACCTCGAAGCTGCTCAGCCCCGACAAGATCGTGCTGATGCCGGACATGAAGGCCGGCTGCTCGCTGGCCTCTTCGATCACGGGCGCCGATATCCGTCTGTTGCGCGAGCGCTATCCCGGCCGTCCGGTCGTCGCCTATGTCAACACCTCGGCCGATGTGAAGGCGGAGGTCGATATCTGCTGCACCTCGTCGAATGCCGTGCAGGTGGTCGAGAGCCTGGGCGTGCCGGAAGTCATCTTCGTGCCTGACCAGTATCTGGCGAAGAACGTCGCGGCGCAGACCAAGGTGAAGATCATCTCCTGGGCAGGCGCCTGCGAGGTGCATGAGCGCTTCACCGCCGAAGAGCTCGTGCGCTACCGCGAGGCCGATCCGAGCATCAAAATCGTCGCCCATCCGGAATGCCCGCCGGAAGTCGTGGCAGTTGCCGATTACGCTGGTTCGACCAAGGGCATGATCGACTGGGTCAAGCATGAGCTGCCGGGCCGCGTCCTGCTCGTCACCGAATGCTCAATGGCGGACAATGTTGCAGCCGAGACGAAGGGCGTCGAATTCGTGCGGCCCTGCAATCTCTGCCCGCATATGAAGCGCATTACCTTGCCCAAGATCCTCGAGTCGCTGGTCTATATGCAGCACGAGGTGGTGATCGATCCGGCGATGGCCGAGAAGGCCCGGCGCTCGGTTGAGCGAATGGTCAACCTGACGATGTAAACCCGCATGCCTCTCCCTTCAGGGGGAGGGGCGCTGGCGGCGGATTGGCCCTCATGCCTGACATCCAAGCGGATATCCTCATCGTCGGCGGCGGGCTGGCGGGGCTGTTCACGGCCTTGAAACTGGCGCCGCTGCCCTGCACGGTGCTGGCGCCGCGCCCGCTCGGCGAGGGCTCTTCCTCGAGCTGGGCGCAAGGCGGCATTGCCGCGGCGATGTCCGAGGGCGACACGGCCGGCAAACACGCTGCCGATACGATCGCGGCGGGTGCCGGCATCGTCGACGAGGCCGTCGCGCATATGGTTGCCAATGAGGCTGCCGAACGCGTCCATGATCTTCTGTCCTATGGCGTCCCCTTCGATCGCGATCTCGCCGGGCGACTCGTGCAGTCGCGCGAGGCCGCGCATTCGGAGCATCGTGTCGTCCGCGTCGGCGGCGATGGTGCCGGCGCCGCGATCATGCAGGCGCTGATTGCGACGGTGCGGCAGACGCCTTCGATCACCGTCCGGGAAGGGTTCATTGCCGAGGACCTGCTTCTTACCGATGGCGCCTGCACGGGTGTGCTGGCGCGCGGCGAGCACGGGGCGGCGCGCGAGGCGACGCGATTTCATGCCGTCGCGACCGTGTTGGCCACGGGAGGCATCGGCCATCTCTACGCGCTGACCACGAACCCGGCGGAGGCGCGTGGCGAAGGACTGGCCATGGCGGCACGCGCCGGCGCGACGATTGCCGATGCGGAGTTCGTGCAGTTTCATCCAACCGCGCTGGCGCTCGGGCTCGACCCAGCCCCGCTGGCGACCGAAGCGATCCGGGGCGATGGCGGCATTCTCGTCAATGCCGCTGGCGAGCGGTTCATGCTGGCTGCCCACAAGGACGTCGAGCTCGCCCCACGCGATATCGTGGCGCGCGCCGTCTTCGCCGAGATCGCGGCCGGGCGCGGTGCCTTCCTCGATGCAAGGGCGGCGATCGGCACGGAGTTTTCCGAGCGCTTTCCCGCCGTCACCGCCGCCTGCCGCAAGGCGGGCATCGATCCAGCGACCGAGCTCATGCCGGTGGCGCCGGCCGAGCACTACCACATGGGTGGTGTGGCGACGGACGCTCATGGTTGCACGACGCTTCCCGGCCTCTATGCCGCCGGTGAAGTGGCCAGTACCGGCTTGCATGGTGCCAACCGTCTCGCCTCGAATTCCCTTCTGGAGGCGGTGGTCTTCGGCGCACGTGTCGCCGAGCACCTGAAGGGCCGCCCGTTGGTGATGAGAACCAGGGGGAAGCCTGTCCGCATGAGCGGCACGGCAGCCTGCTTGCCGACAGCCGCGGACCAGCGCGCGATCGAGCGCTTGCGCGCGATCATGTCGGATAGGGCCGGCGTGGTGCGTGGCGGGCCAGGGCTGCTTGCCGCGTCGCGTCAGCTCCAGGCCATCGCCGAGGCTGCGGACAGTTCGACGCTCGTCAACATGGCGAGCGCCGCTCTCATCATCGTTGCCGCAGCGCTTGCCCGGCGCGAGAGCCGTGGCGGCCATTGGCGCAGCGATTTTCCGCAAGCCAGCGCGGCGCTGGCGACGCGCAGCAAGCTGACATTATCGGCGCCGCCTGCCGCGCGCCGCGCCCTGTCCTGATCCGGAGCCCGACGTGAGCCAAGCCGTCCTCAATCCCCTGCTCATCACCGAAGCGGTGCGTGCCGCTCTGATCGAGGATCTCGGCCGGGCCGGTGACATCACCACCCTTGCGACGATTCCGGCCGGCAAGCGGGCAAGCGCGGTGATCGCCGCGCGCAAGAGCGGCATCGTTGCCGGGCTGCCCTTCGCCCGCGAAACCTTCCGGCAATACGACCCGTCGGTTCGCTTCGAGGCCGCCATGTCGGACGGCGACAGGCTCGAACCCGGCGCCATTGTGGCTCGCATCGAGGGGGAGGCCCGCTCTGTCCTCTCGGCAGAGCGTGTCGCCTTGAATTACATGGGCCGACTCTCGGGCATCGCTACACTGGCAGCGGCCTATGTAGCCAAGGCCGCGGGCACGAAGGCGATGATCGTCGACACCCGCAAGACCACGCCAGGCCTGCGCGCGTTCGAGAAATACGCCGTTTGCTGCGGTGGCGCCGGCAACCATCGCTATGGGCTCGATGACGCCATCCTGATCAAGGACAATCATGTCGCCGTCGCCGGCGGCATTCGCCCCGCCTTGCAGGCGGCCAAGCGCCAGGCCGGTAACTTCGTCAAGATCGAGATCGAGGTCGATACCCTGGCCCAGCTCGAGGAGGTCCTCGCCGAGGGGGCCGACATCGTCATGCTCGACAACATGTCCGTTGCGGATCTGACCACGGGCGTTGCGATGGTCGGCGGCCGCATGAAGGTCGAGGCCTCCGGCGGCATCACGCTCGACACTGTCGCGGCGATTGCGGCGACCGGCGTCGACATGATCTCGGTGGGCGCCCTGACCCATTCCGCCAGCGTGCTCGACCTCGGGCTCGATATCGAGATCGCATGAAAAAAGCCCCGGCCGAAGCCGGGGCGTAAGGTCGTTTCCGTGGTTAAAAGGGTCTGCGTCTAAACTCTTGGTAGGCGTGAACTCAATAGCGGCCGCGCGCCCAGTATTGCGAGCCAGGGCTCATCAGCACCTGGCGTTGGCGGGTTTCGTAGAGAGCGGGGATCGTCTCGTGCACGACCTGCGTCTGGCGCACCATGACCTTGCGCTGACGCTGGCCATAGACGGCGGGCAGGGTCTCGTAATCGGTGCTCGCCGGGCTGATCTCGACCGTACGCTGCTGGATGCCGTAGCGCGCGGGAACATCGACCCAGCAACCGGTGACGTTGCCATAGAGATCGCGGCTCACCTCCCAGCGACGCCCCGCCGGTGAGATCAGGACCTGTTCGGCAACCGTGCTGTACTGGGCCGGGCGATAGCGCGGGATGACCCGCTGCGGATGCACCATCACCTGCTCGGTGACGTATTCATATTCGGCCGGAATGATGCGCGACTGCGTCTGGGCCGGGCGCGCGACATAGGTCTCGTTGATCGTGCCATAGACCGGGGGCGACTGCTGCAGCGTGTAGCAGGCGGAGCCATAGCAGCCACCGCCAGCCTGGGCGCCCTGGGCGCCGAGCAGCAGCGCGGCCGCAGCCACCGAAGCGGCCAATGCGGAAGCGGAAAGCACCTTGCCTCGCATGTCTGACTCCGACCTCCCCGGCGGCGTTCTGGCGCCGCCGTGTTGGAGGCAGAAAGCCAGCCGGCAGTGATGAACGCAAGGTAAACGCGAAAACAAGGTAAAATTAACCATGATCCGGCGCGTCCGGCAAGGCCTCGAATACTGAATTGGAATGCAAAGGCAGCAGGCCGGCGAGCCCTACGCAGCGGAAGCCTCCCGGCTCAAGGGTAGAGCGGGCCGCAAGTCCCGGCCGGGCACGGTGGCAAGAACGATTTCGTTCAGCGTGCAGCCGAGATGGACGCAGCTTCGGGCTGTATCCCCCGGGCTCAGATCACGTTCCGCTCGGACCAGCAGAGGCGCAGCAGGACAGGTTGCCGGATCCTCCGTTCACAGCCTCCTGAATGGGTGGGCAGGGAACCGAGCCATAGGAACAGAACACGCAGCAATCACCCTGCTTCGGCCGGAGCAATGCGCCGCATCCCTTGCATTCGTAGAAGAACTGGCAGGCGTCGGTCGGCATCGTCTCGGCCGCCGCGTGTCGGCAATGCGGGCAGGTAATCAGGGACTGAAGCTGCATTCAATTCACGCGCGGTTCTGAGGCATCAGGCTTCATAGATGCAATTCCAAGCGACGGGCCGGGTCAAGCTGACAGGACGACTTTCATGAGCGTCCTGTCTGGTGCTGCCCGGAAGGATCAGGTCCTGGCGCAGTGGCTTTCGCTGAGCACCCTCATTGAGCCGACAGAGGTTTCCAGGGCAGGGGGGCCTCCCGTGGGGTGACCTCCGGGCCGGCCAGAGGTGCCTCGATACAGCCTCGCTCCCGCAAGCCAAGACCCCGCATTCTCGCAAACAAGCCCGGTATTCAATCTGTTTGGAGTCAGGGCCCGCGGTTGAAAATTCAGGATAGACTAAGTCTGGCCCGGCCTCAGCTGATAGAAGACGTGCCGGCCGATCACATCCATTTTCTTCAGCTTCTTGGCCCAGTACGGCCGAACATAGTCCGCGTGGTAATGCGTGGAGGCGCCGACATCCGCGAGATAGGTCGTGCCCTCAAAGACCTCGCGTGCGATGCGCACGGAGGCGCGCCACGGCTCGGGCTCGGTGATGCGCAGCGACTTGCCCTCGCAGGCGAAGGTGAACTGGCAGGCGAGGTAGCGGTTCCGGTTCTGGTAGACCACGCCGCAGACCGAGTCCGGATAAAGCCCGCTCTTCACCCGGTTGAGCACGACCTGCGCGACCGCAGCCCGGCCTTCCTCGGATTCCGAACGAGCCTCGAAATAGACGGCTTCGGCGAGGCAGCGCTGCTCGCGCGCCATGTTCTCTGGCAGGATCAGCCCGGTATAAATCTGTTTCGGCCCCGGATCGCTCTTGCGCGCGACGCTGGTTGCGGGAGCGGCGGCCTTGCCGATGGCGGCGGGCCGTGCGGCGGCCACGGCCGGCGGCGTCGTCGGCGCGATCGTGGCGACGCTGTAGTTCACGGCCGGAGTCGATGAGGCCCGTGCTGCGGGCTGCGGAACCGAGGGCGTCGAGCCGTCGATGCTCTCGAGATGCAGTTCGGCTTCCCGCGGCGAGGTGATGATCCGCTTCGGCGAACTCGGCGAGGAGTCCGAGAGGGCTGGGTCGGTCAGTCCCTCGTCATTGGAATAGGGCTCGAACCCCACTTGCGGACCGTCGCTGCTTTCGCCCTCGCGCACGGCGTCGAGCGCAAAGCCGCCCGAAATCAGGCCCGGCTGGTTGTCGCCGAAGACGACACGTTCGAGCTCGCGTGGCTGCGGGGTAAGCGTCAGGCCCGGGCGCAGGCCGGGCAGCAGGTCGCCCTTGGCGCTGCGGTCGACCTCGGGGAAGGCGCTTGCCGTGCGCTTCATATCCTCGCGCGGCTGGCGCGGATCGATGGCGATGCGCCGTTCGGGGTCGTCGAAGGAGAGATGAGCCTGTTGGATCGAGGATGACAGCGTGAGGCCCGGCAGGCGGAAGGCGCTGGCCGCAACCAGCATCGAAGGGCCTTCCTCGAGCATGGATTCGGGCGAGGGCGCTGCGCGCCGCAGCATGGAATAGGGAATTGCGTCGCCGTCGTGATTTTGCCCGGCGGATGCGGTGAAGGAAACCAGCAGCCCGACGGACAGCGCCCAGGGCGCGACCGTGGCCAGGGCCCATTTCAGACCCAGCGCTCTGATTCGCCTCGTGCGACGCCGTAACCGCAACTGACTCAACGCTCTGCCCGCCTTGACAACACCGGGGGTCGGCCGCGCAGCCAAGGCGCGCTTTTCGACGATCCCGTTATCCATCCGGTAGGGTTGAGAGCCGGTTAATGCCGCGCTCGGGCGCGCGTTCTTCGGCGACCCGCGTTCCATGTGCGGCCGTGATGTGGAATTTCACGAAAAGACGTTGTTGCGGCGCGGGACGAAACGATAACGTGCAGCCACACGTTTAGACTTGCTCTCCTTCTGTCCTATTGTCGGAGCTCCCAATGAGTGCGGCCACTGGGCGCAGATACGCGCCTGAAATCGTCGTCGCTGCCGGCTGTCTGATCGCGCTGATCACCTTCGGCCCCCGCGCCAGCGCCGGTCTGTTCCAGATCCCGATGACGCTGGAATTCGGCTGGGGGCGCGACACGTTCAGTATCGCCATTGCCCTGCAGAACCTGCTCTGGGGCCTCGGCGCTCCCTTTGCCGGCGCCGTGGCCGACCGGTTCGGCACGGTGCGGGTGCTGTGCTTCGGTGCGTTGCTCTATGCCGCCGGCCTCGTCGTCATGGCCTATGCCACGACGCCGATGACGATGCATCTCGGCGCCGGCGTGCTGATCGGCTTCGGCCTTTCGGCCTGTTCGTTCAATCTCGTGCTGGCTGCCTTCGGCAAGCTGCTGCCGGAGCAATGGCGCCCGATGGCATTCGGTGCCGGCACCGCGGCCGGCTCCTTCGGCCAGTTCCTGTTCCCGCCGATCGGCAACATCATGATCGAGCAGATCGGCTGGCATCAGGCGCTTGTCGTCTTCGCCGGCTCGGTGCTGCTGGTGATGCCGCTCGCCATCATGCTGGGAACGCGCAAGACCGGAGAGGCCAGGCAGGTCGCTTCGGCTGTCAACCTGCCCAACCAGAGCGTCACGCAGGCCCTGTCGGAGGCTTTCAAGCATCGCAGCTACGTCCTGCTCGTGCTTGGCTTCTTCACCTGCGGCTTCCAGCTCGCTTTCATCACCGCGCATATGCCGGCCTATCTCAAGGATGCCGGGATGCCGGCCTGGGTCGGCGGCTGGACACTTGCCGTGATCGGTCTCGCGAATGCGGCGGGTTCTCTCGGCTCCGGCTGGCTGACCTCCCGCATGCCGAAGCGCCATTTGCTGGCCTGGATCTATCTGGGGCGTGCGGTTGCCATCGCAGCCTTCATCCTGCTGCCGGCCAGCCCGGCCACCGCGCTGGCCTTCGGCGTCGTGATCGGCCTGTTCTGGCTCTCCACCGTGCCGCCGACCTCCTCGCTGGTCATGCTGATGTTCGGCACGAAATACATGGCGATGCTCTACGGCTTCGCCTTCTTCTCGCATCAGGTCGGCGGTTTCCTCGGCGTGCTGCTCGGTGGCATCCTCTATGAGCGGACCGGCTCCTACGAGATCGTCTGGTGGCTTTCGGTCGCTCTGGGTGTCGCCTCCGCCCTGATCAACCTGCCGATCGTCGAGAAGCCCGTGACGCGCGCGGTGCCGCAGCCCGCCTGATCGGGACGGGGCAAAGACGCACATGCTTGCGCCTTGCGGATTGCCCGGGCTCGTTCCACTCCTGTCGTGACCAGTTGGCACGACAGGAGTGATGCATGTCCAGCTTCAAGGCGCTCGTCGCGACGAAGGGCGAAACCGGCCCGAACCTCGCCTTTACGGATTTCGCCGAAGCCGATCTGATGGAAGGTGACGTCACCGTCCGCGTCACGCACTCGACCGTGAACTACAAGGATGGGCTCGCGATCACTGGCAAGGCGCCGGTGATCCGGCGCTGGCCGATGATTCCCGGGATCGATTTCTCCGGCCGGGTCGAGACCTCCAGCCACCCCGATTTCAAGCCGGGCGATCTCGTCATCCTGGATGGCTGGGGCACGGGTGAGACCCATCTTGGCGCTTATGCCCAGAAAAGCCGGGTCAAGGGTGACTGGCTGGTGCCGCTGCCGGCCGGCATGACCCCGGCCGACGCCATGGCGATCGGTACCGCGGGCTACACCGCGATGCTCTGCGTGCTGGCGCTGGAGAGGCACGGGCTGAAACCCGCTGATGGCCCGGTTGTGGTCACCGGTGCTGCCGGCGGCGTCGGCTCGGTCGCGATCGCGCTTTTGGCGAAGGCGGGCTGGCATGTCATCGCCTCGACCGGCCGCGCCGAGGAGGCCGACTACCTCAAGGGCCTCGGTGCAGCCGAGATCATCGACCGCAACGAACTCTCCAACCCCGGCAAGCCGCTGGCCAAGGAGCGCTGGATCGCCGGCGTCGACGCGGTCGGCTCGCATACGCTCGCCAATCTGCTGGCGATGACCCGGTACGGCGGCGCCGTTGCTGCCTGCGGCCTGGCCCAGGGCATGGATCTGCCGGCTTCGGTTGCACCCTTCATCCTGCGCGGCGTCTCGCTGCTCGGAGTCGATTCGGTGATGTGCCCGAAACCACGCAGGCTCGAGGCCTGGGCGCGGCTGGCTTCCGATCTCGATCGCGACAAGCTTGCTGCCATGACCTCGACGATTCCGTTGGAGAGCGTGATCGAGACCGGCAAGGCGATCGTCGAGGGCAAGGTGCGGGGCCGGGTGGTGGTTGAGGTGGGCTGAGGCGATAAGACCTAAAACTCGGCTATTCGCTTTTCGAACAACGTCTGCAGCCTCTGATCAGCTTGCGATAGATCCGTGAACGGGGTGGATTCGTTGCCATCAACGATCCAGTACCTCACGGTTCCATCGCGGGCTTCCGTGATATCGACCAAGCGTCCCTTTCTCTCCTGTTTATAGAATACGACCATCTTTCCTTGATAGTCTCGGAATTTTACATTCGAGATTGAGTTAAACAGGTTGATGTTCCCCGAAGAAAGAAACGCAAGCCGTCGCCTAATGCTTTCAAAAGCGTCGAGTTCGGCCACCGTCGTCACAATTCCAGAAGACGAGATGGTGGGAGTTGGCGTGGCCGCCTCCTCAATCGCCGGGTCGGCTCTCGGGGTTGGCTTCGGGGCGTTCGCCGGAATGTCGAGGCGTTTCAGCACATTAGAAGTAAAGACGTCGTTGAAAGCTGCCTTGCTGATTGCTCTATACCCATCAATAGCATTGGCTCGAATGTGCTTGATGTCGTTCTCTTTGAGAAGAAAACGAGTAAATTCGACAGATGGTTCGTTGAACTGATCAGAAAGGTAGTCGAAGAAAGCTCTGTGGGTCAGGCTTCGCCTCGCGTTCTCGGCGACAGTTTCAGGGTCGAACTTTCCTTTGGTTAAAGCAAATAGGCCTTCAATTACCGTGTCTGAAATCTGGGCTTTGGCAACTTTATCGAAGTCGACGATCAAAAATGGATCATCGTCCATTAAATTGGGTTCAGCTGAATCGACGAAGAATTCGTAGATTATTCCGTCTGTCAGCATGCCCAGTTTGACGGATTTTGCGGCGTTAAAGTAGCTTTTAAGTTGACCTCGATCGTCCTTTCTGCCGTTTCCTGCGGTTTTGCATTCGATCGCTATGACTGGCTTCATGTCTTTCAGGATAGCGTAATCTACCCGATTTCTGTATTTTTCTGAGAAATCGGCCGCGTGCTCTGCCGCGACTTCGGTAGGGTCTCTGTCATCATAGCCAAGAACAGATATGAATGGCAGTATCAGTGCGACCTTAGTTGCTTCTTCATTCTTGATGTGCTCGCGAACGCGTTGCACCCGCTCGCTGAAAGACACTAGGTTCGCGCGAAAATCGTCAATCGTAGCCATTTTGAATTTGCTCCCCCTCCCAAAGCAGTTAGGGCAAGCTTAGCGTGTGTCCTAAGGTATGCTCAATCTAATATGATAGCTTCCCTCTGCGTGAAGGCGGGGGCGAAGTAGGCTGACGCTCAGCCCGTCCCCTCGATCAGGCCGCGGTGCTTCGCGAGTTCGTTTCCGCAAAAGTCCATGAAGGCGCGCACCCGCGGCGCGTTGCGGATATCGGGATGGGTCAGGATCCATAGCCCCGTCGAGAAATCCGGATTGGGCGCCGTCAGGCGCGTCAGGCTGGGGCGTTGATCGGCGATGAAGCAGGGCAGGGGGCCGATGCCGATCCCCTGTTCGACGGCTTCGGTGAGGCCGAGTACGGCCGAGCATTTGAGCGCGATCCGCTCCGGCGCGACATGGTCGCGGACATGGCGTGCCGCCTTTACATAACCGAGCTGGTCGCCGAGCGTGACCCAGTCCCGTTCGAAGAGGACGGCAGGATCGGCGGCTTCCTCCGAGGTGAGCCCGTCCTCGCTGCGGCCATAGATCGCCCAGTTCAGTGTCGCGAGCCGGCGCCCGACCAGGGTTTCCCCGGGCGAATCGCTGGCCCGGATCGCGACATCGGCGTCGCGCTTCGAGAGGTTGAGCGTCTGGTAGCCGATGGCGACATCCAGCCGGATTGCCGGATGCGCCTGGCGGAACGCCGCGAAGATCGGCAGCAGCATGTTGAGGAAGAGCGTATCGGTCGTGGTGACGCGGACCTCGCCGGACGGGGCGACATCGCGCCCGGCCAGGCGCCGGTCGAAGGCGGTGACATCCTCCTCCATGCGGCTCGCCAGGACGGCCATCTCTTCGCCGGCGCAGGTAGCGACATAGCCCGTCTTGTGGCGTTCGAAGAGGGGCAGGCCGAGCTGCTCCTCGATCTGCCCGAGCCGGCGGAACACGGTGGAATGATTGACCCCAAGAGCAGCAGCCGCACCCGTCAGGCCGCCGTGATCGGCGATCGCCTTGACCAGCCTGAAATCATCCCAGGCGAGATTGGACTTCATCGACGCAGGCTCCGGTTGCGGCGGCAGCATCGCGATATCTTGCGCAATTGCAAGGCGCTGTTTGCGGGGCTCAGCGCGGTGCCGCAGCGCGCCTCAGCCGGTCGTTGATGGCTTCCCCGAGGCCGTGCGCGGGCACCGATGCGATCGCAATCGCCTTGGGGCCCTGCGCATCGAGCTGGCGCATGTAGCCGAAGAGATTGGCTGCAGCTTCCGCGAGATCGCCGCGCGGGCTCAGGTTGAGCGAAATCGCCGGCGCGACGAAGCCCGCTGGCTCCGGTCCGAAGCCGAGCCAGGCTTCTCCGGTGCGGGGCGCTTCGGCGTCCAGCCGCACCGCGGCAGCGGGCGCGTAATGCGAGGCGAGCAGTCCGGGCGAAATCGGTGCGGCGCCAGCCTCGCCGGCGAGCACCAGCGGGCGGCCGATCACGCCCTCGATCGCCGCGCGGGAGACGCCGCCCGGTCGAAGCAGCCTGGGCGCCCCATCGAGGCAGGCGATGATCGTCGACTCGACACCGACCTCGGCCGGCCCGGCATCGACCACGGCATCGATCCGGCCATCGAGATCGGCCAGCACATGCTCTGCGCTGGTGGCGCTGACCCGGCCCGACCGGTTGGCGGAGGGTGCGGCGATCGGGCGTCCGGCTGCTTCGAGAATGGCATGGGCAAGCGGATGCGACGGCACGCGCAACGCGACGGAGGCAAGCCCGGCGCGTGCCAACTCGCTGACCTGGCAGGCGGACGAAGCCGGCACCACCAGCGTCAAGGGGCCCGGCCAGAAGGCCTTTGCCAGTGCCARCGCATTGGCGTCGAACAGGCCCTCGCGCCGCGCTGCCTCGACGCTCGGCAGATGTGAGATCAGCGGATTGAAGCTCGGCCGCTCCTTTGCCGCATAGATGCCGGCGACGGCGTGGCCGGATGTCGCGTCGGCCGCCAATCCATAGACGGTCTCCGTCGGCAGCGCGACGAGGCCTCCGGCGCGCAGCAGGCGCGCGGCCTCGGCAATGCCTTCGGCATCGGCCTGCAGAATGCGGGTCGGACGTATCCCGGAGCCCGTTGACCTGGAATGGTTCATATATAAACTGTGTTGTGCGGCAGTGCGTATGGCGGAAAGTCGTGAGGCTGGCGCGTGGCGAAGGGGATAGTTCGTCGCTAACATCGCCGTCAACGCATAACGACGGCAGCAGACCTTGCGCCGGCACATTGCCAGGCGGGCAGGGCATTCAGGGAGAAGGCCATGAGCTATCGCGCCCCGGTCGAGGACATCGTCGCCACCTTGCGCCATGTGGCAGGGCTGGACCGGCTCGTTGCCGATGGCCTGGCCCCCGAGCTCGACGGCGGAATGACCGAAGCGATCCTCGGCGAGGCGGCGAAATTTGCGGGCGATGTGATCGCGCCGCTCAATATGGTCGGCGACAAGGTCGGTTCGACGCTGAGGGATGGCGCGGTGTCCACGCCGCCCGGCTGGAAGGAGGCCTACAAGGCCTGGGCCGAGGCTGGCTGGAACGCACTGCCGGCTCCGGAAGCCTATGGCGGGCAGGGCCTGCCGGCGCTGGTGCAGTCGGCCTGCACCGAGATGTGGAACTCCGCCGCCTTCGCCTTCGCGCTTGGTCCGCTGCTCACCGTCGGTGCGATCGAGGCACTGCATACCCATGGCTCGGCGGAACTGAAGGAGACCTATCTCGCCAAGCTCGTCTCCGGCGAGTGGATGGGTACGATGAACCTCACCGAACCGCAGGCCGGCTCCGACCTCAACGCGCTGCGCTCGAAGGCCGAGCGCGCCGGGGACGGCACCTATCGCATCACCGGCCAGAAGATCTTCATCACCTATGGCGAGCACGACATGACCGAGAATATCGTGCATCTCGTCCTTGCCCGACTGCCCGATGCGCCTCCCGGCACACGCGGCATCTCGCTCTTCCTCGTGCCGAAATACCTCGTCAACGCAGATGGAACGCTCGGCGGCCATAACGACCTGCGCTGCTCCGGGATCGAGCACAAGCTCGGCATCCATGCCTCACCGACCTGCTCGATGGCCTATGGCGACAATGGCGGAGCGATCGGTTGGCTGATCGGCGAGGAGAACCGTGGCCTCGCCTGCATGTTCACGATGATGAATAACGCCCGGCTGAACGTGGCGCTCCAAGGCGTCGCCATCGCCGAGCGGGCCTATCAGCAGGCGCTCGCCTTCGCGCATGAACGCAAGCAGGGCGCGGCACTCGATGCGCCGAAAGGCGCGCCGATGAGCCCGATCATCGTGCATCCCGACATTCGCCGTATGCTGATGGAGATGCGGGCCAAGACGCAGGCGGCGCGTGCGATTGCCTACATGGTCGCGGAAGCGCTCGATCGTTCGCATCGCGAGACCGATATCGGCAAGCGCAAGCAGGCCGCCGAACGCACCGCGATTCTGACGCCGGTGGCGAAGGCCTATGCGACGGATATCGGCGTCGAAGTCGCCTCGACAGGCATCCAGGTCCATGGCGGCATGGGCTATGTCGAGGAGACCGGCGCGGCCCAGCATCTGCGCGATGCCCGCATCGCCACGATCTACGAGGGGACCAACGGCATCCAGGCCATCGATCTCGTGCAGCGCAAGCTGCCGCTGTCCGGCGGCGATGCCGTCAGGGCGTTGATCGCCGAGATGCGGGGCGTGGCGGACGAGGTTGCGGCGGCCAACACGCCCGGCTTCGGCCGCACCGCCGATCGGCTGAAGAGCGCGGTCGACGCGCTGGAGCGTGCAACCGAGTGGATGCTCGCGACCATGGGGGCGAAACCTGCCGAGGTGCTCGCCGGTGCGACGCCCTATCTCAAGCTCTTCGCGCTGGCGCAGGGTGGAACCGGGCTGGCGAAGAAGGCGCTCGCCATGCGCACTGAGGAAGGCGGCGCCGCAGCCGTGGCGACTGCCCGCTTCTTTGCCGAGCATGGCGCCATCGAGGCCCCGGGGCTGGAACTCGCCGTGACGGAAGGCGCTGGCGCCGTGACCGAGGCCGACATGGTCTTCGCCGCGTGAACGGGGCGCCGTGCGCCTCAGCCGGCGTTGCGCACGCGCATGTGCAGGAACAGCGGCGCGACGCGGGTATCCGCGAGATAGGGCTCGCGCGCCGCCGTTTCGGCATCGACCGTCGGCTCGTGCATATGCTCGATGGTGAAGCCCGTCGTGATGAGGAGGTTGACCCACTCGCTCAGTGTGCGGTGGAAGCGCGGCACCTTGAACGGCTCGACCTTGGCCTTCTCATGCTCGGGCGCAGCGCCGAAGCGCCAGGTCTCGATCTCGCCATCGGTGGCGCGGAAATACTCGCGCACCTCGATCCCGAATACGGTCTTGTTCTCGTCGCGCAGAACCCGCCGGAACGGCGTGGCGAAGCAAGGGTGCAGGATCGAGAATTGCAGGAAGCCGCCGGGTCGCAGGACGCGTTCGGCTTCGGCCAGGACGCGATCCTGCCGCGGCATATCCATCAGGGACATGAAGGCGGTCGCGAAATCGAAACTCCCGTCGGCGAAGGGCAGATCCATGCCGTCGGCGACCTGGTAGGCGATGCCGAGCGGAGCGACCGCTTCCGCCTCCCGTGCATGCCGAATGAAGGTCGGCGCGATATCGATGCCGGTCATCCGCGCGCCGGCCTGCGCAATGCGGCGCGTATTGGCGCCTTCGCCGCAGCCGATGTCGAGCCCCTCGAGCCCGGCGACAGAGGGCAGGTTCGCCATGAAGGCCGGCGTGTTCTGGGCATCCCGATAAAGGTCGTAGCCGGCGCGCGCATGGCGCGTCCAGGTTTCGGCATTGGCCTCCCAGCAGGCGGCGACGTCTGCGCTGTCCATTCCGGCTCTCCTGATTCGGGGGACGGTCCGTCTAGAGGATTGCCGATGCCTGCGCTACCGGAATTGTCGCTCCGGTGGTGACCAGCGCCGACCTTGCGGCAGCGCCGCTCGCTAGCCGCATCTGCCTCGTTGCGGGAGCCTCGCGCGGCCTGGGGCGCGGCATCGCGCGGGCCCTGGGCGAAGCAGGGGCAACCGTCATCGTTACCGGCCGCTCCAGCGAGGCCGGCCCCCGCACGGAGCAGCGGCCGGAGACTTTTGAGGACACGGCGCGCGAGGTCGAGGCGGCCGGCGGCAAAGGGCATCCCTATCGCTGCGACCATACGCAGGAGCGCGAGGTCGATCAGCTTGTCTCCTGGGCTCTGCGACGCTTCGGCCGGCTCGATTGCGTCGTCGATGCGGTCTGGGGCGGCAATGAGGGCTATGACGGCGACAGGTACCCCGACGGATCGGCCTTTGGCACGCCGTTCTGGCGCCGCCCGGCTGCACGGTTGGGCCAGGGCTTCGAGAGTGGCGTCTATGCGCAGCTCCTGCTGGCGAAGGCCGTTGCGCCGGCCATGGTCCAGATGCGCAAGGGGCTGATCGTCACCGTGGGTTTCGATACCGGTGCGGGCTATCTCGGCGATGTCGTCTACGATCTCGCCAAGGCTGCGATGAACCGGCTGACCTTCGCCATGGCGCAGGAACTCAGGCCTTACGGTGTCACCGCGCTCGGCCTCTCGCCCGGCCATGTCCTGACCGAGCGCGTGCAGGATGCCGGCATGGCGGCCGAGACGACGGAGACGCCACTCTATGCCGGCAGGGCCGTCGCCGCGCTCGCCGCTGATCCCGATGTCAACCGGCACGCCGGGACCGTGCTGCATGTTGCCGATCTCGCGCGAGCCTATGGCTTCACCGATAAGGACGGCACTCAGCCGGACCGTTTCACCATTCCAGATTGAGAGGGAGAGAGACCATGTCGCTCAAGAACAAGACGCTCTTCATCACCGGCGGCTCGCGCGGCATCGGGCTCGCGATCGCGCTCAAGGCGGCCCGCGACGGCGCCAATGTCACCATTGCCGCGAAGACGGCCGAGCCGCATCCGAAGCTGCCGGGCACGATCCATACCGCCGCCGCCGAAATCGAGGCCGCCGGCGGAAAATGCCTGCCGCTGATGGTCGATGTGCGCGATGAGGCTGCGGTCGCGGACGCCATTGCCAAGACGGCAGCCACCTTCGGCGGCATCGACATCGTCGTGAACAATGCGAGCGCGATCAATCTGACCAACACGCAGATGACCGACATGAAGCGCTTCGATCTGATGCACCAGATCAACACGCGCGGCACCTTCATGGTCTCGAAATATGCGATCCCGCATCTGGAGAAGGCGGAGAACCCGCATATCCTGATGCTCTCGCCGCCGCTCGACATGAAGACGCACTGGTTCGCGCCGCATCTCGCCTATTCCATCGCGAAATACGGCATGAGCCTGTGCGTGCTGGGCCTGGCCGGCGAACTCGCCCCGAAGGGCATCGCGGTCAACGCACTCTGGCCCCGCACCACCATCGCGACAGCGGCCGTCCAGAATCTGCTCGGCGGCGACAAGATGGTGCAGGCGAGCCGCACGCCCGAGATCCTGGCCGATGCGGCGCATATGATCTTCCTGAAGTCGTCGCGGCAGTTTTCCGGCAATTTCCTGATCGACGACAGCTTCATGGCCGGCGAAGGCGTCACCGACTTTTCGGCCTACCGCGTCGATCCGTCAGTGCCGCTGATGCCGGACTTCTTCGTGCCCGCCGACAGCAAGCCGCCAGCCGGTGTGAAGGGCGGGGTGTGAAGCGCGCCGCGAGG
Source organism: Allobosea sp. P4_E12 (assembly GCF_056401655.1). Classification (NCBI taxonomy): domain Bacteria; kingdom Pseudomonadati; phylum Pseudomonadota; class Alphaproteobacteria; order Hyphomicrobiales; family Alloboseaceae; genus Allobosea; species Allobosea sp. P4_E12. The sequence goes on along the minus strand of NZ_JBFUIY010000011.1, from coordinate 40,808 downwards.
CGCGTCATCGGTTTGACATCGTTGGTGGCTTGGAGTTCCTGCCCTGCAGCAAAGCGGCCTGTCGGCTGCCGACGAGTCGCTCCCCTATGCTCCTGATCCACAGCATCTGCCCCGACCATGGCGACCGGTTGGCCCATCGCCCGCTCTCGGAGGATGAGCCGATCCCGGTGGGAGCCGTCTGGATCGATCTCCTCAATCCGACCTCCACGGACGACAAGCGGGTCGAGGCCCATCTCGGCATCTCGATCCCGACGCGCGAGGAGATGCATGACCTCGAGCCGTCCGAGATCATCTATACCGAGAACGGCGCCCATTACATGACGGCGCGGGTAATCTGCCAGTCGGACAGCAATGTCCCCAAGCTGGCGGACGTCACCTTCATCCTGACCGAGAAGGCGCTGGTGACCGTGCGCTATGACGAGCCCGGTGCCTTCGGCATCTTTCTCAACCGGGTCGCCAAGCCGGGCGGCTGCGGCATGCAGCCAGAAGCCATCATGGAAGGGTTGATCGAGGCCATCGTCGACCGAGCCGCCGAGGTGCTGCGCGGTGTCGGCGACAAGATCGACGGTGCCTCGCGCCGGATCTTCGACGGCAAGGCGGCCGAGGTCGAGCAGGGCAGCGCCTATCAGGGCGTGATCCAGAAAATCGGCCAGTACGAGCACATCATCTCGAATGTGCGCGAGAGCATGGTGGCAATCGAGCGCGTGCTGCTCTTCCTGTCGGCCAATTACAAGCGGCCGAAGAAGGCCGCGAGCGGCTTCGCACCGGAATGGCGGACCTCGATTCGCGACGTCCAGGCCATCGAGGAGCACGCGACCTTCCTCTCGAGCAAGCTGCAATTTATGCTCGATGCCACGCTGGGTCTGGTCAGCATCGAGCAGAACAAGATCATCAAGCTGTTCTCGGTCGTCGCCGTCGCCCTGATGCCGCCGACGCTGATCGCCTCGGTCTACGGCATGAACTTCAAGACGATGCCGGAATTGGATTGGCAGTTCGGATACCCGATCGCGGTCGGCATGATGATCGTCGCGGCCGTGGTGCCCTATGTCTTATTCCGCTGGAAAAAGTGGCTCTGACGCCTGGATTGAAGATTGCCCGGCCCGCGATAATGGCCAAAGGTCAGGGGCTTTCCAGGCGCTGTGCCGGAAGCTTCCTTGGACCAACATCACATGAAGCGAATTCTGGCGGCGGTCGCCCTTCTGGGCGTGCTCGCGACATCGGCCCATGCGCGCAATTTCGCGGTTCCCGACAAGGATCCTGCCGTCACCATCACCGTGCCGGACAATTGGGCCACCGAGGAGATCGCCTATGGCTACTCCGCCCAGTCTCCCGGCAAGGACGTCTTCTTCTCCGTCGAATATGCCAGCGCCCGCGATGTCGAAGCGATGCTGGACAATAACGAGAAGTGGATGAAGGAGAACAACATCAAGAAGGTGCCGCCGAAGAAGGCCGAGGCGCCTCTGAATGGCATTCCTGCGACCATCCTCCAGTTCGAAACCAGCGACGACAACGGGCCGACGACAGTCGAGTTCATCATGATGTCGGCCGGCAAGAACCGCATGATCATGCTGACGCTCTGGGGCTCCGATGAGGAGCGCACGAAGCATGGCAAGGCGATCGACACGATCATGAGCAGCGTCAAGCCGATCCAGTAGATCGCTGCTCCGTCATCGGGGCGAGAGGCGCTGGAGCAGCGCCTCTCCGCGCGGCGACAGGCGATAGCCGCTCGTCAGGCTTTCCGTCAGCCCGAGCGCCTTGAGTTTGCGCACATCCTGCTTGAACGGAAGGGTTTCTCTGCCAAGCAGTGCCGCAAGCTCTGGTGCGCGCCGTGCCGGATGAGCCGCGATCAGTGCGAGCGTCGCCAGCGTCCAGGCCCGGCGCGCGTCGAGGCGCATGAGGCGCGTTTCGATGTCGTGCATCTCCGGCTCGCCAAGCTCGGCCTCCGCCCGCAAGGCGATGCGTGGATCTGGCCCGGCAAGCCGCAGGCGGATCCGGTAGAGCTGGCCCTCGCGGCTCGAAAGCTCTGCAAGCAGGCTTTCACGCATGACATGTCCTCCGGCACGCGCGTCGTCCTCGCTGATCTCCGCGACCGGATCGACATCCTCGATCGCCAGCAGGCCGATGCTCGTCAGGAGCGTGCCGCCCGCCCTGACGCTGGGCCGGCGCCAGCGGCGGAACACAAGCGTGACGCGCCCGGCTGCGATGCCATCCAATGTCCTGCGGTTCAGCAGCACGGTGTCACGCCAGCACGCGGGCCATCACGTCCTTCAGGCCCTCGCTGCCGCGCGTCAGCCAGCCAGGAACGGGCAGGCCCTTCGAGCGCAGGAATTCCGGATTGAACAGCTTTGACTGATAGCGTGTGCCGTAATCGGCGAGGATGGTCACGATGGTGTGGCCCGGACCCATCTCCTTTGCCAGCCTGATCGCGCCGGCGACATTGATGCCGGAAGAACCGCCGAGGCAAAGCCCTTCATGCTCCAGCAGTTCGAAGACGAGCGGGATCGCCTCCTCGTCAGGGATCTGGAAGGAGACGTCGATCGGAGCGCCCTCGATATTCCGGGTGATCCGGCCCTGACCGATGCCCTCTGTGATCGAGGAGCCTTCCGCCTTCAATTCGCCGGTCGTGAACCAGGAATGCAGGGCCGCCCCCATCGGATCGGCAAGGCCGATGCGGATCTTTGGGTTGAAACCCTTCAGCGCGATCGCGGCGCCGGCAAGCGTGCCGCCGGTGCCGACCGCGCAGATGAAGCCGTCGACCTTACCGTCGGTCTGTCGCCAGATCTCCGGCCCGGTCGTCTCGATATGCCCCTGCCGATTGGCGATGTTGTCGAACTGGTTGGCCCAGATCGCGCCGTTCGGCTCACTCTTCGCCAGTTCCTCGGCGAGACGGCCCGAGACCTTCACGTAATTATTGGGATTGGCGTAGCCGACCGCAGGCACCTCGACCAGCGTCGCGCCGGCAAGCCGCAGCATGTCCTTCTTTTCCTGCGACTGCGTCTCGGGGATCACGATCACCGAGCGATACCCAAGTGCATTGCCGACGAGGGCAAGCCCGATGCCGGTATTGCCGGCCGTGCCTTCGACGATCACGCCGCCGGGTTTCAGGAGGCCGCGCGCCTCGGCATCGCGTATGATCGCGAGGGCGGCGCGGTCCTTGACGGATTGCCCCGGGTTCATGAACTCGGCCTTCCCCAGGATCGTGCAACCGGTCATCTCCGAGGCACGCTTGAGCTTGATCAGGGGCGTATTGCCGATGGCTTCGATGACACCGTTGCGGATCGTCATGATGGAAATCGCTCCTCGGGCCGAGACGCGTCTCCGGTCGGGCCGGAGCGGCGCTGCACGTCAAGATAGAGAATTTTCTTCTCGTTTCACGGGAAGAATTTTTCGAATTGCGTGGATTGGGCGACCGAATTTCCCTCTTTCGGTTCAACCTGATAGGCGAACCTAAACCGAAGGTCACAAACGTAAATCCGCATGTCCATTCTCGCCATGAACGAAACCCTCACGATCGCGCATCTCGGCCAGCGCGGCGACGGCATTGCCGAGACGTCCCAAGGGGCGGTCTTCGTGCCCTATACCCTGCCCGGGGAGACGGTGCGGGTCGTTCGCGATGGCGACCGCGCGCAACTCGTCGAGATCCTGGCGCCCGCTGAATCGCGGGTGGCGGCGATCTGCCCGCTCTTTACCCGCTGCGGCGGCTGCGCGGCGCAGCATATGCCTCCGGCACTCTATCAGGACTGGAAGCGGCAGCAGATCGTGACCGCGCTCGCCCGTGTCGGGATCGATGCGCCGGTAGCGGCGGTGGTCGATGCGCATGGAGTGGGTCGGCGCCGTGTGACCTTCCACGCCCGGCGCGAAGGCGCGGGCATGATGGTCGGCTTCATGATGGCCCGCAGTCATGACCTCATTGCCGTCGAGGCCTGTCCGGTTCTGGCTCCCGGCCTTGCGCGCGCTCCTGCCGTCGCGCAGCTGCTCGCCAACCGGCTGGGGGGCTCGAACAAGCCGCTTGACCTTCAGGTTACGACCTCCGAGGCCGGGCTCGATGTCGATATTCGCGGCCACGGCCCTGCCGGAGGCAAGCTGCGCCTCACCCTGACTGAGGTGGCCGAACGGCTCGATCTCGCCCGGCTCGCCATGCATGGCGATGTCATCGTCGAGCGCCGCCCGCCTTTGCAGGCCATGGGGCGAGCCTATGTTGCGCCCGGCCCCGGCGGTTTTCTCCAGGCGACGGCGGAAGGCGAGGAGCGTCTCGCTGCGCTCGTCGTCGATGCGCTGCCGAAGGTGAAGCGCGTGGCGGATCTTTTCGCGGGATGCGGACCTTTCACCTTCCGGCTGGCGGAGAAGGCGCAGGTTCATGCGCTGGAGAGCGACAAGGCAGCCGTGCAGGCTTTGCTCAGGGCCGCGAGCGCAACGCAAGGGCTGAAGGCCGTCACGGGCGAGCAACGCGATCTCTTTCGCCGGCCTCTGCTTGAGTCCGAGCTGAACGGCTTCGATGCGGTGGTGCTCGATCCGCCTCGCGCAGGCGCGGAGGCGCAGGTGAAGCGGCTGGCCGCGTCCAAGGTCGCGACCGTCGTCTATGTCTCCTGCGATGCCGGGAGCTTCGCACGCGACGCGGCGCTTCTGGTCGCGGGCGGATATGCGCTGGACGGTGTCACGCCGGTCGACCAGTTCCGGTATTCCGCTCACATAGAGCTGGTCGCCCGGTTTCGGCGCTCAGGCAAGAAGTGACCCCGGAGACCCTATGAGCGCTCAAGTTCTGGACCGGATGGCCGGCATCGTCGGCGCGCGCAACATCATCGCCGAGCCTGATGCGATGCTGCCCTATCTCAAGGAATGGCGGGATCTGTTTCGCGGCCAGGCGACGGCAGTCGTGCGGCCGGGCTCGACCGAGGAGGTCGCGGCGATCGTCAGGCTTGCAGCCGAGACCGGGACGACGCTGGTGCCGCAGGGCGGGAATACCGGGCTTGTCGGGGGGCAGATCCCGGTTGCCGACGGGCGTGAGATCATTCTCTCGCTGCAGCGGCTCGACAAGGTTCGTGCCGTCGATGCCGAAGGCGACACCATGATCGTCGAGGCCGGGGTTACGCTCCAGCGTGCGCAGGAGGCGGCTGAAGCGGCCGGACGGCTCTTCCCGCTCTCGCTCGCCTCGGAGGGCACTTGCACCATTGGCGGCAATCTCTCGACCAATGCCGGTGGCACCGCCGTGATCGCTTATGGCAATGCTCGTGAGCTCTGCATGGGGCTCGAGGTTGTGCTGGCTGACGGCCGCATCTGGAACGGGCTCAGGCAACTCCGCAAGGACAATACCGGCTACGACCTGAAGAACCTCTTCATCGGAGCCGAAGGAACGCTCGGCGTCATCACCGCTGCGGTGCTCAAGCTCTTCCCGCTTCCCGCGGCGCGCGCCACGGCCTTCCTTGCGCTGCCGGGGCCGGCGGAGGCGCTGGCCTTGCTCAACGCCGCCAAGGCCGGTGCGGGCGGCACATTGACGACCTTCGAACTCATGCCGCGCATCGGGCTTGAATTCGTGCTGCGCCATGCGGCCGGCACCCGTGACCCGCTTTCGGAGCCGTCGCCCTGGTACGTGCTGATGGAGGTTTCGGCTCAAAGCGCGGTCGGTCTCAATGAGGCTGTCGAATCCTTCCTGGGCGAGGCACTGGAAAACGGCCTGATCACCGATGCCGCGCTGGCCGGCTCGCTGGAACAGCGCAAGGATTTCTGGAAGCTGCGCGAGATGCTGTCGGAGGTGCAGCGTTTCGAGGGCGGCTCGATCAAGCACGACATTTCCGTGCCGTTGCACGCAACGCCGGATTTCCTGGCTCGCGCCATTGCGACGGTCGAGGCGATGATCCCCGGCTGCCGCGCGGTGCCCTTCGGTCATCTTGGCGACGGCAATATCCATTTCAATGTCAGCCAGCCGGTCGGGGCCGACAAGGAGGCCTTCCTGGCGCGCTGGAATGAGATCAATCGCGCCGTCCATGCCATCGTCACCGAGATGCATGGCTCGATCTCGGCCGAGCACGGCATTGGCCGGCTCAAGCGCTACTTGCTCCCGAGCGTGAAGGATCCGGTCGAACTCGCGCTGATGAAGACATTGAAGGCGACGCTCGACCCGCAGGGCATCCTGAACCCCGGCGCCGTGCTGTAGGACGACAGCCCGTCAGGCTTGGCTGCAGACGGGCACGCTGCTCAGAACAGGCTCCCCTGCGCCGGTGGCTCCACCGGCCGGCGCGGCTTTGCGGGCGGTGCCCGGTTTTCCGTTGCCGCGTCATAGGGGGCCTGGACTTCAGGCCCGTCATTGCTGACCCGGTTCACCGCGGTCCCGATCCGGACCGCTTCCAGCAAATCCTCCGCCGGAGGCTTCAGCAGCGTTGCGACATCGTCGTCGCGCGCGCTGGCATCGAGCCAGGCTGCGTGATCCGCAGGTGCGAGGATGACGGGGCAGCGGTGGTGGAAGGCTGACATCAGGCCGTTGGCCGGACCCGTGACCATCGCAACCGTGTCGATCTCGGAGCCGTCCTGCGAATGCCAGGTCTCCCACAGGGCGGCGAAGGCAAAGAGGCCGTGATCCGGCTTTCGGAACAGATAGGGGCGGCTCTCCTTGTCGAGCCGATGCCATTCATAGAAGCCGTCGACCGGCATCAGGCAGCGCCTGCGGCTGAAAGCAGCGCGAAAGGATGGCTTCTCGCGTGCACTCTCGCTGCGGATATTGATCACCAGCGGAAAGTCCCTGGTGTCCTTGACCCAGCCGGGAATGAAGCCCCAGCGCATCAGCAGGAACTGTCGTCCGCCTTCATGATTGCGGATGACAGGCACGGGCTGCGTCGGCGCGATGTTGTAGCGCGGCGGAAAATTGGGCTGCTCGGGATAGGCGAAGTGTTCGCGCATCGCCTGAGGCGGAAGGGTAATGGCGTAGCGACCACACATGTCGCGCTGGATGTGCCAAGCCTTACCGCTCGGATCAACACTTTATTCGGGTTTGGTCGAGCATAGTCCCGCCAATTCAGAGGCCTGAGGATGACCGCCCCCGCGATGAGAGCGCTGGCCGTTGACGCGGATGAACGGCTGGGTCCGACCGGGAAGCCCCCGCTCTCGACCGACTATCTCAATCGCTATGGCGAAGCGCTGATGCTGATCGAAATGGTGCCGGTGGATCGCGGCATCATCGAGGAACTCCGAAGCTGGCGGGCCGTTGGCTATCGCGAGCATTTCCAGACCTCGCGGCTGCGCTGCGCACCTGAGGCGCTTGCTGCCTACGACCAGCTCGACGCTCGTCAGATCGAGGCTTTCGAAGAACTCTGCCGCACCATGAGCCAGTTGATCGCTGCGGCGACCGCGCTGCTCGGGGATCTGGATGAAGGCGAGGATGTCGCGGCAGTCGTCGAGGTCGCAGCTGGAGCGTTGCGCAGTCTGATCGGTCACACCACGCTCTTCATCAACGTCAACGGCCAGATCGACACCGACGACTTCGATGTCCGCTCACTGCAGAGCAATATCGACGCCCTGTTCGCGAACTGAGTTAGCGTCCTAAGCATCGGCCCGAAAAGTGGATTGCGGTTTGATCTAACCTGGCCGGTAGCCCCCGATCAGAAACTCGCGATTGCCGTCGCCGCCCTCGATCGGTGAGGGGATCGGACCGCTGACCGCGAAGCCCAGTTCCGCGAACAGCGTCGAAATCTCCGCGCAGACTTGGGCGTGCACGGCTTCATCGCGCACCACGCCCTTCTTGAGCGCCGCTCGTCCGGCTTCAAATTGCGGCTTGATCAGCGCCGCGATCCGGGCCTCGGGCGTCAGCAGGCCGGCAACGGTCGGCAGGACGAGCCTCAGCGAGATGAAGCTGACATCGATCACGGCGAGCGCCGGAGCCGGCGCAAATTCTTCCGCAGCCAGTGCGCGGATATCGCGCGCCTCGAGGCTGGTGACGCGCGCAAGGTTCCTTAGGCTGGGATGAAGCTGGTCCCGCCCGACATCGACGGCGAACACGTGGCTCGCGCCCCGCCGGAGCAGGACGTCGGTGAAGCCACCGGTGGAGGCGCCGACATCGACACAGGTCAGCCCGGCCGGATCGAAGCCGAAGGCATCGAGCGCGGCCGCCAGCTTGAGGCCGCCACGCGAAACATAGGGATGCGGTGCCTCGGCCAGGATCTCGGCATCGCGCGCGATCATGTCCGAGGCTTTTCGCACGGTGACGCCGCCCGCCGAGACGAGGCCCGCAGCAATCGCCGCCTGTGCCCGTGCGCGGCTCTCGAAGAAGCCGCGCTCGACGAGAAGCTGGTCCGCCCGGCTCTTCATGATTTCAGCCGCCCGCGCTCAGGCGCGGCGCACGGCGTCCGGCGTGCCCAGCGCCTGCTCGACGCTGCGCACGATGCCTGCGGCGTCGAGCCCGGCCAGCGCGTACATCACATCCGGCTTGTCCTGGTCCTGATAGAGATCGGGCAATGTCAGTGTTCGCACCTTCAACCCGCCGTCGAGCATTCCGGTTCTCGCCAGCAGGTGAAGGACATGGCTGCCGAAGCCGCCAACCGAGCCTTCCTCGACGGTGATCAGGATCTCGTGCTCGCGGGCGAGCCGCAGGATCAGCGCCTCGTCCAGCGGCTTGGCGAAGCGCGCATCGGCGACCGTGGTCGAGAGCCCGCGCTGAGCGAGCAACTCGGCGGCCGCAAGGCTCTCCGCAAGCCGTGTGCCCAGCGACAGAATGGCCACGCGTGACCCTTCGCGGACGATCCGGCCCTTGCCGATCTCGAGCGGAATGCCGGTTTGCGGCATCTCCACGCCGACGCCTTCGCCGCGCGGATAGCGGAAGGCGATCGGCCCGGAATCATAGGCGGCGGCGGTCGCAACCATATGGGTCAAGTCCGCCTCGTCGGCTGCGGCCATCACCACCATGTCGGGCAGGCAGGCGAGATAGGCCACATCGAAGGCCCCGGCATGGGTCGCGCCATCAGCGCCAACAAGGCCGGCCCGGTCGAGCGCGAAGCGCACCGGTAGCTTCTGGATGGCGACATCATGCACGACCTGATCATAGGCGCGCTGCAGGAAGGTCGAGTAGATCGCGCAGAACGGCTTGTAGCCCTCGCTTGCCAGGCCGGCGGCAAAGGTCACCGCATGCTGCTCGGCAATGCCGACATCGAAGGTCCGGCCGGGAAATTCCTTGCCGAATGCATCGAGACCGGTGCCCGAGGGCATGGCGGCGGTGACGGCAACGATCTTCTCGTCCTCGCGCGCCGCCTTGATCAGCGCATTGGCGAAGACCTTGGTATAGCTCGGAGCATTCGCAGGAGCCTTGGCCTGTTGCCCGGTGACGGGATCGAACTTCACCACGGCGTGGTGCTTGTCGGCGCTCGCCTCGGCAGGGGCATAGCCCTTGCCCTTCTGCGTCACGACATGGACGAGGATCGGCCCGCTCTGCGCATCGCGGACATTGCGCAGCACCGGAAGCAGGTGGTCGAGATTGTGACCGTCGATCGGCCCGACATAATAGAAGCCGAGCTCCTCGAACAGCGTTCCACCGGTCCAGAAGCCGCGCGCGAACTCCTCGGTGCGCCTGGCCTTCTCGTGGAAGAAGCGGGGCAGTTTCTCCGCCAGATATTTTGCCACCTCGCGGAGCGAGCGATAGGTGCGTCCAGAGACCAGCCGCGCGAGATAGGCTGACATCGCGCCCACCGGCGGCGCGATCGACATGTCGTTGTCGTTCAGAATGACGATCAGCCTGGAGCCGAGCGCTCCGGCATTGTTCATCGCCTCATAGGCCATGCCCGCCGACATCGCTCCATCGCCGATCACCGCGATGACATTGTTGGGCTTGCCGGCGAGATCGCGCGCGACCGCCATGCCGAGCCCGGCCGAGATCGAGGTCGAGGAATGAGCGGCGCCGAAGGGGTCGTACTCGCTCTCGCTGCGCCTGGTGAAGCCGGAGAGGCCTCCGGGTTGGCGCAAGGTCCGGATGCGGTCGCGCCGGCCGGTCAGGATCTTGTGCGGATAGGCCTGATGGCCGACATCCCAGATCAGGCGGTCATCCGGGGTGTCGAAGACGTGGTGCAGGGCGACGGTCAGCTCGACCACGCCGAGGCCAGCGCCGAGATGGCCGCCGGTGACCGAGACCGCATCGATGGTCTCGGCGCGAAGTTCGTCGGCGAGCTGACGCAACTGGACATCGTCCAGGCGACGCAATGCGGCGGGATCGGACACTTGATCGAGAAGTGGAGTGGCAGGGCGGGGCACGGTTGAGCGACACGTTCCTTCGAGGTGATCGACTTCGAATAAAGCCTGCGAGCGGCGCTGGCAAACCGGCGGGTCGTCACAGCGCCGGAAGACAGGAAACGGGTGGGGCTGATGTCCTAGGCGTGGGACGCTGGCGGCAACCTCGCAAAGACGGAAACCCGCCATGTCGTCGCACCTTCCCCTCGGCCTGCTCCTGGCCGGCATCGTCGCGCAGTTCGCCGACAAGCTGGCGCTCGACACTATCACGCTCGCAGCGACGGAGGCTGGCGCCAGCAGTCGGCTTGTCGGCCTGCTTGTCGCGGCTCAGTCGGCGGCATGGCTCGTCGTCTCGCTGCCTGCGGGGGTGTGGGCGGACCGGGTTGCGCCCCGCTCACTGATTCTCGCCGGAGGCGGGTTGTTGCTGTCGGGCTCGCTGATCGGCGCGGCGCTGCTCATCTCAGGGCATACGAACTGGGCGTTGGCACTCTCGGCCTTCATTGCCGCGACCGGCCCGGTTGTCATCGCATTGTCCATTTTCGTGCTCTTGCCGCGCATGGTGGCGGTTAGGGATCTGCCGCGTGCCAATGGTCGGATGGAACTCGGCCGTGCGGTGCTGAGCCTGGCCGCGCCGCTGCTCGCCGGCTGGGCTGTCGCAAGAGGCATCGGCGCGCTCGGGCTGGCGCTGTGTGCCCTATGTGGAATCGTGGTCCTGGCGCTTGCCATGCGCCTGCCGTCTGAGCGGCCGGTGGCAGCCGCACGCCAGCCGTTGCACCGGGCCATTGCGGAAGGCGGGGCCTTCGTCCTGCAACATCCCTATCTCAGGCCGATCGCGCTCTGCGCCATCGCCTGGAACCTTGCCTTCTTCGCCTTCATGGCGCTGTTCGCACCCTATGCCGCGCGCATTCTGCTGCTCGCCCCGGAGACGATCGGTCTCTCCTCGTCGGTCTATGGTGCCGGCCTGATCCTTGGCGCGTTCTTCGGCGCCGCACTGATCGCGCGCCTGCCAACCGGGCTGCTTCTCGTGTTCGGCCCAGCTTCATCGCTCCTGGGCGCGCTGCTGCTGGCCATCGCTCCGGCGACGCTCGGCCTTGCGGCGCTGGCGCTCGCCTTCTTCCTCTTCGGCTTCGGACCGATTCTCTGGGGCATCATTCAGACCAGTCTGCGCCAGGCGGTGACGCCGCCGGCTTTGCTCGGTCGCGTCAGTGCCACGCTGACGACAGCGATGTACGGCATGCGTCCGTTAGGCGCGATTGCGGGAGGGCTTGCTGGCGAGTGGCTCGGACTTGGGCTGGCGATCTGGCTCCCCGTCATCCTCTTCGCGCTCTCGGTCGCCGCGATCCTGGCCTCCCGCATGCCGGCGTTGAGGGCGATTCCTTCGGGCGAACTCTCTTCGGCCGAGCTGCGGTCTGGGTTGCAGGCCGGATAATGGGCAGGCTTCGAATGGCTGTGTGTCCGACGACCCGCAGGTTCATCGTTTCCCACGGATCTGGACACGCACGGCCCGCAGGCTCAGGCCAGCAAGCGTGCAGCCCTGAGCTGCGCGGGACTGCCCTCAGCTCTCCGGCAAGGGAATGAACTCGGCTTCGTCGCCGGGAACGGTGTCGAAGCGGCCGGCTTTCCATTCCTCCTTCGCCTGGTCGATGCGCTCCTTCGAGGAGGAGACGAAATTCCACCAGATATGGCGCGGGCCATCCATCGGTTCGCCGCCGACCAGCATCAGCCGGCTCTGGTCGATCGCGAGGATCGAGATGCGGTCGCCCGGCTTGAAGACGAGCAATTGCCCGGCGCCGAACTCCTCTCCGGCAATGTCGATCTTGCCGGAGACGATATAGACCGCGCGCTCGTCGTAATCGGGGTCGAGCGGCAGGATGGCGCCGGGTGCCAGCACCGCCTCGGCATAGAGCGTATCCCAGGGGAATTTCACCGGCGAGGTCTGGCCGTAGGCTGAGCCCATGATCAGGCTGATGCGCTTGCCGCCTTCGACGATGCGCGGCAGTTCGGGCGCGGCGTGATGGATGAATTCCGGCGCGACTTCCTCATGGCTCTTCGGCAAGGCGAGCCAGGTCTGGATGCCATAGAGCTTCGGCGCCTTGAGACGCTCTTCTGGCGCCGTGCGTTCGGAGTGAACGATGCCGCGTCCCGCCGTCATCAGGTTGACCGCACCGGGGCGAATGGGCAGCGCCGTGCCGAGCGAGTCGCGATGCATGATCTCGCCGTCGAAGAGATAGGTCACGGTCGCCAGACCGATATGCGGGTGCGGGCGCACATCGATACCCTCGCCGAGCAGGAATTCGGCCGGGCCCATCTGGTCGAAGAAAATGAACGGTCCGACCATCTTCCGGCCGATCGAGGGCAGGGCGCGCCTGACCGAAAAGCCGCCGAGGTCATGAGCGCGCGGCACGATGACCTGCTCGATCGCCTGGCAGGAGCGGGCATCACCCAGGATCGGGTCATCGGCGGGCTGATGCGACATGAGGGATCTCCCAGGATCTGACGGTGAGTCTGGCCGCAACGCCGCGACGGGGCAAGCGGCATCGATATGCGCCGGGAATCCGAAGCGCTCGACAGGAGATCACAACAAAATTATCTATAAAAAATGACCAGCGAACAGAAAGACACGCTCGCCATCCGGATCAGCCGCGCTCTGGCCGACCGGATCATCTCCGGAGCGATCGAGCCCGGAGCCCGCTTGCGCCAGGACCATGTCGCGGCCGAGTTCGGCGCCAGCCATGTGCCGGTGCGCGAGGCCTTTCAGAGGCTGGAAGCGCAGGGTCTGGCCGTCAGCGAGCCGCGCCGGGGCGTGCGGGTTGCCGCTTTCGATCTGCGGGAGGTCCGCGAGGTCGCGGAAATGCGGGCGGCGCTGGAGGTGTTGGCGCTGCGCCATGCCGCGCCACATCTGACCCGGGCGATCCTCGAGCAGGCCGAAGAAGCGACGCGCGCCGGCGACAAGTCGCAGGATGTGAGGTCGTGGGAGGATGCGAATCGGCGCTTTCACAAGCTGATCCTCGCTCCCTGCGCCATGCCCCGCTTGCTGGCTGCGATCGATGATCTGCATGCGACCAGCGCCCGGTTCCTGTTCGCTGCCTGGCGTTCGGAATGGGAGTCGCGCACCGATCACGACCACCGTGCTATCCTCTCCGCGTTGCGCGAAGGACAAATCGAGGCCGCGGCGGCGACGCTTGCGCGGCATGTCCAGTGGATTGGGACCAAGCCGGTTCGCACCTCCTCCGGTGGCACGCGCGAGGCCTTTTCGATCGTCGGATGACAGGTGCATGGCGGGAGGGGCTTGCATTCTTCGCCGCGATGTGGAGTCCATCATAGATCAGATTCATGAATTATAGATAATATGCATCTGATCACTGATGGAGATCGCAATGAACGCAATGACCTATGCTACGACGCAGCTGGCGGGCGGTCCGCTGCGCCTGAGCAGCCGCCCTGTCCTCGTGCAGGCGGGCGCCGTGCTGTTCGGAACCCTGCTCCTGGCGCTGGCCTCGCAAATCAGCGTGCCGATGGTTCCGGTGCCGATCACGCTGCAGACGCTGGCGGTGACGCTGATCGGCGCATTCTATGGCTGGCGTCTTGGCGCCGTCACTGTCCTCGCCTGGCTGTTCGAGGCGGCGCTCGGGCTGCCGGTTCTCGCCGGCGGCGCGTCCGGCCTGCCGCATTTCATGGGCCCGACGGGCGGCTATCTCTTCTCCTTCCCGATCGTGGCCGCCATGGTCGGCTGGCTTGCCGAGCGCGGCTGGGGCGGGAGCAGGCTCATGCGGTCCTTCGCCGCGATGCTGCTCGGCAATGCGCTCTGCCTGGTGATCGGCGCAGCATGGCTTGCGACCCTGATCGGCGTCGAGCGCGCGCTGCTCCTTGGCGTCGTCCCGTTCATCGTGGGGGCCGTCCTGAAATCCGCCTTGGGAGCTGCGATCCTGAAGGCCTCCAGCCGCTCGGAACAGGCAGGCTAAGCCTGCGGGCGGGTGTGCCGCGCTCCGGCTTCCGGCGCGCGGCAGCTCTGCCGTATCCAAGGCCGTGCAGGTCGTCGCTAACCTGTCGTCCTCGCGAGGCTGGTTCCGGCCAGCAGCAGGAGGCCGGCATTGGCGGCGTGCAGGGGCTGGATCGATTCCCGCGCTGGTTCCGTGATGGGGCACGGAAGGCGGCTGATCCGGCCGGCATAGTGCTCTCCGGCGAGCTGCAGCGCCTCAGTGTCGGCCTTGCGGGTCTCGTAGATCAGAAAGGGTTCCTGCCAGGCGAGGCCGCAGCGATGGGCCGTCGCTTCCAGGGGGCGGAGAAGCTCGCGAAGCGAAAAGCGGTTCTGGCCCGCGGGCGTATAGGCCTCCGCAACATTGCCGGCGGTCGCGGCGATCAGGACCGGCTTGCCGGCGAGCAGGCGCCCTTCGTCCTGGTAGGCCAGGTAGAACATCCGGGTCAGCACCGCATCCTGCCAGGCTTTGAGCAGTGGTGGTGTCGAATACCACTGCACCGGGAATTGCAGGACGATCCGGTCTGCCGCGAGGAGGCGTGCGACCTCCGCATCGACGTCGATCACGCCATCTGAATACTGTGCCTGCATGTCGACGACGGTGATGCCCGGCAGTTCGGCAACGGCCTCGCAGAGGGCGCGGTTGACATTCGATGTGGCGAAATCGGGGTGGAACAACAGGATCAGGGTGTTGGGCACGGCGTCCTCCTTTGTGATGTGCAGAGGATGCGGGTGCCAACAAAATTACTCCAATGGATGATCGATATATCGTATTATCCATTTCATGAATTTAAGATCGACCGATCTCAACCTCCTTGTCGTCCTCGATGCGCTTCTGGACGAAGCCCATGTTTCGCGCGCCGCTGAGCGGGTTGGACTGTCCCAGCCGGCAGCATCCAGCGCGCTCGATCGCTGCCGGCATCTCTTCAATGACAGGCTCCTGGAGCGCGGCGGCGGGCAGATGCGGCTGACCGCAAGGGCGCAATCGCTCCAGCAGCCGATCAAGGATCTGCTGGCTCAGATGACAGCCTTGCTCGATCCGCCGCAGCCCGATCTCGCCACCTTGCAGCAGATTGTCCGGGTGGTGACGGCGGAGCTGCCGCCCGCCCTGCTGGCCGGAGGTTTGTATAGTGAGCTCGCGCGCACGGCCCCTGGCATCACACTGGCGCTCATGCCCTGGCGCGGTGCGCCGGAGGCGCTTGACGGCCTGGCGCGAGGCCATGCTGATCTTGCCGTCTCGGTCATCCCCAGCGTCGAGAAGGATTTTACCCGCAAGGAATTGCTGCGCGAGCGTTACGTCGTGGCGATGCGGAAGGAGCACCCGGCGGCGCTAGCCTTCGATCTGGATCGCTGGCTCGCCTATCCGCATGTTCTGGTTTCGGGCCGCGGCGAAACCTTCGGCGCGCTTGACGAAGCGCTCTCGGTCCTCGGCAGGAAGCGCCATGTCGGCATGGTCGTGCCGAGCTTCCTGATCGTTCCGCCGCTGCTGCTCGATTCCAACCTGATCGCGCTGCTGCCGAGCCGGACGCTCCCTCGGGATAGCGGCGAGCACTATGCGGTGCGGGAGCCGCCGATTCCGGTGCCGGGTTTTCCGCTCCATGTCGCCTGGCACAGGCGCAGTGACCGCGATCCGGCAGTGCAGCATGTGGCGGGGCTGATCGAGGCGCTGCTCTCCGCCTAAATCATCGGACCGGATATCGTATCCAGTTCGATGATCTAACCCTTTGTCTTTGCATCGGCTTTGCCCCGAAAACCGCAATCCACTTTTCGGGCCGATGCTTTAGCCCGCGGGCCGCGCCGGCTTACTTGTCGACGTCCAGCGGCGTCGTGCCGGCCGGTTTGCCGTCGGCGCCGAGCGTGATCTTTTCGATACGGGCCTCGGCCTGCTTCAGCAGGGCGTCGCAGCGTGCCTTGAGCGCTTCGCCGCTGGTGTAGATGTCGATCGATTCCTCGAGTGGCACGTCGCCGCGCTCGAGCCGGGCAACGATGCTCTCGAGCTGCTTCAGCGCCTCTTCGAAGGGCAGGGCGGCGATATCGGAATTGGTTTTGGCGTCGGTCAAGATCGGCGATTCCCGTTGGGCCACTCTTATCGGCTCTGGCCCTGTTCGCTGCAACCCTGCATCAGACCGGCAATGCGGAGGTCTTCTTGATCGTGCGCAGCGTCAGCGTCGATTGCACACGCGTGACGCCCGGCAGCTGGGTAATGATGTCGGTGTGGATGCGCTCGAAATCAGCGCTGTCGCGATAGATGACCCGCATCAGATAGTCATGCGCGCCAGCCAGCAGATGGCATTCCAGGATTTCGGGCAGATTCTGCACCGCCTGCTCGAACCCTTCAAGCGAGGCACGCCCCTGCTGGTCCAGCGTAACGAAGACGAAGGCCGTGCCGGGGAAGCCGGCGATCTTGTCGTCGAGCATCATCGCATAGCCGCGGATCAGCCCGCTTTCTTCCAATTGCCGGACGCGGCGCAGACAGGCGGACGGGGAGAGGTGAACCCTTTCGGCGAGGTCCGAATTGGTGATCCGCCCATCGGTCTGCAGGATGCGCAGAATGGTCCGGTCGCGGGAATCGAGTTCGATCGTCATGGCTTTGGCCCCTCTTGAGGGCGATGCATTGTCGCAAATTTCGTAAGAAGCAAGCAATTTTCTGCTCAGTTTCTCGGCTGTCGCGCTGATATGCACGACAACTCCCTTCGCATCCGCACAAAACTACCGCTCTCCTCCGAGGTTGCGCCCGCCGACGCGCAGGCCCGGAGCCGGCCTCTCGGCAATGACTTCTCGGCGATAGCGGAAGAGCGCGGCGGGGCGCCCGGCAGTGCGGGTCATCGTGCCAGTCGGCTCCACCAGCGCTGCGCTTTCGACCAGCCGCCGAAAGTTCTGCTTGTGCAGGTGCCGGCCCGAGATCGCCTCGACCGTGTTCTGCAGCGCGGTCAGGGTGAAGGCGTCCGGCATCAGTTCGAACACGACCGGACGGTATTTGAGCTTGGCGCGCAGTCGGCCGATCGCGGTCGCAAGGATGCGGCGATGGTCGAAGCGCATCGGCCGGCCCAGCAGGGGACTGGGGGAACGCGGCAGTGCATCGGGGCGCCGGTCGCGTAGCGCCTCATAGGCGAGCCCGGCATCGTAGAGCAGTTCGTAGCGCTCGAGCGTCTTCTCCTCGTCCCAGGGCACGCCACCGAGCCCGAAGCAACTTGCGATGCGCTGTTGGCGCGACAGGGCGCGCCGCTCCTGCTCCGCGCGTTCGGCCGCCTTGTCCTGCGCCCAGTCGTCGAGCTGCGGCAGGATGGTCGAGTCGAGGACCGCCGGGCGGCCGGCGCGCCAGTCCTCCCAGGGAAAGAAGCCATACCAGGGCTGGAATGCGACCTGCTCAGGCAGGGATGGCGCACGGGTCAGCGCGAGATAACCGACCGAGACGACATGGGGGCCGGTATCGCGGATCTCCGCCTGCCGCCCGCGATCCCCGAACGTGTAGAGCTGTTCGACATAGCCGAGCGACAGCGCGGTCTGGTCCGCAACCCAGGAGCGCAGGCCGATCTCGAAGGTGCGATGCGCCAGTGGGTCGAACGGGCCGTAGGGGAGGCCCGGCGTGGCGTCTCCGTCGTGACCCTGCGCCGTCAGGATATGCGGCTGGTTGCCGGTGAAGGCGACGATCGCTGCCGCGAGGCCGATCTCGATGGCGGGGGCTGTGACTTTGGGCATGTCACCACCACGATGCAGCAAGGCCGGCGCCGCCTCAATCGAGATCGATGCGGAACGGAGTGCCTTCGAACGCGTCCGCACCCCGGCCGATGCTCTCGATTGCGGTGGTCATGCGACCGGAGCGTCCGAGGATCTGGTCTGCGATCGAGACGAGCCGGGCGTTGGGCGTGGCCGAGGCAGATGCGCTGCGCAGCGCAAGCGCAATCTCCGCCTCGTCACGCTGGGGCCGCAGGGCGCAGGTCGCGATGTAGGCCGCCGCGGTCGAGCGGCTGATGCCCGCCCAGCAGTGAAACACGATCGGCGCGGCGCGGTCCCAGTCGCGGATGAAGCTCAGGAAGCGCTGGACATGGTCCTCGTCGGGCAGGACATGCCCGTCCAGCGGCGCCGTGATGTCCGACATGCCGATGAAGAGATGCCGCTCGGGCAGAATGCCGGCCGGGCGTTCCACGACCGTGTTGACGTTGATCAAGGTCACGACATGGCTGGCACCGACCGATGCGACCGTCTCGTGAAGCCGGGCGAGGGACGAAACATGGAGTGTCGGCATGGCGAGTTCCGCTGCAGGACGTGCGAAAGAGTGGCGCGAGTCGGTGACGATGATATGGCCAATCGTCGCGACATCGGGAACGGGGCGCGCCGTCTGACGGCGACACTCCACAGGAGCCTGCATGAACCTCTGGCTGCGCCTGCTCTGGCTTCTTGTCACCACGCTCTTCCGATCCAGGCTGAAGCCACCTTTCGACATGTCGGTCCTGCCGTTCCGCGTCTGGTTTCACGATCTCGACACCAGCCTGCACATGAACAATGGCCGCTACTGGAGTCTCATGGATCTCGGGCGGACCGACCTGATGCTGCGTACCGGGCTCTGGCGCACAGTGCTGCGTGAGGGCTGGGTGCCGGTGGTCAATGCCGGGATGATTCGTTTCAGGCGTGAATTGCGCCTGTTCCGCCCCTTCGCGCTGGAGACGCGGATCCTGTGCTGGACCGAGAACTGGCTGGTGATGCAGCATCGCATTCTCAGCCGGGGGCGCGACGGCACGGAGATCGTCGCTGCCGTGGCGCTGGTGCGAGCTGCCCTCTACGATCGTGCGACCAGGAGCTACGTGCCGGTGACCCGCATTCTCGCCGATATCGGAATCAGCGCCGAGAGCCCGCCGCAGAGCGCCGAGATCGCGGCCTTTCTCGCCTCGGAGGAGGCGATGCGCCAGGCCGGCGCCGCCGAGCGCTGAGTGGGGCAGGTCTCCCTGCTATTCAGCGGCGAGACGCATCGCGCGCCATTGCGCAAGCAGGGCGCGGAGTGCTCCGGGCTTCAGCGGCTTGTTGAGGATATGCACGTCGAAGGCCGCAGCGGCCTCCCGCACTTGAGGCGAGCGATCGGCCGTCAGCAGGATCGCGGGAACGCGCCTGGCGGAACGATCGCGCAAGGCCGCGATCGCGCTCAGCCCGTCGCCATGGTCGAGATGGTAGTCGGCGATGATCACGTCCGGCATGCCGTGGGCCTGAACCTGCGCAAGCGCTTCGTCCAGTCCGGGCGCTGTCGCGACGGCACAGCCCCATCCTTCGAGCAGGCGCTTCATGCCATCGAGGATCGTGGGTTCGTTGTCGATCGCCAGGAGCTTGAGGCCGGCCAATTGCCCCGCAGGCGTCGGGGGCGGGGTGCTGCTGGTCGCCATGGCCGGAAGCGGCGCCGTTCGCGGCACCATCACCGAGAACCGCGTCCCGCGCCCTGGCGTGGAGGTCAGGGTGAGCTTGTGGTCGAGCGTGCGGGAGATGCGTTCGACGATTGAAAGCCCGAGCCCGAGGCCACGGGCGACCTTGGCCCCTTGATCGAGCCGCTGGAACTCGCGAAACACCGTCTTCTGCTTGCTGGCAGGAATACCGAGGCCGGTATCGAGCACTTCGATCGAAACCTGATTGCCGCGACGGCGGCAGCCGACCAGGACCTTGCCGTTCGGCGTGTATTTGATCGCGTTCGATATCAGGTTCTGCAGCAGCCGGCGCAGCAGGCGCCGGTCCGAGCGCAGCGCGACGGAGCTGGGCGAAAACACCAGCTGCAGCCCCCGTTCCTGAGCGCTCGGCTCGAATTCGCGCTGGAGCTGGCGCATCAGTTCGTCGAGCCTGAAACTGGTCAGTTCCGGCTTGAGTGCGCCCCCGTCGAGACGCGAGATCTCCAGCAGTGCCGTCAGGATTTCCTCGACCGCGTCCAGCGACGCATCGATATTCTCGGCGAGTTCGGGGCTGGTGGCGATCCGGTCACGCTCGACCAGTGCCGTCGCATAGAGCCTCGCGGCATTGAGGGGTTGCAGCAGGTCGTGGCTAGCGGCGGCCAGGAAGCGCGTCTTGGACGCATTCGCCTCCTCGGCTTCGGCCTTGGCGCGCTGAAGCTCGGCGTTGACGTGGAGAATTTCCTCGGTGCGTTCGGCGACGCGTCGCTCGAGACTTTCATTGGTCCGCTCGAGCTCTTCATGCGCGGCGACGGTCTCGGTGATGTCGGTATAGGTCGTCACCAGGCCGCCATCGGGAAGCGGATTGGAGCGGATCTCGATGACCTTGGTCGAGGGAAAGAGCTTGAGCCGGACTGGCTCGCGGTCATTGACAAAGCTCTCGAGCCGCGCGGCCATCAACTCATCCTGCTCGCCATCGCCATAGGCGCCGCGGGCAGCATTGAAACGGACGATCTCGTCGAGCCCGGTGCCGAACCGCACCAGCGACTGCGGCAGGTCATAGAGTTCGATGAAGGCCTGGTTCCAGGCGAGCAGCCGCAGGTCCCGGTCGAGCACGGTAATGCCCTGGCCGGCATGGTCGAGCCCGTGCTGCAGAATATCGCGATTATACTGCAGGGCCGCCGAAGCATCATCGAGCAGCTTGAAGGCGGCTTCCGTCGACAGGTTTCGGCGGCGCAGCAGCAGGGAGAGCACAAGCCGTGAGGATGCCGCGCCGATGGCCGACGAGAGCAGATGCTCGCCGAAGCGCAGCATGTGGATGTCGGCCTCGCGATTGCTGCTGCTGGCAACCTCGCCACGCCCGATGGAGAAGCCCTCGAATGCGCGCTGCGTCCGCTCCTGGCCGAGATAGCGACCGATGGTCGATTGCAGCTCGGCCTCCGTGACGCTGGACCGCCAGAGCGAAAAGGACTGGGCCATCGTTGCGCGATCGGAGGTGACGAAGGAGTTGGCCTGCAGGCGCTCCATGGCATTGGCCGGTCGCAGCAGGGAGAAGCCGACATAACAGAGAAGGTTGAGGCCGAGGCTCCACAGCACGCCGTGCGGCAGGGCCGGCAGATCGAGGCCGAGCAGGGCTTCCGGCCGCAATGAGGTGATGCCCAGCGGCCCCTTGGCCACGATCTCGCTCCAGACACTGGTGGGGTATGCGAGGCTGGGGACCAGCAGCGTGTAGGCCCAGGTCAGCGTGCCCGCCGTCAAGCCTGCGACGGCGCCGAGCGCGGTGCCGCGCCGCCAGAGCAATCCGCCGAAGAATGCCGGCGCGATCTGTGCGGTTGCCGCAAAGGACAGGAGCCCGATCGAGACCAGCGCCGCTTCACCTGCCGCACGGTAATAGGCGTAGCCCATCAGGATCACGGCGAGGATGGCGAAGCGCCGGATGATCACGACCTGCGAACCGAGGTCGCCGCCGGTCGGGCCGGAACGCAGCGATCTCGGGATGGCCCGGTCCGGGTCGCTCAGCAGGCCACGGCCGCGCACCAGCAGCGGCATGACGAGATGGTTCGAGATCATGATGGCGAGCGCCACCGAGGCGACGATCACCATCGCGGTCGCGGCGGAGAGCCCGCCGATGAAGACGAACAGCGCGAGCCAGCCTGCACCCCGCTCCAGCGGCAGCAGCAGCACGGTCATGTCGCGATCGATGCCGCTTCCCGGCATCAGCAATTCGCCCGCCGCCGCCAGCGGCAGCACGAAGAGATTGATTAGGACGAGATAGAGGGGGAACATCCAGGCGGCGCGGCGGACGTCGCCCGGGTCCCGGTTCTCGACGATCGTCATGTGAAATTGCCGCGCCAGCAGCAGCGCGGCGAAGGACGAGAGCAGCGTCAGCGTCAGGAAGGTTGGCCAGCTCGAGGTCCGCTCCCAGATCGGAGGCGCCCCGTACGGCATCTTCGCCGCCCGGGCGAGGAGGTCTCCGAAGCCATCGAACAGGCCATAGGCGACGAAGATCCCGAGCGCGAGAAACGCCACGAGCTTGACCAGCGACTCGGCCGCAATCGCCAGCACCAGCCCGTCCTGGTGCTCGGTTGCATCGATATGGCGTGTGCCGAAGGCACAGGCGAAGCCGGCGAGCACCATGGCGACGAGGAAGGCGAGGTCGCTGAGGACCGGGACATCCGGCGTCAGCGCCTGGCCGCCGGTTGCGGTCAGGAACACCGAAAGCGAATTCGCGACGGCCTTGAGCTGCAAGGCGATGTAGGGCAGTGCGCCGATCACGGCGACGAGACAGACGAGCGCGGCCACCCGCTCGCTCTTGCCGTAGCGCGCGCCGACGAAATCCGCGATCGAGGTGATGTTCTGCGACTTGGCGATCTCGACGATACGCGTGACGAAGCGATAGCCGAAGCCGATGACCAGGATCGGCCCGACATAGATGCCAAGGAAATCGAAGCCGGCGCGATTGGCGAAGCCGACGGAGCCGTAGAAGGTCCAGGAGGTGCAGTAGACGCCGAGCGCCAGCGCATAGATCGTCGTGCGCGCCGGCCCGCCCATCAGCTTGCGGCCGAAGGTATCGGCAGCGTGCGCGATGGCGAACAGCACGCAGAGATAGCCGAGCGCGACCAGAACTACGGACCAGGCCGGGATCATCTTGCCTCCATGCCAGAGCAGCAGCAGCGCAGCGTAGTGCATGTGCGCGCCCAGCGCGATGCGGCTTTCGGCCGAGGCGCTGCCTAAGCTCTTGATCTCGCGAGGCCTTGGACCGGAGATTTCCCGCTGGGCGCGGGCTGCTATTGCCCAGCCGTTGCGCTGCGGCAGCGTGCTATCGTCCGTTCAACCCCGGCCAAGACTGTGCACTGACGAAAGGTCGGCGCCCTGACGGGCTTCTAACCGCTGCAACTCTCAATTAGCCTGCGACATCCGTGCACGCCGTCCGGTAGGCGTGAAGCCGATCATCCCGAGGTGAAGGGGCAGGGCAATGCTGAAGGAATTCAAAGAATTTGCAATGAAGGGCAACGTCATGGACCTCGCCATCGGCGTGGTCATCGGCGCGGCCTTTGGCAGGATCGTCGACTCTCTCGTCAGCGACATCATCATGCCGATCTTGGGCGCGCTGGGCGGTCTCGATTTCTCCAATTACTTCTTCGGCCTCAATAGCGCGGTCACCAGCCCGATCCTCTCCGAGGCCAGGAAGCAGGGCGCCGTGTTCGCCTATGGCAGCTTCGTCACTGCAGCCATCAATTTCCTGATCATCGCCGTTGCCTTGTTCCTGGTCGTGAAGGGCATCAACCGGGTGAAGCGGGACCAGAAGGCAGCTCCGGCCGAGCCGCCGGCCCCGCCGCAGGACGTCGTGCTGCTCGGCGAAATCCGCGATCTGCTGAAGCAGAAGAACGCCTGATTTCGCTCACCGCTCGCGGGCAATTCATCACCGCGAGCGATCAACCCGATCTCGCGATTTCATGCCTCCCGCTCGCCGCTTCGGCTAAAGGTGAGGCATTGAACTTGCGAGGTCGAAGCCGATGACGACGAGCACGCTGCCGGGCGCCAGCCTGATTGCCGAGTTGAGGCCAGAGGCCCGTAATGCACCCGAAAGCGGCATCGTCGAGGTGGTCAATCACGGCCGGCTGAAGCCTGGCCTGATCCCGCTCTGGGTCGGCGAGGGCGATCTCTCGACGCCCGATTTCATCGTCCGTGCCGCCAACAAGTCGTTGGCTGATGGCGAGACCTTCTACACCTGGCAGCGCGGTATTCCGGAGCTGCGCGAGGCGCTCGCGCGTTACCACACGGCGCTCTACGGTCAGCCGCTTTCCGCCGACCGCTTCTTCGTCACGGGCTCGGGCATGCAGTCCGTTCAGATCGCCGTCAGGATGATTGCCGGACCTGGCGATGAACTCTTGATTCCGACGCCGGCCTGGCCCAATTTCGCTGCGGCCATCGGCGTGGCGGGAGCCAAGGCCGTCTGCGTGCCGATGGATCTGGAGCACGGCCGCTTCACGCTCGATCTCGACAAGCTCGCCGCGGCGATCACGCCGAAGACGCGCGCGCTCGTCATCAACTCCCCGGCGAACCCGACCGGCTGGACCGCGACCAAGGACGAGATGGGCGCGCTGCTTGCCCTGGCTCGCAAGCACGGTATCTGGATCATCGCCGACGAGATCTATGGCCGCTTCGTCTATGGCGGGGCGCCGCGCGCAGCCTCCTTCCACGACGTGATGGAGGCGGAGGATCGCGTCCTCTTCGTCCAGACCTTCTCGAAGAACTGGGCCATGACGGGTTGGCGCATCGGCTGGATCGAGGTGCCGGTCGCCTTCGGCCAGGTGGTCGAGAACCTGATCCAGTATTCGACCTCGGGGTCGCCGGTCTTCGTCCAGCGCGCCGCGATCGCCGCTCTCACCGAGGGCGAGCCCTTCGTCGCCGAGCAGATCGCGCGTGCGACCGAAGGCCGGAAGATCATCTTCGAAGGCCTGAAGGCGACGAACCGGGTTTCGCTGACCGCGCCGGATGGCGCCTTCTACCAGTTCTTCAGTGTCGACGGCCGCGAGGATTCGCGCGCGCTGGCGATCGAACTGGTCGATGAGGCCAATGTCGGCCTGGCGCCGGGCACCGCTTTCGGCCCCGGAGGCGAGACGGGCCTGCGGCTTTGCTTCGCGCGCAAATCCTCTGACCTCGTCGAGGCGGTGGCGCGGCTGCAAAGGGCGCTGACGTCATAGGCCCCGCTGGGCGCAGCCCAGCCTTGCGCGGCGATAGCATCTCCTTGTTTGACCGGATTGCGCGCCGCGTTCATTGATCGGCCCTGCGTCGTGTCTCCTCGGCGCTTGCTCCGAGTGACATGACCGGCCCGGCTTACATCCCCTACAGGCTCAAGACATTGTCGCGTGAAGCGGCCGTGATTGCCTGCGCCGCCCTCGGCGGCGCCATTTTCGCGCTGTTCGACGTGCCGGCCGCCTGGCTCTCGGGTTCGATGCTGATCGTCTCGATCGTCGGCGTCGCCAAGCGCCTGCCCGATCTGCGCAAGCCCTGGTTCGATGCGACCATGCTGATGTCGGGGGTGCTGATCGGCTCCTCCGCGACGCCCGAGGCGCTTGCGGCAACGGCGCGCTATCCCGGTTCGCTGGCGGTCCTGTTCGTCGCGCTCGCGGCCATCATGCTCACCACCGGCGCCTATCTGCGTTACGTCGCGCGCTGGTCCTGGATTGATTCCCTGCTGGCCGCCGCGCCTGGCGCGCTGTCGGCGGTCATCGCCGTTGCCCATGCCAAGGGTGCCAATCTTGGCCGCATCGCGGTGATCCAGCTCTTCCGCATCCTTGTCCTGGTCGCGATCCTGCCCAGTCTGATGCGGGCCTTGAGCGATGGCAGCGTCGGTCAGATGCCGGCGGTGATCGTCGCCAGCGCACCGGATATGGCGCTGGTTCTTGGTGTGGCCCTGGTCACCGGGCTCGTCTTCGAGCGCATCGGCGTCACCGCGCCCTTCATCCTGGGCGCAACCATGGCCAGTGCCGTGCTGCATGGCACCGGCGTGGTCCATGGCACGCTCCCGCCCGAGATCGCGACCGTGGTGATGGTCATGCTGGGCGCGGCGATGGGCGGGCGCGTCTCCAACCTCAAGCGCGGCGAAATCGCCGGGCTGTTCCCGCTCGCCATTGGCGGCTTCTTCGTCTCGATGGTGGTCGCCTTCGCCTTCGCCTGGCCGGCCGCCTGGCTTGCGGGCGTGCCCTATGCCAGCGCAATGGCCGCTTTTGCGCCGGGAGGGCTGGAGGCGATGGCGATGCTTGCCTTCGCCATGGGGCTCGATCCGCTCTATGTCGGCGCGCACCATCTTGCGCGCTTCATGCTGCTCGGCCTCGCCATGCCGTTGCTGGTGGTCCGGATGAAGTCGGAGCCGCCGCAGAGTTGAGCGCGGTTCAGCGCTTCGGCCAGGTCGCCCCGTTGGCGTGGGTCATCACTGAGTAGAGTGATGTCGTGCCGCAGACGAAAAGGCGGTTCAGCTTCGCGCCGCCCCAGCAGACATTGGCGACGATCTCGGGAATCAGCACCTTGCCGATCAAGGTGCCGTCGGGGTGATAGACATGCACGCCGTCCGCCGCGCTGGTCCAGATGCGGCCGGTGGCATCGAGCCGGAAGCCGTCGAACAGGCCGGCCGAGCAGGTTGCGAAGATCTCCGAGCGGCCCAGCGACGCGCCGTCCCCCGTCACGGCGCATTTGCGGATGTGGCGCGGCCCATCCGGGTCATGGCTCGCCCCCGTATCGGCGATATAGAGCTCGCTCTCGTCCAGCGAGAAGGCGAGGCCGTTCGGCTTGACGAAGTCGTCGGCGACGATCGAGAGCGCGCCGCTGACCGGATCGATGCGGTAGACGTTGCAATGGCCGATCTCGCCATCCGCCTTGTCGCCCTCATAGTCGCTGCCGATGCCGTAATCCGGGTCGGTGAACCAGATCGAGCCGTCGGATTTCACCACGACGTCATTGGGGGAGTTCAGCCGCTTGCCCTGCCAGTTGTCGGCAAGCACGGTAATCGAGCCGTCATGTTCCGTCCGGGTCACCTGCCGCCCGCCATGCTCGCAGGTGACGAGCCGGCCCTGCGGGTCCACGGTATTGCCGTTCGAGTTCCGTGCGGGCTGGCGGAAGATGCCGACCTGGCCGTTCACCTCGTCATAGCGCAGCATGCGATTGTTCGGGATGTCGGACCAGACCAGGCTGCGATGGGCTGGAAACCAGGCTGGGCCCTCGGACCAGCGGGCTCCGGTCCACAGCCTCTCGACCCGCGCCGAGCCCGGCACGACCCGGTGGAAGCGCGGGTCCAGAACCTCGACGCCGGTGCCTTCGATCAAGCCGAACATGAGCGGGTTTCTCCAGTGATGTGTCGAAGATCGAGCAAGCCACGTGTCCGGGCAATCCGGCGCCGCGCAGATGCCCTACGACGGGCGGGCGGGAGCCGTCTCATAGATCAAGCCCCGCATCCCAGTACGGTGTCGCGCCATAGAGCTCCGCGAGATAATCGACGAAGACGCGCACCTTCTGCTCCATGTGCCGGCGGCTGGGATAGACCGCGTAGACGGCGACACGCTTGCCGACCGAGTAATCCGGCAGGACCCTGACGAGCTGCCCGGTCTTAAGTTCCGGCCCGACATCCCAGGTCGAGCGCAAGGCGATGCCGACGCCGGCGAGCAGCGCCTCGCGCACGACTTCGCTGGAATTGGTCCGAAGCGGTCCATTGACCCGCACGCCGACCGGACCGGACGGTCCGTCCAGCCGCCACTGGTCGGCATTATGGGCAATCAGCGTGTGGTGAGAGAGCTCCTCGATGCTGGCCGGTATTCCGCGAGTGGCGACATAGTCCGGCGCGGCACAGAGCACGCGGTGATTGGGCGCGAGCCGCTTGGCGACGAGGCTCGAATCCTGAAGGTCGGCGATGCGCACGGCGAGGTCGAACCCTTCCGCGATGATGTCGACGAAGGAATCGCTCAGGATCAGGTCGACGGTCACCATCGGGTTGGCATCGAGAAAGGGCTTCAGATGCGGCGCGATATGCAACCGGCCGAAGGAGGTGGGGGCGGAGACGCGCAAGGTGCCGCGCGCTTGGCCCGCGCCGCTTGCGACCCAGGCCTCGGCATCCTCGATCGAGGACAGGATCGAGACCACGCGCTCATAGAAGCCCTGTCCCGCTTCGGTCAGCGACAACTGCCGCGTGGTGCGCTGCAGCAGCCGCACGCCAAGGCGCTCCTCGAGCCGGCGGATGCGCTTCGAGATCACCGCCGGCGAGAGTTTCAATTCGCGCCCCGCCGCGGACATGCTCTTGGCCGTCACCACATGCGCGAAGACATCCAGATCGCCGAACCGGTCCATGCTCGCCCACCTTTTCCATTTTGGAAATAATCATGGCTTTTGGTCGCGCTGCAAGCGGGTTCGAATTGGTCTAACCTGTTTGTATGAAACCGGGTGTGGGTGATATCGCGAGAGCTGACATCCGGAGGAGGAGACCATGAGCGCCATTGCCTTTCCCGCGCCGCGCGCGGACATCCTGGCGCGCCGCGATGCGATCATCGCCGGGCTTGCCGGACTGGTGGCGCCCGAGGCCCTGATCACCTCCGATGACGAGCGCAGGCCCTATGAGACCGATGCGCTCACCGCCTATCGCCGCATGCCGCTGGCGGTCGTGCTGCCCTCGACGACGCAGGAGGTCGCGGCGGTGCTGCGCTATTGCGGCGAGCAGGGCGTTCCCGTCGTCCCGCGGGGGGCTGGCACCTCGCTCGCCGGTGGCGCGATCCCGCAGGAGGATGCCGTCGTCATCGGTGTGTCGAAGATGAATCGCATCCTCGAGATCGACTATGCCAACCGCGCCGCCAGGGTGCAGGCCGGCGTCACCAATCTCGCCGTCACAGGGGCTGTGATGTCCGAGGGCTTTTTCTATGCGCCCGACCCGTCCTCCCAGCTTGCCTGCTCGATCGGCGGCAATATCGGCATGAATTCCGGCGGCGCGCATTGCCTGAAATACGGCGTCACCACCAACAATGTGCTGGGCGTGACCCTGGTGATGCTCGATGGCTCGATCGTCGAGATCGGGGGCGCCCATCTCGATGCCCCGGGTCTCGACCTGCTCGGCCTGATCGTCGGTTCCGAAGGCCAGCTCGGCATCGTCACCGAAGCGACGGTGCGGATCCTGCGCTCGGCCGAGGGCGCGCGCCCGGTGCTGTTCGGCTTCCCGAGCAGCGAGCAGGCAGGGGCCGCGGTGGCCGCCATCATCGGCGCCGGCATCATCCCCGTCGCGATGGAGTTCATGGACAAGCCGGCGATCGAGATCTGCGAAGCCTTCGCCAAGGCCGGCTACCCGATGGATGTCGAGGCGCTGCTGATCATCGAGGTCGAGGGCTCGGACGCGGAAATGGACGCCCAGCTTGCGCGCATCGTTGCGATCGCGCGCGAGCATGGCGTCAAGACGGTCAAGGAAAGCAAGTCGGCGATGGAGACCGCCGCGATCTGGAAGGGCCGCAAATCGGCCTTCGGTGCGACGGGCCGGATCGCCGATTACATCTGCATGGACGGTACGATCCCGACCGGGCAACTGCCGTTTGTGCTGCAGCGCATGGCGGAGATCGTCAAAGGCTATGGACTGCGCGTCGCCAATGTCTTCCATGCGGGCGACGGCAATCTCCACCCGCTGATCCTCTATAACTGCAACGACCCCGTCGAGGCGCGCAAAGCCGAGGATGCCGGAAACGACATCCTCAAGCTCTGCGTTGAGGTGGGCGGTTGCCTCACCGGCGAACACGGCGTCGGCATCGAGAAGCGCGATCTGATGCGCGTGCAGTTCAACGAAGCCGATCTCAACCAGCAGATGCGGGTGCGGGCGGTCTTCGACAGCGAGTGGCTGCTGAATCCGGCCAAGGTCTTTCCGCTCGATGGCAGGGTCGCCGCGTGACCATTCACACCCCCACCACGGAAGCCCAGGCGTGCGCCGTCGTTGCCTCCGTCGCTGCTAACGGCACGCCGGTCACCATTCGCGGCGGCGGTACGCGGACCGGCTTGGGGCGCCCAACCCAGGTCGTGAGCACCATCTCCAGCGCCGGTCTGACCGGCATCACGCTCTACGAGCCGTCCGAGATGGTGATTGGCGCCAGGGCCGGCACGCCTCTGGCGGAGATCCAGAGGACGCTGGCCGACCGCGGCCAGATGCTGCCCTTCGAGCCGATGGATCACCGCGCATTACTGGGCACGGAGGGCGAGCCGACAATCGGTGCCGTCGCAGCCGGAAATATCTCCGGTCCGCGCCGGATCAACGCTGGTGCAGCCCGCGACTCGCTGATCGGCATCCGGCTGATCAACGGCCGGGGCGAGGCGATCAAGTCCGGCGGCCGGGTCATGAAGAACGTCACCGGGCTCGATCTGGTCAAGCTGGTGAGCGGTGCCCACGGCACGCTTGGCTTCCTGACCGAAGTCACCTTCCGCGTATTGCCGGCGCCGGAATGCGTGGCCACGCTGGCCTGGCCCGGCCTTGCCGACGAGGCGGCGGTCGCTCTGCTTTCGACCGCGCTCGGCTCGCCCTTCGAACCGATGGCGGCGGCGCATCTGCCGGCCGGCATCGGAGCCGACCAGGCCCGCACGCTGCTCAGGCTGGAGAATTTCGCGAGCTCGATCGCCTATCGCGCCGATGCGCTGGGCGAATTGCTGAGCCAGTACGGCAGGCCCGAACTGATCGAGGGGGCCGCCTCGCAGGAGCTGTGGCATTCCGTACGGGATGCGAGGTTCTTCGCCGGCAGCCATGAAGCCGTCTGGCGGCTCTCGCTTGCTCCGACGAGGGCCCCGCGTGCTACGGCGGCGATCATGCAAGCCTTGCCGCAAGCGCGCTGGTTCTATGACTGGGGCGGCGGCCTGGTCTGGCTCGCCGTGCCGCCTGACGAGGACGCTGGAGCCGCCGCGATCCGTGCTGCGATCAGGTCGCTTGGCGGTCACGCGACCCTGGTGCGCGCACCCCACGCGGTTCGC
Source organism: Allobosea sp. P4_E12 (assembly GCF_056401655.1). NCBI lineage: Bacteria > Pseudomonadati > Pseudomonadota > Alphaproteobacteria > Hyphomicrobiales > Alloboseaceae > Allobosea > Allobosea sp. P4_E12. The sequence continues at coordinate 10,292 of NZ_JBFUIY010000011.1, read as the reverse complement.
GCTGTTGTACCGGTCTTCGAACCACTGGCCGAGCCGCTGATGCGGGTCACGGCCGGAATCAAGAACAGCTTCGACCCGGCCGGAATCTTCGAGCCTGGCCGAATGTATGCGGGGATTTGATGGTGTTCGACCAGATAGCCGCCGCGCGTGAGATCCGCACTGAAGGGGGGCGCCGCCAAGCCTGGGCGCCGGGGCGGTTCAAGCCGGGCACGATTGCCCTCGTCGCGGCTCTGATGATTGCCGCAGCCGCCTTGATCCTGTTTGTCATGGGCCGCGAGCCGATCTGCAAATGCGGCTTTGTCAAGCCGTGGCACGGCGACGTCAATTCGTCGGAGAACTCCCAGCATATTGCCGACTGGTACACCTTCTCCCACATCATCCATGGCTTCCTCTTCTATGGCCTGTTCTGGTCGGTGCGCCGGCTGACCGGCCTGCCGATCTCGTTCGGGCAGGCGCTTCTTCTGGCGATCCTGATCGAGAACGCCTGGGAAATTGCCGAGAACAGCCCGGCGATCATCGATCGCTACCGGGAAATGACGATCTCGCTCGGCTATACCGGCGACAGCATCATCAATTCGGTCTCCGATATCGCGGCGATGATCGTCGGCTTCCTTCTCGCCCGTGTCCTGCCCGTCTGGCTCACCATTTCGCTTGCGCTCGGCATGGAGCTGGTGGTCGGCTACCTCATCCGTGACAACCTGACCCTGAATATCATCATGCTGATCTACCCCGCCGACTGGATCAAAATCTGGCAGGGAGGGGCCTGAGCGATGCAGACCAACTTCACGCCGGAACATCTGGCCTCCGATCCGCGCCTGCCGGCGTCGGAGAAGATCCTGCGCACCTGCGTGCATTGCGGGTTCTGCACGGCAACCTGCCCGACCTATCTGCTGCTGGGCGACGAACTCGATTCCCCGCGCGGGCGAATCTACCTGATCAAGGACATGCTGGAGAACGGCAAGCCGGCGACCGAGCAGGTGGTGAAGCATGTCGACCGCTGCCTCTCCTGCCTCTCCTGCATGACGACGTGCCCTTCCGGCGTGCATTACATGCACCTTGTCGATCATGCCCGGGCCCATATCGAGGAGACCTATCAGCGTTCCTGGCATGACGAGGCGTTGCGCCGGGTGCTCGCTGCGATCCTGCCCTATCCCGGTCGGTTCCGCGCCGCGATGCTGGCGGCGATGCTCGGCAAGCCGTTCGGGAGCCTTCTCGGCCTGCTGCCGCAGGTCGGCGGGCGGCTGAAGGCGATGCTGGCGCTGGCGCCTGCACGCCTGCCGGCGCGCTCGACCATGGAGGGGCCGCAGGTTTTCCCCGTCACGGCCGTGCGCCGCAAGCGCGTGGCGCTGCTTTCAGGCTGCGCCCAGCCGGTGCTCGACCCCGCCATCAACGAAGCGACGATCCGCCTTTTGACGCGCCATGGCGTCGAGGTCGTGCTGTCGAAGGGCGAGGGCTGCTGCGGCGCGCTCGTCCATCACATGGGGCGCGAACAGGACAGTCACGTCTTTGCCCGGCGCAACATCGACGCCTGGATGGCCGAGGTCGACGGCGAGGGGCTGGATGCCATCTTGATCACCGCCTCAGGCTGCGGCACCACGATCAAGGATTACGGCTTCATGTTCCGCAACGAGCCGGCCTATGCGGAGAAGGCGGCGACGATTTCGAGCCTCGCGAAGGATGTCACCGAGTTCCTCGAGACGCTCGAGCTGCGCCATGTCCGTGAGGTCGCGCTGCCGGTGACCTATCACTCGGCCTGCTCGATGCAGCACGGGCAGCAGCTCAAGGACGGGCCGAAGCGCCTTCTGAGCGGAGCCGGCTTCAAGGTGAAGGAGGTGCCGGAGGGCCATATCTGCTGCGGCTCGGCCGGTGTCTACAATATCCTCCAACCCGAGATCGCGGGGCAGCTGCGCGAACGCAAGATCGGCCATATCGAGAAGACGAAGCCGCAGATCGTCGCCACCGGCAATATCGGCTGCATGACACAGCTGGCGAAGGGCTTTGCCGACCGCGGTGCGACGACGCCGGTTGTCCATACCGCCGAGCTGCTCGACTGGGCCACCGGCGGGCCGCTGCCGGAGAAGCTGGCAAGGGCGGGGATCAAGGATGCCCCCCTCGGTGATCCACGTCAGCAGAAGGACATGCTGTTCGCGGCCGAATAGGCGCTTCCCGCTCGGGGAGGGGCAAGCGTGCTTGCCCCCGTTGCCCGGTCAAGTTACCGAACGCGGGACCCTATCCTGCGGGCTGTTCCGCATCTCGTTCAAGAAGTGAAGCCTGAACCATGTCGAAACCCGACAAGCTGAAAGCCCGCCAGCCGCGTGGTTTCATCGACCGTGGTCCTGCCGATGTGGCGGCGACCGAGCGCATGCTGTCCGTCATTCGCGAGAGCTTTTCGCTTTATGGCTTCGACCCGGTCGAGACACCCTTCGTCGAATATACCGATGCGCTCGGAAAATTCCTGCCGGACCAGGACCGGCCGAACGAGGGCGTCTTCTCCTTCCAGGACGATGATGAGCAGTGGCTCTCGCTGCGCTACGACCTGACGGCGCCGCTCGCGCGCTATGTCGCCGAGAATTTCGATGCGCTGCCAAAACCTTATCGCAGCTATCGCGCTGGTTACGTGTTCCGTAACGAAAAGCCGGGGCCCGGGCGCTTCCGTCAGTTCATGCAGTTCGATGCCGATATCGTCGGTTCGGGCTCGGTCGCGGCCGATGCAGAGATCTGCATGCTCGCCGCCGACACGATGGAGCGTCTCGGCATCAAGCGCGGCGACTATGTCGTCAAGGTCAACAACCGAAAGGTGCTCGATGGCGTGATGGAGGCGATCGGGCTTGGCGGCGAGGAGAATGCCGGGCGCCGGCTGACCGTGCTGCGCGCGATCGACAAGCTCGACAAGTTCGGCCCCGACGGCGTGCGGCTGCTGCTGGGTGACGGGCGCAAGGACGAGAGCGGCGATTTTACGAAGGGTGCGGGGCTGGGCGCCGAACAGGCCACGCGCGTCCTGTCGATTCTTGATGCCAGGGCCGCGGACAATGCCGCGACCGCACAGCGTCTCGCAGATGGCTTCGCGTCCACGCCCGTTGGCCATGAAGGGGCCGAGGAGCTGCGCATGATGGCGGATCTGATCGCCGCGGCTGGCTATGCCGACCGCGTCGTCATCGATCCTTCCGTGGTGCGCGGCCTCGAATATTACACCGGCCCGGTCTACGAGGTGGAGCTGACCTTCCCGGTCACCAATGACGACGGCCAGGTCGTGCGCTTTGGCTCGGTCGCCGGCGGCGGACGTTATGACGGGCTGGTCGGCCGCTTCCGGCCGGAACCGGTGCCGGCGACGGGTTTCTCGATCGGCGTCTCGCGGCTCTATTCGGCACTGAAGGCGGTGAAGTCGCCATTGGTCGACACGAAGAACGAACTGCCGCTCGTCGTTGTGACCGCCATGGACAACAAGACGCCCGAGCATATGCCGGCCTATCAGGCATTCGTGTCTCAGCTCCGCCAAGCCCGGGACGGGGACGGCAAGCCCTTGCTGCGTGCCGATCTCTATCTCGGCGGCTCCGGCTTCAACGCCCAGATGAAATATGCCGATAAGCGCGGCGCGGTCTGTGCGGTGATCCAGGGCTCCTCCGAGCGCGAGGCCGGCACGATCGTGATCAAGGACCTGATCCTCGGCGCGGAACTCGCCGCCGCCAGCCGCGACGTCAAGGATTCGGCCGAGCACAAAGCGAGGCAGGCCGAGGCCCAGTTCGCCGTGCCGGTGACCGAGCTGGTCGAGGGGGTGAAGCGGGTGCTGAAGCGACACGGCTGATTGAAAGTCATGCTCGCCCTTGTGGCGAGCATCCACGTCTTGAGCGTTCATCGTAGGCAAAGACGTGGATGGTCGGGACAAGCCCGACCATGACGGAAACCGTCGGCAACGAGTCGGTCGCCAAATCCCGCTAACCCAATTCCCTAAAAACCATCGAAAATCCATGACGCGGCTGCTAGGACAGCCGCGCAACAGGAAGCTGCCCTTGTCCGCCACACGCGCCAGCATCGACACCGTGATCGCGCTCCTCGCCGCTGAGGGCTATCAGCGCGCCGAGCCGGCGATTCTGCAGCCGGCCGATGTCTTTCTCGATCTCTCAGGCGAAGATATCCGCCGGCGCATCTTCATGACGCAGGATGCCGATGGCCGCGATTGGTGCCTTCGCCCGGAATATACGATTCCGGTGGCGCTGGATCACATCGCGGCGGGCGTGAGTGCGCCGATGGCCTATGCCTATGCCGGCCCGGTCTTCCGCATGCGCTCGCGTGAGCCGGGTGAATTCGCACAGGCCGGGCTCGAGTCCTTTGGCCGCGCGGATTTTGCCGCAGCCGATGCCGAGATCATGGCACTGACGATCGAGGCGGCGGCGGCGCTTGGCTTGACGCAGCCGCGTGTTCTGATGGGCGACGTCGCACTGCTCGGCGCATTGCTCGATGGTCTGGCCGTGCCCCAGGGCGCGCGCCGCCGGCTGATGCGCGCGGTCGTGCAGGGCAAGGCGGCCGAGGCGGTCGAGGCGCTCGATCCGCCTGCAGCCACTGGCGAAACGGCTCATGCGGGACTGCTCAAGGCGCTGGAGGGGCAGGATCCCAAGGCGGCCAAGGCCTTTGTCGAGGATGTATTGTCGATCGCGGGGATCTCGACGGTCGGAGGCCGCTCCGCCGGCGATATCGCCGAACGCTTCCTGGCCCGTGCCGCTGAGCGCGAGAACCCGGTCAATGAGGATGTGAAGGCCGTGCTCGGCCAGGCACTTGCCGTCACGGGTGATCCCGATGCGGCGTCGGCCGCATTGCGGGCCCTTTCCGACCAGGCTTCGCTCGACCTGGGGCAGCAACTCGACGCCTTCGACGAGCGCACCGGCTTCCTTGCGGCGCGCGGTGTCGATGTCGGCCAGATCTCCTTCTCGACCGGCTTCGCCCGCAATCTCGATTATTACACCGGCTTCATCTTCGAGCTGCATGACCTGGGCCGCAGCGACGGCCGGCCCGTTGCCGGAGGTGGCCGCTACGACAACGTGCTCGGTCGCCTCGGTGCGCCTCAGCCGGCCCCGGCAGTCGGCGCCTCGCTTTGGCTCGACCGGCTGACGGGACAAACATCATGAGCGACGCTCCGCTGGTTCTCGCGGTCCCCTCCAAGGGGCGGCTCCAGGAAAACGCCACTGCCTTTTTCGGCCGTGCCGGACTGAAATTCGTGCAGTCGCGTGGCTCGCGCGACTATCGCGGCACGATCGCGGGATTGGATGGCGCGGAAGTCGCGTTCCTCTCGGCTTCGGAGATCGTCTCGCAACTGGCCTCCGGCGCGGCCCATCTCGGGATCACGGGCGAGGACCTCGTGCGCGAGCAGGTGGCCGATGCCGATGCCGCCGTCGAGATGCTGACGCCGCTCGGCTTCGGCCACGCCAATGTCGTGGTCGCCGTGCCGCAGGCCTGGATCGATGTCCGCTGCATGGCCGATCTCGACGATGTCGCGAGCCATATGCGCGCACGCCATGGCCGCAAACTGCGCGTCGCCACCAAATATGTGAACCTGACACGCCGCTTCTTCGCCGAGCACGGGCTTGGCGACTACCGCATCGTCGAAAGCCTGGGCGCGACGGAGGGGGCCCCGGCCGCCGGCTCCGCCGAAATCATCGTCGACATCACGACCACTGGCGCGACGCTGGCCGCCAACGCCCTGAAGATTCTGGACGATGGTGTCATGCTGGCCTCCGAGGCCAATCTCGTCGCCTCGGTGCGGGCGCCGTGGAGCCCGCGCGCACGCGCCGCCGCCAACGCCATTCTCTCGCGCATCGCGGCCGAGGAGGAGGGGCGTTCCGTCCGGGAGATCCGCGCGCGGCTCACCGATGCGAAGCCTGCGGCCATTGAGGAGATGGTGGCGCGACATGGCGCTCGGCTGCCCTTCGGTGCGCATGCCGAGAGCGGTATCCTGGCCATCCATTGCCCGGAGAAGGCGGTCTTCGCACTGGTCGACGATCTGGCCGGCTCCGGCGCTGACGAGATCACCGTCAACGCCCCAGCCTATGTCTTCCGCAAGGCCAATCCCTTGCTGGAGCGCCTGCTGGCGCGCATCTGAGCGACATCTGGCGCCGCCTTGGGCTGAAGCCGGGCCCATTTCCGACGCGATGCCGCGTGACGTTGCTGGCGCTGCCACTCGGCAAAGCAACGTTGTCGCAATGATCGCAGTTGATCCCAACGCGATACGGTTCTAGGCGTTTCCATGAGAGCGGGGCGTGGGCTATCGTCCCGGCCCCGCATAGGTAGAGAAATGATGAATCGACGCCTTGGCTACGCCGCTGTCTTCGCCCTGAGCCTCGCACCCCTGCTGATCGCGTCGCCGGCTTCCGCCCAGCGAAAGGCGATGTCGCCGCGTGATATGCAGAACCAGCCGGAGCAGGCGCCTGCAGCGCCGAAACAGGAAAAAACCTTCCCCCTGGGCGCCTCCTGGACGGCGATTTCGATGAACGGCAAGTCGATCGCCGATCGCAAGGCCACACTGCAGATCGACTCGAACCTGCGTGGCACCGGTTACAGCGGCTGCAACACGTTTTCCGCTGCGGCATACCCGCTGCGCCAGCAGGGGATCGCGGTCGGCCCCATGGCCATCACCAAGCGCTCCTGCGACAAGGGCGCTGCCGAATTCGAGCGGGCCTATCTGGTCGCCTTGCGCGGAGCTCGCAACTGGGACCTCGTCGAGGGCAGGCTGGTGATCAAGACCGCCTCGGGCGAGTTGCGCTTCGACCGCGGCATCTGACGACGGTCAGCCGCCAGCTTCAGTTCTCCTGACGATCCGCCTTTCCCGACACGAAGCGTGATGCGGGAAAGGCAGACGAGCGCCCGGCTACGGGCGCTCGTTGATTCACGACTGAACGACTGGCTCACGAACCATCGCGCGGGGACTGTGCGTTCCATCCGCGTTCGGCTGCATGACGACGATTTCGTCGTGCATCTCCCGCAATGTCGAGCGATGCCCAATCGAGACAATCTTCGTCTGCGGCAGTGTCCGGTCGATGAGGTCGTAGATCTCTCCTTCCAGCTTCTCGTCGAGCGAGGCGGTGGCCTCGTCAAGGAAGAGCCAGTCGGGCTTGGCCAGCAAGGCGCGCGCGACGGCGAGGCGCTGCTGCTCACCGCCTGACAAGCGCTGGGCCCAGAGGTCGACATCGTCGAGCCGGTCGATCAGGTGGGCGAGCTTGACCTGGGTCATCGCCGTCGCGATGTCGGCATCGGTATAGGTGTCGTCGAGCGCCGGGTAGGACATGGCCGCGCGCAAGGTCCCCTGCGGCAGGTAGGGGCGCTGCGGCAGCAGCATGATCCGCGCACTGGCGGGAACCCCGACCTTGCCTTCCCCGAAGGGCCAGATGCCGGCTATGGCGCGGAACAGCGTCGATTTTCCCGATCCTGACGGTCCGATCACCAGTGTCGAGCGCGCAGTGCCGAGATCGAGCCCGTCGATCCGCACGATCGGCGTGCCGTTCGGCAGCGTCAGTGTCGCGCCGTCGATATGGACCTCGTTCCCGGGGAGTTCGGTCTGGTGGATGCCCTTCTCGCCGGCCGTGGCGGCTTGCGCCTGCCCGATCGCCGCCTCGAAAGTGGTCAGGCGGTTGATCGAGGCCAGATAGGAGGCGATGGCCTGATAGCTGTTGATGAAGAACGACATCGCCGTCTGGACACGATCGAAGGCCGAGGCAACCTGCGTCATGATGCCGAGCGTGATGATGCCCGTGAAGTAATGCGGTGCGAGCAGCACATAGGGCACGACCACATTCGCCTGATTATAGGACAGGGTGAAGCTGGTCAGCTTCACCCGGCTCCAGACCAGTCGATAGAAGTTCGAGACGATGTCGCCGAAGCGCTGGCTCAGATGCCGCTGTTCGGAGGCTTCGCCGCGCATCAGCGCGATCTGCTCGGAATATTCACGCAGACGCGCCAGCGAGAAGCGGAAGTTCGCCTCCCGGCGTTCCTGCTCGAATTCGAGCCMGATCAGGGGCTTGCCGATGAGATGCGTGATCCAGGTCGCCGCGATCGCGTAGATCAGCGCCATCCACAGCAGGAAGCCCGGGATGATGATCTCGGTGCCCGGAATGGTGATCGGAACGGGAATCGACCAGAGGATGATCGAGAACGAGACGAGTGTCGAAATCTGCGACAGCAGCGGCAGGGCGAAGTTGTAGGTCTGATTGACGAAGGCGCGGGTATCTTCCGCGATACGCTGGTCAGGGTTGTCGGCAGTGCCCGCCAGCGAGATCCGGTAATGAGTGGCGTTGCCGAGCCAGCTCTTGCTGTATTTTTCCGCCATCCAGCGCCGCCAGCGGATCAGCAGCGTGTAGTTGGCGAACATCTCGATCAGGTTCGAGACCACCGAGATGGCGGCCCAGACACTGAAGACATAGATCAGCTGATACCAGAATGACGGCGCATCCTTCTCCTGGATCGCGTTGTAGAAATCGCGATTGAAGAAGCTCAGACGCAGCGAGATGCCGACCTGCGCTTGATTCAGGATCACCAGAAAGATCAGCAGGATGACGCCGAGGCGCCCGAGCTGGATCTGATAGGTGCCGAACGGCCAAAGGTACGCCGTCGTCGTCTCGGTCGAGGAAAAATAGGGCGATGCCAGGCGCGAGATGCGCTGGATCATCGGAATGAAGGAGATCGCATAGATCAGGATGCCGAAGACGGCGACTGTCGTGGCGAGGCTGGCAGGGGGAGCGATCGCGGCCCAATCGGCAGGCCAGTAGCCAAGCTGCGCGAGCACCGAGCCGGCCCCGAAGACGACGTACTCAACACCGAAAATCCCGGAAAAGATCTTCAGGAAGAAGCTGGTCTCGGTCGAGCGATAGGTGGCGAGTGCGAGCAGCACACCCACGGCGCCCATACCGAGCATGCCGCCGCTGCCGCTCTGCTGCCCCGCCACGAGCGCGATGGCGGCGAGAGCAGCGACAAAGAAACTCAAAAGACGCATCAGGTCTTCCTTACCGGGGAACTCGCGCCAGCGTCGGCGCATGCGGATAATATCTTCTAGCCGACCGGATCAGACAAAAAAGCCCGGCTCAAGGCCGGGCGTGTCGATTTCAGCGATTTGTGATGCGACGTCAGCCGCGATCGAGCGACAGCCGGCCGGGCCCCGCGGCGAACAGCACAAGGAAGCCGCCGACGACGGAGAGGTTCTTCATGAAGAGGAGCTGCTGCATCGGCTGGGCCCAGTTCAGGTGGAACAGCAGCGTCGCAGCCAGCGTGAAACCGGCAAGGGCAAGTGCTGCAAGACGCGTCTTCCAGCCGAGAACGACCATCAGGCCGCCCAGAAGCTCGACCGCGATCACGAGAGGCAGCAGAATGGCGGGCACGCCAGCCGAGGCCATGTACTGCTGTGTACCGGCATAGCCGCTGATCTTGGAGTAGCCAGCGAGCACGAACATCAGGGCAAGCAGGATGCGGCCGACGAGCTTGGCGCCGTCGGCAAGGGCGGGCGAGTTCAGCATGGAGCAGACCTTCGCAAGAGAGTGCCACAGAGCGCGGCGGAATGCCGCAGCTTGCGGGAATAGGGCTTACAACCAAAGTCGATGCAAGAGCCGGTCCGGCCCGCGGAACCAATTCCCGGCTTCCATCGGCGACTTCATTGTTGAAAACGCCTTTCGTGCCGCCTTGCGGCGGCAGATCGCCGCTCAGCCTGCGGGCTTCTGCTTGCGCCGGGCTTCAAGCTCCTCCGTCACCGCGATGATATCGAGATAGTCCTCGTGTTTCGCCGGGGCGTAAGCGGAAACCTGACCGTCGGTGTAGACCTTCCAGACCTCGGGTGCCTCCGCCTTCATCGCCATCATCGCAGCGACGAAGGCATCCTTCAGTCCCTGGGGCAGGTTGGCCCGTGTCGAGAACGGGCTGGAGGGGATCAGGGGCGAGGTCCAGATCACGCGTGTCGCGCCTGCCGGAATCATGTTGCGCGCGGTGAGGCGCTGGACGACGCCGGAGGTCTCGTTGACCTGATAGGTCGCCACCCCGTCGAACTGGCCGCGCACCAGCGCCAGGACGGAGTTGTCGTGGCCGCCGGAGAAGACGGTGCCGCCGAAATGGTTCTGCGGATCAAAGCCCTGTTTGCGCAGGAAATAGGACGGGAAGGCGAAGCCCGACGTCGAGTTCGGATCGGCGAAGGCGAAGTTCTTGCCCTTCAGATCCGCAACCGACTGAGGCTGTGTGAAAAGAGCCGAGTCGGCTAGGATTCCTGGAGGTGATGCTCCGGGAGCTTAGATGAAGCGCTTCGTTGAGAGTGAAGACCGTCGGCAGGG